>CACDUM010000038.1:0-2013 GCA_902555965.1 uncultured Pelagibacteraceae bacterium | reverse complement strand
ATTAGAGAAATTGCCCAAAGAGGGTAAGAAGAATGTTCTCGCAATATGTCCTGGTTTTTCCTCAGATTGCGTTGAGACTTTAGAAGAAATACTTATTCAAGGCAAAGAAAGCTTTTTGGAGTCTGGTGGTGAAAATTTTGATATGGTGCCATGTTTAAACGATAATGATGATCATATAGCTTTGTTAAAATCGTTAATTCAAAAAAATGTATAACTTATGAATACATATCTACTTTTTAAATCTCTTCATTTGATAGCAGTAATTTCTTGGATGGCTGGTCTTTTATATCTTCCTAGGATTTTCGTTTATCATTCACAAAATAATGATAAACCATTAGTTTCAGAAGTATTTAAAGTTATGGAGAAAAAACTTTTTTTTTACATTATGACACCCGCTATGACTTTATCATGGTTATTTGGGCTGATTTTAATTCATGAAATAGGTTTTGGGCAGTTAGGTCAAAAATGGATGATTTTGAAATTGATTTTTGTTGTTATATTAACTTTGTACCATTTTTATCTTGGGAGAATTTTGGGACAATTCAAGCTAGATATGAATCGGCATACACACAAATTTTTTAGATATATTAATGAAATACCCACATTATTGCTTATTTTGATCATATTTGTTGTTATATTTAAGCCTATCTAGGGTTGAATAATTTAAATTAGCATATATATTAACTCCATTATTAAGTCCTTAATAATTCACTCATGAACATACAAGAATTAAAACTAAAATCGTCAGAACAACTTATTACTCAGGCAGAAGAACTTGGTATAGAAAATGCAAGTACTTTAAGAAAACAAGAAATACTTTTCGCGATTTTAAAGAAAGTTGCTGAAAAAGAGGAAATTACTGGTGCTGGTGTTCTTCAATTGCTTCAAGATGGTTTTGGATTTTTAAGAGCTATGGAGTCAAATTATTTACCAGGTCCAGATGATATTTATGTAAGCCCAAGCCAGATAAGAAAATTTGGTTTAAGAACAGGTGACACTGTGGAGGGTCCGGTTAGGGCCCCTAAAGAAGGGGAAAGATATTTTGCATTACTACAAGTAAGCAAAATTAATTTTGAAGAACCTGACAAATCTAGACATAAAATAGCTTTTGATAACCTGACACCTCTTTATCCAGATAAACAACTTGTTATGGAAGTTGAGCAAATTAAACCCGAAAAAAAACAGGATTTAACTCCAAGACTTATAGATTTAGTGAGTCCGATTGGTAAGGGTCAAAGATCAATCATCATCTCGCCTCCTAAAGCTGGTAAAACTATGATTCTACAGAGCATAGCTAACTCGATAGCAAAAAATTATCCTGAATGTTACTTAATTGTATTATTAATTGATGAAAGACCAGAGGAAGTGACAGACATGCAGAGAACTGTAAAAGGTGAAGTAATCAGTTCTACATTTGATGAGCCTGCCCAACGTCATGTTGCTGTTGCTGAAATGGTTATAGAAAAAGCAAAAAGATTAACAGAACACAAAAAAGATGTCGTTATACTTTTGGACTCTATAACAAGATTAGGGAGAGCTTACAATGCTGTAATACCTAGCTCTGGAAAAGTTCTGACAGGTGGTGTTGATGCAAATGCATTACAAAGACCAAAGAGATTTTTTGGGGCTGCAAGAAATATTGAGGAAGGTGGATCGTTGACAATTATTTCAACTGCATTAATTGATACCGGTAGTAGAATGGATGAGGTAATTTTTGAAGAATTTAAAGGTACTGGAAATAGTGAAACAGTTCTTGATAGAAAAATTGCTGATAAAAGAATTTATCCAGCTATTGATATTACAAAATCAGGTACTAGAAGAGAAGAGTTGTTGTTTGATAAAAATGATCTTCAAAAAATGAATGTACTGAGAAGAATCATTGCTCCAATGGGTACAATGGATGCAATTGAATTTATTAATTCAAAATTAAAAGACACTAAAAACAATGCTGAGTTTTTTAACTCAATGAACAAGCCAGCATAGATTTATGTAATGGTATCAGTTCAAAATCTA
>CACDUM010000037.1:0-2028 GCA_902555965.1 uncultured Pelagibacteraceae bacterium | reverse complement strand
ATCACAAATTTTTATGATTTGATCTTTAGTCAAATTGGTAATCTTTTGTCTATTATCAATTATTACAAAATCATTACCTAATCCATCCATTTTAAAAGCCCTTATATCCATATATAGTTATTTAACTTATTTATTGACTTTTTGAACCTCTATTATAGTTTGTGGCAGTTTCCGCAAAAACGTTAAATTTGCGGTGTCTTTGGAAACAAAGAGATCGACACTAGTCAGCGAGGGTTCGCCCACTAGTGCGATTACTGCTGTGTGAAATAAATATGTTTGAAAATTTAACAAATAAATTTGAGGAAGTTTTTTCCTCTTTGAAAAAAGCCCCTTCGCTTGATGAGAGCCAAGTTGATGAAGGCCTCAGAGCTATTAGACAAGCCTTACTAGAGGCTGATGTATCACTTGAGGTCGCAAAAGATTTTATTGAAAAAGTTAAACCTAAAGCTTTAGGTCAAGAAATTATCAGATCTACATCTCCTGGTGATATGGTTGTAAAAATCGTTTATGACGAATTAGTTAATTTATTAGGTGAAAAAAACATTGATGTAAATTTAAACGCCATTCCGCCCGTTCCAATGATGTTAGTTGGTCTACAAGGTTCAGGTAAAACTACCACTACTGCAAAACTTGCAAGATATTTAGAAAATACAAAGAAAAAGAAGGTAATGATGGTCAGCTTAGATATTTATAGACCAGCTGCACAAGAACAGTTGAAATCTTTAGGTGAGCAAAATGATATCTTAACTTTACCAATTATAGAGGGTCAACAACCAGCAGATATTTGTCAGAGAGCAATAAGTGCTGCAAATTTAAATGGTGCCGACATTATCTTGTTTGATACAGCTGGCAGAACACAAATAGATCTTCAAATGATGAGTGAAATAAAGCAGATTGAAAATATAATCAATCCTGCCGAAACTTTTTTAGTTGCAGATTCTTTAACTGGCCAAGTAGCAGCATCAGTTGCAAAAGAATTTAAAAATACTGTAGGTTTATCAGGAATTATTTTAACAAGAGCTGATGGTGATGCCAGAGGTGGGGCCGCGGTAAGTATGAAATTTGTATCAGAGGTTCCAATTAAGTTTTTAGGGGTAGGAGAAAAAATTGAAAATTTTGAGGTGTTTCATCCTGATAGGATTGCTAACCGAATTCTTGGAATGGGAGATATTGTATCTCTAGTTGAAAAAGCAGCACAAGATTTAGGTGAAGAAAATATTAAAAAGACAGAAGAGAATTTAAAAAAGGGACAATTTTCAATGCAAGATTATTTAACTCAACTAAGACAGATGAAAAAAATGGGTGGAATAGAGGGAATTATGTCTTTTATGCCAGGTATTTCTAAAGTTAAATCACAAATGGATGCTGCTGGTATTGACGAGAGTGTTATCACTAAGAACGAGGCTATAATTTTATCGATGACAAAAAAAGAAAGAGAAAACCCAAAAATAATTGATGGTTCTAGAAAAAAAAGAATTGCTAATGGTTCTGGAACTGATCCAGCCACTATCAATAAATTGTTAAAACAATTTAAAATGATGTCTGAAATGATGAGAAAGATGTCTAAAGGAAATCTGAAAGGTATGTCTGACAAAGGAATACCACCAGAATTATTTAATCAATTAAAATAAAAAAGGAGAATAAATGTTAAAACTTAGATTATCAAGAGGTGGAACAAAGAAAAGACCAGTCTACAAAGTTGTTGTAGCTGATAGTCGTTTTGCAAGAGATGGACGTTTCATAGAAAAAGTTGGTTTTTTTAATCCTCTATTACCTAAAGAAAAAAAAGAGAGAATAGGATTAGAGGCTGAAAGAATTAAATATTGGTTAGGCCAAGGTGCACAACCGACTACAAGAGTAGCAAGAATCTTAGGTGAAAATGAGTTAATGCCAATGCCTGCTAATGGTAATAATCCTCAAAAAGCTATTCCAAAAAAAGATAGAAAAAAAGAAGGGTCTGATGATGCTAAAAAGGAAGAGGCAGCAAAAGCAGACGCAGCACCGACAGATGCAGCAAAAAAAGAAGAA
>CACDUM010000036.1:0-2473 GCA_902555965.1 uncultured Pelagibacteraceae bacterium | reverse complement strand
AGAGGATTTATAATTATTAGAAATCAATACATTGACTATATCATCAATCTTTTTATTCATTGATAATTCAGCTTGCAGTAAATTTGCAGTCCCAGCAGGTATATAGCCTATAGCAAAATCGTCTTTAAAATTAAAATCATTCTTTATTAGTTCATTAATTGCAAAAGAAACAGATCCATCTCCACCAGCAACTATTAATCGATCATAATTTTTTTGATTAAAGTTTTTAAAAATTTTCTTAGCTTGATTTATTGTTTTGGTCTCAAAGTATTCTACTGAATTATTTTCTTTTAACTTAGATAAAACCCTATTTATGAATTTTGATTTTCTTCCAGAGGAAGAGTTTTGATTGTAAATTAAACAATACAACATAATTAATCCTTAAAAAATTTTTAACAAATTTGTAACATTTAAATGAAATAAGAAATACATGATTCGTGTTACAGTTGTATTAAAATATAGGTCTTTAAATGCCTAACATACTTAAATACAAAAGCATTTTTATTTCTGATGTGCATTTGGGTACCAAGGGTTGTCAGGCGAAAAAACTTTTAGAGTTTTTTAAAAACTCAAGATCTGAAAATCTTTATCTTGTAGGAGACATTATAGATGTCTGGGAAATGCAAAAAAGTTTTTTTTGGCCTCAAGAACATAATGATGTAATCCAAAAAATTTTAAGAAAAGCAAGACATGGCACTAAAGTTTTCTATATTATGGGCAACCATGATGAAATGTTAAGAAAATTTATTCCAATGAATTTTGGTGACATCCATATGGTTAATAGAGTTATTCATGAGACAAATGCTGGAAAAAAATATGTTGTTGTTCATGGTGATGCTTGGGATGGTGTTATGAAACATGCTAAATGGCTATCTAAACTTGGATCAATAGCTTACAATTTATTGTTACAAATAAATGTAATAATTAATTTCTTTAGAAGGTTGAGAGGAAAAGAATATTGGTCTCTTGCAAAATATTTAAAATATAAGGTTAAGAACGCCGTCAAATATATTGGTGAATATGAAAAAACACTCTCAGATTATGCAAAAAGAAAAAAATTTGATGGAATAATTTGTGGCCATATCCATCATGCTGAGGATAGAGATTTTAATGGGGTCAATTATTTAAATTGTGGAGACTGGGTAGAATCTTGCACTGCATTAGCCGAAAATTACGATGGTAGCTTTGAAATATTATATTGGGATAAAATAAGAGAACAATATTTAGACACTCAAGAAATAATTAAACCTATTAAAAATGAAGACTTAAAAAAAGCTTCGTAATTAATGAAAATTTTAATCGCAACAGATGCATATTTTCCACAAGTAAATGGTGTTGTAAGAACCTTGTATGAAACAGGTAAAATTTTAAAAGAACAAGGTCATAGAATAGAATATATCACACCAGAATTATTTTTAACTTTTCCGATGCCAAAATATAATGAAATTAGAATATCTATTAATGTTTGGCCAAGAGTTGGTAGCTTAATAAAGAAAATAAAACCTGATGCAATTCATATAGCTACTGAAGGTCCTATAGGGACTATGGCAAGAAGATATTGTTTGAAGAATAAACTAAAGTTTACCACAAGTTTTCATACAAGATTTGATAAATATCTTAAGCTTTACTTTCCTATTATACCTGCAAAATGGGCTGAAAAATTCTTAGCAAACTTTCATAACAAGGCTGAGAGAATCTTAGTAACAACAGAATCTATGAGAAAAGAATTAATCGATATAGGTATAGATAATAATAAAATGATTACTTGGACAAGAGGAGGCAATCATGGAGCTTTTAAGAGTCCGAAAAAAATTGATTTACCACATAAAAGACCGATTTGGATTTATGTTGGAAGAGTTGCAGTTGAAAAAAACATAAGAGCTTTTTTAGAATGTGATTTAGAGGGTACAAAAATGATAATAGGAAAGGGACCTGATTTAAAAAAATTAAAAAAAGAATTTCCTAAAGATATTTTTTTAGGAGAAAAAACAAACGGTGAATTAGCGTCTCATTTTGCGTCTTCCGATGTTTTTGTATTTCCAAGTAAAACAGATACATTTGGAATTGTAGTTTGTGAGTCTTTAAATTGCGGAACACCTGTAGCTGCTTATCCTGTTCCAGGTCCTAAAGATATATTTGAGGGTTCCAAAATAAATTGTTTAGATAATGATCTTAAAGTTTCAGCTCATAAAGCTTTGAAAGTTAATAGAAATGATTGTCTTGAATTTGCAAAAAAATTCACTTGGGAAGAAACAGCAAAAATATTTTTTAACAATATTTCACCAAATCATTAGTTAATTTTTCCTTAATTTATTTGCATTAAAAAGTGTAATGATGCAAAATTAAGCCGTCTAAATTTATGGAATATTTCATCATTCTACTTATAGTTGTTATAATTTATCTCCTCTATTTACTTAATCAAAAAAAAAACAAATCAATAAATACTGCTACAATAATTAATAAAAGAGAGGAA
>CACDUM010000035.1:0-2512 GCA_902555965.1 uncultured Pelagibacteraceae bacterium | reverse complement strand
TTATTTACTGCATCAAAAAAGAAGTCCAGAATCATCAAAAGAACGTTTAAATCTTTAGGTATTAAGATTTCAAAAATTGGAAATATTTCTTCGGGTGGTCAAAAATCACAAATTATCGATGAAAAAGGGAATAAAATTGCCATTAAAAATAAAGGTCATTTTCATAATTTTTAAAAGTTATTTATTGCCTTTTATAGCTTTTTTTGTATTGTCCGGTTTTTAATAACTAACAACCAACAACATAATTTAGGTTTATATGACATCAACCATCGAGACTATTCTTTTATATACTATTGGTGCCGGATTATTATCTATAGTTTATGGATATTTAACTGGAAAAAATATTTTAAATTCAAGTGCTGGAAATTCTAAGATGCAAGATATTGCATCAGCGATACAAATCGGCGCAAAGGCTTATCTTGCGAGGCAGTATAAAACAATTGCTATTGTTGGTGTTGTTGTTTTAGTTATTGTTAGTTTTGCTTTTAATATGCTTGTTGGTTTAGGCTATCTTATTGGTGCAACTTTATCAGGTATAGCTGGATATGTTGGAATGTTAGTTTCAGTTCAAGCAAATGTTAGAACTGCTGAAGCATCTAGAAAAGGTTTGGCTAGTGGTCTATCAGTAGCCTTTAAATCCGGGGCTGTCACTGGAATGTTGGTTGCTGGTTTGGCCTTATTATCAATTGCTGTTTATTACTATTTATTATTAAAATTTAATGTTAATGAGAGAGAAATTGTAAATGCATTAGTCGCACTTGGGTTTGGCGCATCATTAATTTCTATTTTTGCAAGACTTGGGGGAGGTATTTTCACTAAGGGTGCTGATGTTGGAGCTGATTTAGTTGGAAAAGTAGAAGCTGGTATACCAGAAGATGATCCGAGAAATCCTGCTGTAATAGCTGATAACGTTGGTGATAATGTGGGTGATTGTGCTGGAATGGCTGCTGATTTATTTGAAACTTATGCAGTAACTATTGTTGCAACGATGGTTTTATCCTCAATATTTTTCCCAGGAGATTTATCAATGATGATTTATCCACTGACAATCGGTGGGGCTTGTATTTTAACTTCAATTATTGGAACTTTTTTTGTTAAACTTGGTAGAAGTAAAAATGTGATGGGAGCTTTATATAAAGGATTTGTTGTATCAGCCTTAGCTTCATTAGTTATTCTGTATCCAGTTACTGATTATGTTCTAGGTTTAGAAAATTCTTATGATTTAAATAATAAATCATTTTCTGGAATGAGCTTATATTATTGTGGGGTTATAGGATTGGTTATTACAGGATTATTAATTTGGGTAACAGAATATTATACAGGAACTAACTATAGACCTGTAAAAAGTGTTGCAAGTTCTTCTACAACAGGACATGGAACCAACGTAATTCAGGGTTTAGCAATTTCTTTAGAGGCTACAGCTATACCAGCTTTAATAATTGTTGCTGGTATTTTGATTACAAACCATATCGCAGGTTTGTATGGTATAGCAATTGCTGTAACAACTATGTTGGCATTAGCAGGAATGGTTGTTGCTTTAGATGCTTATGGGCCAGTAACAGATAATGCTGGTGGTATTGCTGAAATGTCTAAATTACCTAATAATGTTAGAAAAACAACTGATGCATTAGATGCTGTTGGCAATACTACAAAAGCAGTAACAAAAGGATACGCTATTGGTTCTGCGGGATTAGGTGCTTTAGTTCTATTTGCAGCATACACAGAAGATATCAAACATTTTTCTAAAGAGGTTGGATCAAAATTAGAGGGAATAGTTGTAACTTTTGATTTATCGAACCCTTATGTTGTTGTTGGTTTATTAATTGGTGGAATGTTACCTTATCTATTTGGATCTATGGGTATGCAAGCTGTAGGAAGAGCAGGTGGTGCTGTTGTTATAGAGGTAAGAAGACAATTTAAGAAATATCCGGGCATTATGAAAAGAAAACAAAAACCTGACTATGCTAAATTAGTTGATCTCTTAACTGTTGCTGCGATTAAAGAAATGATAATCCCATCATTATTACCAGTTTTGTCTCCAATCGTTTTATATTTAATAATATTTGCAATCGGTGGTCAAGTTGCTGCTTTAGCCTCTGTTGGTGCAATGTTGTTAGGCGTTATTATTACTGGTTTGTTTGTTGCAGTTTCCATGACCGCAGGTGGAGGTGCTTGGGATAATGCTAAAAAATATATTGAAGATGGAAATCATGGTGGAAAAGGCTCAGAGGCCCATAAGGCAGCAGTGACAGGTGACACAGTAGGTGACCCTTATAAAGATACAGCGGGTCCAGCAGTAAACCCAATGATTAAAATAACGAATATTGTTGCTTTACTTTTATTAGCAGTTATCGCTGGCTAATTTCTTTTCTTTTTTTGGCCCTTACACCAAGAGGGTCATTAAATTTTTGTCTCATACTAGACATAAAATCATAAATAAATGAATTTCTTGCAAAAGTTGCTTCTGTTGTGCCTTCAACAATTTTTATTTTTTTCATATCTTCCATGTTAT
>CACDUM010000034.1:0-2694 GCA_902555965.1 uncultured Pelagibacteraceae bacterium | reverse complement strand
AGAAATTATTGTAAAACTCAATTTGTTTGAAAAAACAGTATCTCCACCCGAAATATGAATCCCAAACTTTTTTTGTTCTTTCTTTAGTGATTGAGAAATTTTACTTAAATTCAATTTTGTAAATGTTTTTTTATTTCCAGAACCTGAAATAAAATAATATTTTGGTTTAACTCCTTTGCAAATCAAATCAGAAATAGAGGATCTTAGAATTTTTTTAATAACTAAATTAGGGTCTTTAAAATCAAAAAAATGTGATTTATCTATATAAGTATCTACAGAAACAACTAATTTTTTTGATTTATCGAAAAAAACATCATCATTTAAGTTAAGTGAATTTTTATTATTTAAAGAGAGTTTTGAAAAATATTTTTTGATTATCTCAAATTCATGCATTTGTTGATCTTAATTTTTTGGCAGCATTGTCTAATAATGCATTTAAATATTTTGTTTGAGAGTCATTTAAAAAGAGATTAGATGCATCAAGATATTCTTTAATTATTATCCTTATTGATACATTAGGTTTATATAAAATTTCATATGTTGCAGATTTTAAGATAACTTGAAATATCTTATCTAACTTAAATAAATTAAAACTATCACCTAAATTTTTATCTAATTCATCTACAATAATTTCATTTCGTTCAATTGTTCCTAAAACAATATCTTTTATAAATTTTTTAAATCTATGTTTTGGAAATTCTATTTTGTCGTCATTATTAAACAAAACACCATATAATTTTTGAATAATAATAACTCTAGGGTTATTTTTTGGGCTATACTTTGGTTTCATTTTTGAGATAAAACTGAAACAACTGCTTTTGCTGCCTCAGCACCCTTTTTTTTTCTGGCCTTTGCTTGTTTCATATTTAAACAAGTAAGAATTCCATTTCCTATAGGTTTTTTTGAATTAATAGCTAAATCCATAATAGCATTGGTTGAGGATTGAGATATGAAATCAAAATGTGGAGTTTGACCCTTGATAACACATCCAAGGGCAATAAAAGCATCAAATTTTTTTAAATGTTTTGAGATGGTTACAGGTATCTCAAACACCCCAGGAACTTTAATTATTTTTATATTAAAATTTCTTGGAAGATTTTTTTTTGTACTATTTAACAAACCCAAAGAAATATCTTTATAATAATTTGCTGTAACTATCAAAATTTTTTTCATCAAATCAATTCTTGTTTGGTTATTTTAATGTTATAACCCTCTAATCCAATAACTTTTTTTGGTGTTCTAGTAATTAATATCATCTTTTTAATTTTTAAATCTTTAATAATTTGAGCACCTATACCATAATTTCTTATAAGATTATCTTTACCTTTCTTTTTAAGACTTTTATTTCCAAAACTTTTAAGCGTTTGAGTGACTGAATTTAAGTTAGTATCTTTAATAAAGATTAGTACGCAATTATTGTATTTCTTAAAATAGTTTATTGTTTTATCAAATGAATTGGGAAGTTTTTGACTTATAAGATAATTATAAACTACATTTGATGAAATAACTCTAACACGTGGTACGATAGATCTTTTTAGAGATCCCTTTATGAGAGCAAAGTGTTCTGATCCATCTAAAAGATTTTCATATATTTTGATCTTATATTTTTGATTTTTTACTTTTATAGCAGAGAATTTTTTTAATTTTACTAATTTTTCTTTTTTTAATCGATAAGAAATTAAATCTTCAATTTTACCAATTTTAAGTTTATGTTTTTGTGCAAAATTTAAAAGTGCTTGACCCTTAGCCATTGTTCCGTCCTCATTCATTATTTCGCAAATGACCGCTGAATTATTCTTTTTAGCTAACTTTGAAATATCCACGGAGGCTTCTGTGTGACCAGCTCTTACAAGAACACCTCCATCCTTTGCAATGATTGGAAACACATGGCCAGGTGATACTATATCTTTTTTACTCACATTTTTCTTAGAGGCTATTTTGATAGTTCTTGCTCTATCTTTTGCTGATATTCCAGTGGTGATACCTTTTTTAGCTTCTATTGAAATTGTAAATGCTGTTTGATTTCTTGATTGATTTACAGGTGACATTAAAGATAAATTTAATCTTTTAGCTTGAAGACTATCTAAGGCTAAACAAATAAGGCCTCTTCCATATTTAGCCATAAAGTTAATATTCTTTGCATTTGTATCCGAGGTTGACATAACCAAATCACCTTCATTTTCTCTTTTTTCATCATCAACTAAAATGTACATACCCCCTTTTTTTGCAACATTTATTATAGTTTCTATTGATGAATAATTATTTTTTTTCATAAAAATAGTTTCTAACGTATTTTGAAAGAATATCTATTTCTACGTTAACTAAATTACCTTTTTTAAGAGATGATAAATTTGTTAATTTATAAGTATGAGGAATTATCCAGATTTGAAAACCTTTTTTCGTCACTTTAGAAATTGTTAATGATATACCATTTATACTAATTGAAGCTTTTTCGATTATATTTTTTCTCTCTTTTTCATTAATTTCAAAATCAAATAAATAAGATTTATCAATTTTGTTCACTGATAATATTTTCCCAACAGTGTCAACATGTCCTTGACAAATATGACCTGAAATTTTTTGACCATATTTAAGAGGGAGTTCTATATTAATTTTATCATTTAACTTTATGTATCTAAATTTAGATCTTTTTATAGTTTCATTAGATAAATAAAATTCCATAATCTTTTTTTT
>CACDUM010000033.1:0-2776 GCA_902555965.1 uncultured Pelagibacteraceae bacterium | reverse complement strand
AAAAAATGGAACTGGACTAGGCCTATCTATAGTAAACAAAATTATAAATGATCACAAAGGTGAACTTGAATTCATTCCAATTAATAATGGTGCAAAAATACAGATAAGATTTTATTTAAATGACAACAGAAATATTAATAGTTGATGATAATGCGGATATAAGAAATATCCTAAATGAATTAATTGTTGATGCTGGTTACAAAACTAGAGTTGCTGCTAATTATAATCAAGCGTTGAAAGAAATTGATAAAAAGATGCCTGATGTAGCTATCCTAGATGTAAAATTAGATAAGGGTGATAATGATGGAATAGAACTATTATCCCATATCAAGTCTAAAAATAAAGATGTACCAGTAATTATTATTACAGGGCATGCTAATATTGAAATGGCTGTTAATTCATTAAAGCATGGTGCATTTGAATTTGTTGAAAAACCTTTTGACCAAGCCAGATTATTAAACTTTATAACCAGAGCTGTTGAAAATCTTCAATTAAAAAAACAAAATAAGGATTATGAAAATAAGTTATTTTCTTCATATGATTTAATAGGTGATAGTAAGAATATATCTACAATACGTGAACAAATAAAAAAGATATCTTTAACCGAGAGCAGGATTCTTATAAATGGGCCATCAGGTTCAGGGAAGGAATTAATTGCAAGAAAAATTCATAAAAATTCTAAAAGAGAAAAAAATCCATTTATTATTCTAAATGGAGCACTTCTTGACTCGGAAAAATATGAACAAGAATTATTTGGGGAAGAAAAGAGCGATGGTTCCATTTCATATGGTGCGTTAGAAAAAGCTAATAAAGGCACTTTATTAATTGATCAAGTTTCTGAAATTCCTCTTGTCATTCAATCAAAAATATTAAGAGTTCTTATTGATCAAAAATTTAAAAGATTAAATGGTAATAATGATATTAATGTTGATGTTAGATTAATTTGTTCATCAAGTAAGGATTTAAAAGATGAAATAAAAATAGGTAATTTTAGAGAGGATCTCTATCATAGATTGAACGTTTTTGAAATTAACATTAAATCATTAAATGAAAGAATTTCAGATATACCTCTGTTAATAAAATATTTTTCAAAAATGATTTCCTCAAATTATAATATTAAAGAATTAGATATTGATGAAAATGACTCATATATTTTGAATCATGATTGGAAAGGCAATGTAAGGGAACTAAGAAATTTGATTGAAAGAATTGCAATTTTACAACCTGATACAAAAGACAAAATATCTAACATTGTAAAAGAGTCGTTAAAAAGCGACAATTATGATGATAAAATTGGTGAAAATAGCTTATCTGTGCCATTAAAAGAAGCTAGAGAAAACTTTGAAAAGGAGTATTTAACTATTCAGCTTAAAAAATTTAATGGGAATATATCTAAAACAGCCAACTTTGTTGGCATGGAGAGAAGTGCTCTTCATAGAAAGCTTAAAGGCTTAGGAATAAAAGAATTTAACTAAAATGAATATAATCATCTGTGGCGCTGGTAGAGTAGGTTTTACCATTGCAAAGTTATTGAGTGAACAAGGCCATTCAATAACAGTGATTGATCAATCAAGTGAGGACATCCAAAAAATCAATGATAGTTTGGATGTTAAGGCAATCGTTGGAAAAGCTACATATCCATCAATTCTTGAAAAAGCTAATGCCGCTGAAACAGATATGATTATTGCAGTTACAAGAAATGACGAAATCAATATGCTTATTTGTCAAATAGCATTTTCAATATTTAACATTCAAAAAAAAATAGCAAGAATTAGATCACAAGACTATCTAAACCCAAGATTTACAAGAGTTTATAATAAAGAGAATTTACCAATTGATGTGATTATTTCTCCTGAAATAGAAATTTCTAAATCAATTCAAAGAAAATTGGAGGCGCCAGGTGCGTTAGATAGTGTGCCTTTTGCTGATAATAAAATAAGATTATTGGAAATATTTATCAAAGAGGATTGTAAATCTATAGGTATTAAGTTTAATGAACTCACAAATAAGTACCCAAAATTAGAGGCCAATATTATTGGAATTAATAGAGATAATAAATTTTTTATTCCAAAAAAAACAGATTCGGTAAAAAAAGATGACAAAATTTATGTCATTATTAATTCGTCACAAATGTCAGAAACTCTTGAAGCATTTGGTCATGAGGAAAAAATTTCGAAAAAGATTTTGATTATAGGTGGAGGAAATATTGGTTTTAATTTAGCTAAGAATATTGAAGAAACCCTAGAAACAGTTCGAGTTAAAATTGTTGAAAAAAATAAGGAGCGAGCAGAGTTTTTAGCAAATCAACTTAATGATGCAATTGTTATAAACGGTGATGGTCTAGATGAAGAAGTTTTAACTGAAGCAAATTTAGGGGAAGCTGAAACTGTATTAGCTCTAACAAATGATGATGAGGATAACTTAATGGTCAGTGTGTTAGTCGAAAAATTCGCTAAAGACCAAAAAGATATTGACGATAAAAGAACAATGGCATTAATAAACAAACCAAATTATTCTCTTCTTCAATCATCATTAAAAATTGATGATTTAATTGATCCAAGAATGACGACTGTTTCAAGTATTTTAAAACATATCCACAAAGGAACAATTGAAAATGCATATACTCTATCAGATGGTGAATACGAGGTAATTGAAGCTGAAATAATTGAGACTTCTGAATTAATCAATAAAGAAATTAAAAATTCCAATTTACCAGACGAACTAAGAATTGGCGCCGTATTAAGAGATAAAAAAATAATTATACCTAGATCCAATT
>CACDUM010000032.1:0-2791 GCA_902555965.1 uncultured Pelagibacteraceae bacterium | reverse complement strand
ATTAATTGCTTTTGCTTCTTATCAAGAAAAGGAACGCCGTGATGTTTAACAACTTTTTTAAAAGAACAATTTGATACTACTAATGCAAAAAAAAATATATATAATATTTTAATCATGTCTGAAAATTATATTAATGTTTATAACAATTTAATCAATTACTCTAGAAATAAAGACTTATATAAATCTCTTAATCGAGAAGATAACTTTTCGGATCGTTTAACATTTTTCCTCATTCATTTTGCTTTCTTTTTGAAAAGCTACAAAAATAAAGAAAATAAGGATATTTTACAAAGAATTTATGATTTCAATTTTAGACAATTAGAATTAAGTATTCGTGAAATAGGATATGGAGATCAATCAATTAATAAAAAAATGAAAATTTATTTGAATTTATTTCATGCTATTGTTTCAGAAATTCACTTTTGGGATCAATTAGATAAAAATGAAAAATTAAAAAAACTATCTTCTTTTTTAGTGGATTTTGAGGAAATTGATATTTTAGTTGATTATTTTGATGATTTTTCCATTAATTTGAAGAAAAAAACTTTGAATTTTTTTTTAAAAAGTGTAATTAGTCCATAATTATGGCTGTACCTAAAAGAAAACAAACTCCATCAAGAACTGGAATGAGAAGGTCACAAAATATGAAATTCTCATCAAAAAACGTGATTGAAGACAAAAAATCTGGTGAATATAGATTGTCTCATCATTTAGATTTAAAAACTGGAATGTACAAAGGTCGTCAAGTTTTAGACCCAGAAGAATAATACGTATTTAAATGTCAGATTTAACTAAAATTGCAGTTGATGCAATGGGTGGTGATGGTTCACCTAAGAAGATCATTGATGGCATTATCCATAATCATAAATCAAATAAAAAGAATTTTTTTAAAATTTTTGGTAATAAAATTAAGATTGAAACTCTTATTAAGGATAAGTTAAATAAAGATTTCTACGAAATAATACATACTGATAATATTGTCAAAAGTACTGATAGCCCACTTGAAGCTGCTAAAAGAGGTAAAGATACAAGTATGTGGCTTGCAATAGAAAGTGTTAAAAAGAAAGAGGCTGATATTGTAATATCCGCGGGAAATACTGGTGCATTACTTGTTATTGCTAAATTAAATCTTAAGATGATTGAAAATATAGATAAACCAGCATTATCTGCGTTATGGCCTAATAAAAAAGGGATGAGTGTTGTATTAGATTTAGGTGCAAATATTGAATGTAGTTCAAAAAATTTAGTTGATTTCTCAATTATGGGAGCATCTTTATATAAGTCTCTTTATCCAAATGAAACACCCAACACAGCTTTACTAAATATAGGCTCGGAAGAATTAAAGGGTAATGAAATTATAAAAGAAACTTTTCAAATACTTAATGAAAAAAAATCTAATAATTTTAGATTTTCAGGTTATATAGAAGGTAACGAACTTATGAATGGAAATGTTAACGTAATTGTTTCTGATGGTTTTACTGGTAACGTTGCTCTTAAAACGGCAGAGGGGACTGCAAATTTTATTACAGATGAACTTAAAAAAGTTTTTAAAGACTCAATTTTAGGTAAATTATCAGCAATATTAAATTTCTCAAATTTGAATAAATTCAAAAAACGATTAGATCCTAGACTCTATAATGGTGCAATTTTTATAGGCTTAGACTCACCAGTTGTAAAAAGTCATGGGGGAACAGATTTCATCGGTTTTTCAAATTCGTTAGAAGTATGTAGTAAGATTGTTAAAGGCGATTTGATAAATAAAATAAGAGAAAATATCTAATTAATGAGAATTAATTTAACCAAAAAAGATCTTGTAAACATAATATATATGCAAGTCGGATTTTCAAAACAAATAACAGAAAATTTAGTTGAAGAATTTTTTTCTATAATAGTTTCAAATTTATGCAAAAAAAAAACTGTGAAGATTTCAAAGTTTGGAACATTTTTGATCAGATCAAAGAATCCAAGAATTGGCAGAAATCCTAAAACCAAAGAGAAAAAAGAGATTTCTAAAAGAGATGTTGTTTTATTCAAACCATCAAAAGAATTTAAAGAACTGCTAAATAACAGTGGAAAGAATGCAACCTAATAACACTTGATAAAAATTGGATTTTGCAATAGAAAGCTGAAATTTGGTCCCTTCGTCTATCGGTTAGGACACGTGGTTTTCATCCTCGAAAGAGGGGTTCGATTCCCCTAGGGACCGCCACATTTATGATATTTTATGTTTATATGCTTAAAAGCGTAAATAATAAAATTATCAAAACTTATGTTGGATATACAAATAACCTCAATTTAAGACTTAAAAAACATAATACTAGTAAAGGAGCAAAGTCGACACGAGGTTTTAAGTGGAAAATTATCTATAAAAAAAGATTTTATGATAAAAGATTAGCCATGTCATTTGAATATAAATTAAAAAAAGACAAAAAAAAAAGAAAACACTTACTAAGTATAAGTTAATATGAAAATTGCATCAATATTACCATATAAAGAAAATTATACACTAAAAGGAGCTGGAGCAGTTGCTCTATGGATCAGTGATTTTGTAAGGGACTCTGAATATAAGAAAAATACTTACATTATAGGTAGTACAAAAAACAAAAATTATTTAACAAAAAATTATATAAATATAGATAATATTAATTCAAAACTTAATAGCACAACCAAAGAATATTCAAATAAAATTATTAATAAAATCAAAAATTTAAATTTTGATATTTTAGAATTACATAATAGACCAATTATGGTTAAAGATTTTTTTGGAAAATTAAATTCAAAAATAATTCTA
>CACDUM010000031.1:0-3789 GCA_902555965.1 uncultured Pelagibacteraceae bacterium | reverse complement strand
GATATGATCTTTATTGCAAATCAATGTTCAAAATTTTAGATGAATATAATGAATGGTGTGCTATTTCAATTGGTGAAGAAAGAAGATTTCAAAATTTCCCTACTCATAAAAGACACTTTAATCTTGGTCAAATTCCGCATAATAAAGTTTTAGATTATTTAAGTAAATCTGAAATTGCCGTTATTCCCTCAAGATGGGAAGAGCCATTTGGTAGAACCGCGTTAGAGGCTTCTTCACGTGGCTGCGCTACAATAATTTCTAATACCGGTGGTCTCCCTGAAACAACTGATTATGCAATTAAACTTAAAAAATTGGATACAAAAAATATTGAAAATGAAATAAAAAAACTTATTAAAAATAATAAATTAAGAAAGCGTATTCAAATAAAAAGTAAAAATTTTGTAAAACACAAATTAAAGCGAAATTCTCAAAAAATTGATTTGATGAGAAACTCGTTATTCCCTTTTAAGAAAATTAATATTAATGGTAATAAATTGAGGATTATAAATATTTATAATTTAGCGCAAAAACTAAATCATAGAATTTACAATCTTTCGTTAGGTAAAAAATTTACCAATGGTTTTATCCGAAACGGTCATGACGTAATTGAAATTAGTGATAGAGACTATGTGAGACAAAATAAGGGGATTAATCTATTAAGTTTTAAAGACAAATTTCATAGCTATTTAATCGAAACCTTTAAAAATTATAATCCAGATTTAGTTATTTTTGGTCACTCAGATAACGTAAATCACGAGATTCTATCTGATTTTAGGTCAATTAATCAAAAAATAATTATCTCCCAGTGGAATGAAGATCCATTAATGAAAAAATTATCAGATACCTCAGATAACATTAGTAAATTAAAAAAATTTTTTTCAATGGTAGATCATTCATTTATTACAACTAATCCTTCTGTGTTAAAACTTTCAAAAAAATTCAACCAAAATATTCACTTTTTTATGACACCTGTTGATAAAAATATTGAATGTTTCGATGTCTTTAAATTAAAACCAGAAAATGATGTTTTTTATGCAATGAGCCATGGTGTTAATAGAGCAACACTTAAAGAGGGAAAAACAGATAATAGAGTCATTTTTTTAGAAAAACTAATAAAAAAAATAGACGGAATAAAATATGATTTTTATGGAATTGGAAAACAAGAACCTGTTTGGGGAAATGATTTTTATAAATCGTTACTTAATTCAAAAATGGCCTTAAATCTCAGTAGGGGTGAACCTACCAAACATTACTCAAGTAACAGGATTGCTTCACTTATGGGAAATGGATTATTAGTTTTTATTGATAAAAAGGTAAAAATGAACAATTTCTTCAATTCAAATGAAATAGTTTCTTATGATCACATCGATGATCTTGCTGAAAAAATTAAATTTTATAAAAAAAATGATAAATCAAGAATTAGAATCGCTAAAAAAGGTAAGGAAAAATATTTCAAACTATTTAATGAAGTAAAAATTTCAAAATATATAATTGATAAATCTATTGGAAAAAAAGCTTCTTTGATATAGCAAGCTTAAATCTTAATCTTATTTAAAGCATTATTTTTAAATATATTTGCTTCCCTAATATATCTTCTGACCATTTGCGTTGTTTTATGACCAGTCATTGCCATAATACTACGTTCATCAGCACCCGATTCTGCAGCGACGGTTGCAAAACCTGATCTTAAACTATGACCTGCAAAATTTTTATTCTCAATACCAGCTAAATTTAGATATTCTTTCATTAATAAAACTACTGATTGGTCGGTTAATCTTTTTCCTGTTAAAGATGAACCTTTAGAAAATCTTCTAAAAATAGGTCCAGATTTAATTTTAGAAATTTCTAGCCACTTTTTAAGATTAACTACAGGGCAATAGTTTTCATTAGTAAAGTAGGGCAGTCCTTTGATCATTCCCTCACCAAATTGATCGGTTTTTGATCTTCTAATGCTGATTTTAAGACCCTCAGGCACAAATTCTAAATCTTCATGATCAATTGAAATAAGCTCAGTTCGCCTAAATCCACCTCCAAAACCAATTAAGATTATTGACTTGTCTCTAAATTTTTTAATATCTTCAGTTTTCTTCTGATCTATTACATTAATTATAGATTTTAAATGACTGATTAATATAGGTTTTTTACCTTTTTGAATGCTTCCTTTCACCCTTTTTATTCCCATTAAGTTTTCAACAATGATTGGATGTTTGGTGTCTAAATAATGTCCTTTTAGTTTATGAACCATGCTAATTGACACTAAACGTCTTCTTAAAGTGCTTATTTTAGAATTTTTAGAGAGGTGTGTAAGGTATAATGAAACTATTTTTGGCTCTGATGGCAAAGAATTCAAACCATGCTTAGCACAAAAAGCTCCAAAATCTTTAAAGTCTGACTTATATGCTCTTAAAGTATTATTTGCTTTTGAGCTTTTGAGGTTATTTAAAGTTGCCTCATGAAGCGATTTTAGGTCTGTTGCCAATTCATTCATACAATTACTATTGATAACAATTAATTATCATTAGTAATATATCAAGTGATTTTTAATGTCAATAGTTTAAATATAAAAATTATGGGTTCAATTGATGGAGAAATTCCTGCTGTATGGTTTTTAATTACCTCTGTGGGATTTATTATTTTAAG
This sequence comes from uncultured Pelagibacteraceae bacterium, assembly GCA_902555965.1. GTDB lineage: Bacteria > Pseudomonadota > Alphaproteobacteria > Pelagibacterales > Pelagibacteraceae > Pelagibacter. The sequence continues at coordinate 1,149 of CACDUM010000031.1, read as the reverse complement.
TTCAATTCAGTATAAAAATCATGGCAAAAGCATTGAAACTATTTTTTTATCTATCTTGGCTATCTTATTTTTAATCAGCTATTTTATCTTAGTTTTCAAAGCTTAATTTATCCCCAATATTCACATGAATTTCTGTAAATTTTCAGAATCAATTAAAAGGTGATACAGCTTTAAAATCATATCTGTTAAAGTATAAATGAATTAAGGGGCAACCCTTAACTGGCCAATTGGGCAAAAGCCGAGAGGTACAAATCCAAGGGGCAGAAAGTTCTGCAAAGCATCGCTGAACATGCAGAACGGGAGGCATGGCGGTAGCGCATCAACGACGTGCCAAAACAACTGTTCTTTGCACCCTTAAAAGTGCAAGGAAACAGGGGTTTCTCTAAAAAATGCATCTTAAAGGCACTAAATTTCAGTTAAAAGTTTGGAAATACCTCAGAACTATACCAAAAGGTGAAATAAAAACATATAAGCAAGTTGCTATTGCAATAAACAGCCCTAAATCAGCCAGAGCTGTAGCAAATGCTTGTGCTAAAAACCCATATGCTCCAAAAATACCTTGTCATAGAGTGATTAGATCTGATGGAGCTCTTGGAGGTTACTCTGGTAAAGGTGGAATCAAGCAAAAGCTCAAATTACTAAGATCTGAAAAAGTAGCTATATAGAGCTATTTTAAACATTTTTTAAGTTAAAAAAGTGAGTAAAATCAACACTTTTTTATCTTTTTGTAAGATTACTTTCAAAATAACATAATTCACCCTTCGGTTGTACCATATATTAGCCTATACCTAAAATAGACCCCTCTATGGACGTTTAAATGCTATATTCAATTAGTGCATCGCTCTACTATTTAACTATATCAATGCTTTTGGACTGCCCTATTTTTTTGGAATTTTCATAACCAAAATCGAAAAAGTCCCTATTTCAAAGTGTTATTTGATGTTTTTCATAATTTGATATAAATTTACACTTTTGCAGGGCATATTAGGGTGATTTTAACATCAAAAAATGCAAATTATTCAAAAATTTATATTATTTATATTTTTAATAAAATACAATAAATACAATATTTTATGTACAATACTTAATGTAATACATTAGGAAATAGTAAATAAATTTGACATATTATTTTACTTTTTTAACTAAGTT
>CACDUM010000030.1:0-4120 GCA_902555965.1 uncultured Pelagibacteraceae bacterium | reverse complement strand
ACAATTGTTGTCATAGCTAATAAATGGATACTAAATTTGATAGTTCAAGCCCAGGTTTAGTATTATTGCCATATTTAGATAATATATGTATACCTCTTTTTAATTATGAAGCGTAAAGGTAAAATTAGTCGAAAAACAAAAGAGACCAGTATAAGTGTTGATCTTAACATTGATGGTAAGGGTAAGTATAAGATTGATACTGGGATAGGATTTCTTAATCACATGCTTGAGCAGTTATCTAAGCATTCATCAATAGATATGAGTATAAAAGCTAAAGGAGATACGCATATTGATCTTCACCACACAACCGAGGATACTGGTATTGCAATCGGTGAGGCTTTGAAAAAAGCATTAAAGAAATCTGTTGGCATTAGAAGATACGCACATGCAATGATACCGATGGATGAAACTTTATCGCGAGTTGCAATTGATATTTCGAATAGACCTTATTTAATTTGGAAAGTAAAATTAAAAGTTGAAAAGCTTGGCGAGATGGACACAGAACTTTTTAAAGAGTGGTTTCAGGCTTTTTCTCAAGCGGCAGGTATCACTTTGCACGTAGAAAACATTTATGGTGATAATAGTCACCACATTATTGAGTCATGTTTTAAAGGATTAGCAAGATCATTAAGAGCTGCATTAGAGATAGACCCCAGGAATAGTAAATCAATTCCATCTACTAAAGGCTCATTATAAAATTAATGAAAATTACTATCGTTGATTACAACTCGGGCAATATTAGCTCGGTGAGAAACTCTTTTAAAGAAGTTGCGAAGGATAAAGTAAATATTGAGGTTACTGCTGATTTAGATAAAATTAAATCAAGCGACAAAATAGTTTTACCAGGACAGGGCTCATTTAAAAGTTGTCTAGATGCTTTGAGCAAAATCAATGGTCTTAAAGATGCTTTGAGTGAATTTGCAATAAATAATAAAAAACCACTTCTTGGAATTTGTGTTGGCTTACAAATGTTTGCTGATATTGGCTATGAAGAAACTGAAACCAAAGGTTTAGGCTGGATCTCCGGGAAAGTTTCAAAAATAGATAACCAAAATGGAAAATATAAACTTCCTCACATAGGGTGGAACCAAATTAATATTGTAAAGGATAGTAAACTTTTTAGAGATGTTGAAAATAATTCACACATGTATTTTGTGCATAGTTACGAATTTGTACCTAAAGATAAAAAAGTCATTTCTGCAACAACAGATTATTCATCAAATATTGTTTGTTCTGTTGAAAACGAAAATATCTTTGGAACACAATTTCATCCAGAAAAAAGCGATAAAATAGGATTACAAGTAATAAAAAATTTTATAAATTTATAATAATGAGTAAATTCTTATTAATAACTCTTTGTTATTTTGTACTTACTTCATGTCAAAGTGTACAGAACGTTGAAAAAACAAACAAAAAAAGTTTGAATAAAGAATTTTCAATTTCAATTGAGCCAAATGTAAAAGTTAATAAATGAAGATATTTTTAGCAATTGATATTAAAGATAAAAAATATGTGAGGTTAGTTAAAGGAGACTTTGATAATAAAACTGAATATGAAATGTCTTCAGTTAAACAAGTTAACAAATATGAAGATCAGGGCTTTAAAAAATTTATATATAGTTGATTTGGATGGAGCTTTTGAATGAGAAACATAGATCTAAGATCATTTGTTGGAAAGAATGTGAGTGAATTATTAAAAAAAGGAGATCAACTTTTTAATGACAACCTTGAGGGTAAAATTCATGCTCATAAAATTTATTCAGAATTATTAGAGCAAGTGCCAAATATTTATGCTAGCACGAACGAACATGCTTACAGGGGTGTGATTAGACAAAAAATTTGGAATTGCGAAAAATCTTTCTTTTGGAATGAAAAATATACATCTCAAGCAGGTCAAGATAAAATTATCAAAAAAAAATTTTTTGATAGAAAAAAAAATGGATTTTTTATTGAGATAGGTGCTTATGATGGTGTCAGTGGAAGTAATTGTTATCATTTTGAAAGATTTCAAAATTGGGATGGGATTGCTGTAGAGCCCTCAAAAATTCAATTTGAAAAATTAAAAAAAAATAGAAAATGTAAGGTTTTAAATAATGCAATTAGTGATGAGGTAAAAGAGGTTGAATTTATAGAAGTTATAGAAGGCCTTACTCAGATGAGTGGGATTAACGATAGTTCGTTTAAGAGAAATATAAATATTATTTCAAATCATCAACTCAGTAAAACTAAATCAATAAGTCTCAAAACCATTACTTTTGACGAGATAATATCCAAAAATATAGATATAGATTATTTATCTATAGATATTGAGGGAGGAGAAATGAATTTATTAAAGTCAATAGATTTTAAAACTCATAATATTAAAGTAATTTCTGTTGAAAATAATATACCAGAAGAGCAAAATTTTAAGAATTTTTTTGAATCTAAAAATTTTACTTATCTTGATAGAATTGGGCAAGATGAAATATTTTATAACAATGAGTATTTTAAATTTTGATTAATGAAGATTTTCCCAGCGATAGACATTAAAGATAAAAAGTGTGTAAGATTAGTAAAAGGAGATTTTGACAACAAAACTGAGTACAAAATGTCTCCAATTGAACAAGCCGAGAAATATAAAGATCATGGATTTAAAAATTTACACATTGTGGATCTTGACGGAGCTCTGACTGGTGAAACAATTAATCTAGATATTATTAAAGATATTGTTGACAAATTTAATCTAAAGGTTGAGATAGGTGGTGGTATAAGGAATTATGACAGTATTAAAAAGTATTCTGACATTGGTGTTGAAAAAATTATTTTAGGAAGTGCTGCTATCCAAGATAAAAATTTTTTAAGAGAAGCATGTAAAAAGTTTCCAAATAAAATTGCCCTAGGTTTAGATGCTAAAGATGGATTTTTAACAGTATCCGGTTGGAAGGAAAATTCTAATCAATCAACTCTAGATTATTTAAGTGAAGTGAATAGTTATGGTGTTAGCAGATTGATTTATACCGATATCAACCGAGATGGTATGAAACAAAGCCCAAATTTTGAGGAGACATCAAAAGTTGCTGAAAAATCTAATTGCCCTGTGATTATTTCTGGTGGTGTGTCATCAATAGATGACATTAAAAAAGCCAAAACTTTGAAAAATATTGAGGGTATAATTGTTGGCAAAGCTATTTATGATGGAGATATTAAATTAGAAGAACTGGTTAAAGAAGATGCTTAAAAATAGAATAATTCCTTGTTTAGACGTAAAAAATGGACGTGTTGTTAAAGGGATTAACTTTGTTGATTTAAAAGATGCAGGTGATCCAGTTGAACAAGCAAAAATTTATTCTGATGGTGGTGCAGATGAAATTTGTTTTTTGGATATTACAGCCTCCAATGAAAATAGAGATACGATTTATGATGTAGTGGAGAGAACATCAAAAAAATGCTTTGTACCCTTAACTGTTGGTGGAGGCGTAAGAGGTATAGAGGATATCAATAAATTATTAAATTGTGGTGCCGATAAAGTATCTATTAATACTGCAGCTGTTGAAAATCCAAAAGTTGTTTTAGAAAGTTCAAAAAAATTTGGCTCACAATGTATTGTTGTTGCAATTGATACAAAAAAAAATGGTGATAGGTGGGAAATATTTACTCATGGCGGGAGAAACAATAGTGGTCTCGATGCTTTAGAGTATGCCAAAAAAATGGAAGATAGTGGAGCAGGAGAATTACTAGTAACCTCTATGGATAGAGATGGAACACAAATAGGCTATGACGTCGATTTGATGAGTAAAATTGCATCAAAAGTAAATATACCTTTAATTGCCTCAGGTGGGGTTGGTAATTTAGATCATTTGGTGGATGGTATTAAATTAGGAAATGCTAGTGCAGTTTTAGCAGCTTCAATTTTTCACTATGGAAAACATTCAGTGCAAGAGGCTAAGGAATATTTGGACTCAAAAGGAATACCTGTTAGAATTTAGTATGTTAAGTACACTAGAAAACTTATTTAAACTTGCTCGTGAAAGAAAAGTAAACCCGGTTGATGGATCGTATACCAATAAATTATTATCAGATAAATTGCTTAGTAAATCAAAAGTTCTAGAGGAAATAAATGAACTCATTGATGCCGTAGATAA
>CACDUM010000029.1:0-4300 GCA_902555965.1 uncultured Pelagibacteraceae bacterium | reverse complement strand
TTTTTTTGAGAAATTTTGAACCAACTTATATGATTTTTCTCTAGTTAATCCAGTTTTCGTTAGTTCAAGCATTAATTCTTGTGAAAAAATTAAACCTTTCGTTAAGTTTAAATTTTCTAACATTTTTTTTGGATAAATAATCATATTATCTAAAATATTTGTTAATCTTACTAAAGCAAAGTCAATAGTTATATTAGCATCTGGGCCAATGTTTCTCTCAACACTTGAATGTGAGATATCTCTTTCATGCCATAATGCAATATTTTCAAGTGCAGGAATAACTGTGCTTCGAACCATTCTTGAAAGACCTGTTAAATTTTCACTCAAGATAGGATTTTTTTTATGTGGCATAGCAGAAGAGCCTTTTTGTTTTTTTGAAAAAAATTCTTGTAGTTCGTACACTTCACTTCTTTGCAAATGTCTGATTTCTATTGCTACTCTCTCAATTGAACCAGCAATAATACCAAGAACTGAAAAATAAAAAGCGTGTCTATCTCTTGGAATAACTTGAGTTGAAATTGGTTCAACTTTTAAGCCAAGTTTTTTAGCAACATGTTTTTCCACGTTAGGATTAATATTAGCAAATGTTCCAACCGCACCAGATATAGCACATGTCGAGACTTCATCTATTGCATCGACTAATCTTTTTCTATTTCTTTTGAATTCTGCGTAAAAAGAGGCAAGTTTTAAACCGAAGGTAATTGGTTCAGCATGTATGCCATGACTTCTTCCAATGCATGGTGTAAATTTATATCTGTTTGCTTGTCTTTTTAAGACTTTTAAAATTTGGTCAAGATCTTTGAGGATAATTTTTCCTGATTGAACCAACTGAATATTAAAACTTGTATCAACAACATCTGATGATGTCATTCCTTGATGAAGATATCTTGCTTTAATTCCAGCTTTCTCAGTAACAGAAGTTAAAAAGGCTATTACATCATGTTTAACTTGTGACTCAATTTGATGAATCCTTTTAACGTTAATTCTTGCTTTTTTTCTAACAATTGAGGAAATCCCTTTAGGAATTTGATTTAATTTTTCCATAGCTTGCGCTGCAGCTATCTCTACATCCAACCAAATTTTGTATTTATTTTCTTCTGACCAAATTTCAGTAAGTTCTTTTCTCGAATATCTTTTAATCATTAATTATAAATATGGAGGCTTTGAATAACCTTTAGCAGATTCTGTAAAAATTTCATAACCATTTTCTGTAATTCCAACTGTATGCTCAAATTGTGCAGACAAAGATTTATCTTTTGTGACTGCTGTCCAACCATCATTTAGCATTTTTGTAGCAAATTTACCTGCATTAATCATAGGTTCAATTGTAAATGTCATTCCTGGTTTTAGTTCCATTCCTGTATTTTTAGTTCCATAATGTAAAATATTTGGTGACTCATGAAAAGTTGTACCTATACCATGTCCACAAAAATCTCTGACAACTGAAAAACCTTTTTCTTCTACATATGTTTGAATTTCATGACCAATATCTCCAAGTTTTTTTCCAGGTCTTAAAATTTTTATAGCCCTCATCATTGATTCATGAGTCGCATCTATAAGATTGTTTAATTTGACTGAAGTTTTACCTATACAAAACATTCTACTTGTATCTCCGTAGTGGTTATCAATGATTGCAGTTACATCCACATTGACTGCATCACCATCTTCTAAAATTCTTTCTTTAGATGGTATTCCATGACAAACAACATGATTTAATGATGTACATAATGATTTGGTAAAGCCTCTGTAATAAAGTGGAGCAGAATAACCTCCATTATCTCTAATAAATTCGTACCCAAGTTTATCAATTTGTGCAGTCGAAATACCTTCTTTTATATTTTCGGTGAGCATATCTAGGGTTTGAGCGGCAAGTTTGCCTGCAATTCTCATTTTTTCAAATTTTTCTGAGTAATTATCCATTAATAATCTTTATTTTTTTTTCTATAATTATCTCTTTTGAATTAAGCTTGCATCTATAAGCAAGAAAATTAACACCAGCTTTCTTCGCGATAAGAAAATTTTTATAATATTCTTCATCAATATCTTGCGCAATTTTAAAATTTTCCATATTTTGAATTTGGACTAAAAAAATTAAGTATGATTTATAACCTTTTTTTATGGCATCAATAAGGGTAAGAAGATGTTTTGAACCCCTTGTTGTAATTGCATCAGGGAATTCAGCGGTTTTTTTATCTCTAAAAAGAGTCACATTTTTAACCTCGATAAAGCTTTTTTGTTTTTTTTTCTCTACAAAAAAATCAAATCTAGTTTCTTTATTATAAAAAACTTCTGATTTAATATTATCATTGTTTTTTAATTCATTAATTAAATTAGCATTTAAACCATGTTCAACAATCTTGTTTGCCATGTGAGTATTTACACCAACTAAATTATTCCTAGCTTTTATCAATTCTAAACCATATTTTAGTTTTCTTTTTGGATTATCATTTTTAAGCAAGTAAACCTCATTTCCCTCATCAAGCAGACCTTTCATTGAGCCTGTATTTGGACAATGGGCCGTAACAATCTCTTGATTTATTTTTACATCTACAAAAAAACGTTTATATCTTTTGATTAATTTGCCTTTTATTAAAGACTTGGTAAATTCCATATTCAAATTATAGATAATATGTCAAAAAATACAAAAGTTAATGCTGCAATATTAATTATTGGAAACGAAATCCTTTCAGGTCGAACTCAAGATACAAATACAAGCACTTTAGCTGTTTGGCTGAATGCACTTGGAGTCCAAGTAAATGAAGTAAGAGTGATACCAGACACAAAAAAAATTATAATTGAAAATTTAAATGTCTTAAGAAAAAATAATGATTATGTTTTTACAACTGGTGGTATCGGTCCAACACATGATGATATTACCGCTGAATCTGTCTCAGAAGCTTTTGGATTAAAATATGAAATTCATTCGGAAGCTTTTAAAATATTGGAAAGTTATTATAAACCAGGAGAGTTCAATGAAGGCAGACAGAAAATGGTCTGGATGCCACATAATGCAAAATTAATTTTAAATCCAACAAGTGGAGCACCAGGATTTAGTGTAGAGAATGTTTTTTGTTTACCAGGTGTCCCGTCAATTCTTAAATCAATGCTAGGTAGTCTGAAACAAAAGATTGTTGGTGGTGATCCAATATTAAGCCACACAATAAGTTTAAGAACTGTAGAAAGTGAAATTGCAAATTCTTTATCGAAAGTTCAAGATAAGAATAAAGATGTTGAAATTGGAAGTTACCCCTTTTTTCACGCAGGAAAACTTGGAGTATCCATAGTTCTTCGATCTGAGCATCAATCAAAAATTGACGATTGTAGTTCTCAAATTTTAGATTTTATAAAAGAAAAAAAAATTGAGATAGTAGATCGATAAATGCTTTATTTTGCTTACGGTAGTAATCTTCATCATTTTCAAATGAAAAGAAGATGTAAAGATAGTATATTTATAAAAAAAATAAAATTAAAAGATTTTAGACTGACATTTAGAAGTAAATACAGGGCGGCAGATATAGAACCAAAAAAAAATTCATTTGTGCCTGGTGGACTTTTTGAAATATCAAAAAGTGATGAAAAAAAACTTGATGTTTATGAGGACTTTCCAAATTTATATAAAAAGTATTATTTTTTACATTACGGAAAAAAGGTTATGACTTATACGATGACCAAAAAAACACCTTTTAGATTTCCAACTGAAAGATACCTGAATGTTGTGAAACGTGGTTATAAAGATTGTAAGCTTGATATTATTTATTTAAAAAAAGCACTTGCCAAATAAATAAATGAGTCACGATGTAAAAAAAAATAAACTTTTAAAAAAAATTTTAGGACTACTAGGTTTTAAAATTTTACCTAAAGAAACAATAAAGACAGAGAGATATATTGAATCTTCATCACTAAATAGTGGCGATTTTATAAAGTTTCTAATCAGTAAAAAAAAAATAAATAATATAATTCAAATAGGTGCAAATGACGGTAAAAGTGATGATTTTATTAGATCATCTATAAATATATATACAAATTTGTTGCTGGTTGAACCAATTAAGAGTGCATTTGATCAATTAGAGAAAAATTATTCTGGTTATAAAAATGTTAAATTTGTTAATAAAGCAATTGATGTTGTAACAGGTAAAAAGAATATTTTTTCAGTAAATCCAAAATATTATGATTTTTACGAAAAAAAATATAAAAGCAAAGATGTAAGTTGGTTAACTGTTTTAGCCTCATTTCATAAGGAACATTTAAAGTATCATGGTATTAAATCTAACCATATACAATCTACTGAGATTGATTGTAT
>CACDUM010000028.1:0-4492 GCA_902555965.1 uncultured Pelagibacteraceae bacterium | reverse complement strand
TTTACAATATACTTGAATTATTTTTGATAAAAGATATTTCAGTTTCAAATTCAGATGTTTATAATTATTTTTTGAAAAGAATAAATGATTTTAAGAAATTCAATTTAGATGATGAATCTTTATTTTTAGAAATAAATTCAAAGCTTTTAAATGGATAAAAATTATTATATTACAACACCCATTTATTATCCCTCAGCCAAACCACATATGGGACATGCTTATTCGAGTATTATCGCTGATTTTTTTGCCAGGTTTAAAAGAATAGATGGATTTAAAGTTTATTTTCTGACTGGGACTGATGAGCACGGTTTAAAAATTCAAAGAGCTGCAGAAAAAAAAGGAGTTGAACCTTTAGCGTTCTGCGATGAAATCAGCAAAACATTCAAGAATTTATCAAAAACTCTAAATTTAACAAATAATGATTTTATAAGAACTACTGAGTCTCGACACAAAAAATCTGTTCAATATTTATGGGAAGAATTGAAAAAAAATGATGATATTTATTTATCAAAATATTCTGGTTGGTATTCAGTATCGGATGAGGCGTTCTACAATGAGGATGAGATTGAAGATCTTGGTAATAAAAAAGTGGCCATATCATCTAAATCTCCTGTTGAATGGGTTGATGAGGAATCTTATTTTTTTAGATTATCTAAGTGGGAAAAGGCATTATTAGAATTTTATGAAAAAAATCCTGATTTTATTTCTCCAGCATCAAGGAAAAATGAAGTCATAAGTTTTGTTAAAAGTGGATTAAAAGATTTGTCAGTAAGTAGAAAAAGTTTTTCATGGGGTATTAAAGTTCCAAATGATGATGATCATGTCATATATGTATGGTTAGATGCTCTCACTAATTATATAAGTGCTTTAAATTATCCCAATAAAGATGATGAATTATATAAAAAATTTTGGCCAGCATCTGTTCACTTGATTGGAAAAGATATATTAAGATTTCATGCAATATATTGGCCTGCGTTCCTATTGGCCGCAAAAATTACTCCTCCAAAAAAAGTTTACGGACATGGGTGGATATTATCTAATGAGGAAAAAATGTCTAAATCAAAAGGAAATATATTGGATCCATTAGAAATTATAAAACAATATGGATTGGATCCTTTGAGATATTATTTAATAAAAGAAGTTTCATTTGGAAATGATGGTAATATTTCTCAAGAAAGATTAGAGGATTGTATTAATAGTGATTTAGCTAATAATTTTGGTAACTTATGTCAACGTGTATCTGCATTTGTTATTAAAAATTGTGATAGCAAGGTGCCAGAAAAAATTAAATTTGAAAATGATGATATAAAAATTTTAGATGAATATAGCCAGAATTTAGATAAGTTGAGATCGGAAATAGATAATCAAAATATTAACTTTTATATTGATTATATTGTAAATCGATTATTTGAAGCCAATAAATATTTTAATGACCAGGAGCCGTGGAAAAAAAAAGATGATAAAATTAGGTTAAATACAATAGTTTATACAACTCTTGAAATTGTTAGAAAAGTAACTTTTTTATTATATCCAATTATTCCGCAATCATCTCTTAAAGCACTTAAAATTTTCAATCTTGAAGAAAAAGATGTAATTTTTCAGTCAATTGGAAATAATGAATTTTTAAAAAAAGGAAGTGCTATTAATAAAATTGATATATTATTTAATAAAATAGAAAAAGAAAATGATTGATTCACATTGTCATCTTGATCATGAGCCATTATTTAGTGATCTAAAAAATGTTATACAACGATCAAAAAAAATTGGTGTTAAAAAATTATTAACAATCTCAACATCTATTGAAAGCTTTTCCAGAGTTAAAGAAATTGTAAATAAAGATGAAATTATATTTGGTACAATTGGAATACACCCACATGAGGCAGATAAAAATAACGTCAACTCAGAATTTTTTACAAAAAATTTAAATCAAAATAAAAAGATTATTGGAGTTGGGGAAACTGGTCTTGATTTTTATTATGATAATTCAGATAGAGATAAACAAATAGAAAGTTTTAAGATACACATTAAAGCTGCATTAGATGCGAATATACCATTAATTATTCATTCAAGAAATGCTGAAGAAAAAACTTACGAAGTATTAAATGAATATAAAGATGAAAAGTTAAAAATTTTGATGCATTGTTTCACGGGATCTCAAAAATTTGCAGAAAAGCTTTTAACATTTAATTCTTATTTTTCTGCAAGTGGCATTATCACTTTTAAAAATTCTGTTGATCTTCAGAATACATTTAAGTCTCTTCCATTAGATAGAATTCTTATTGAAACAGATAGTCCTTTTTTAGCTCCAGTGCCAAACCGAGGAAAAAAAAATGAACCGTCATTTATAGATTTTACTGCAGCCAAACTTGCAGAAATAAAGGGCATTGAAAAATCTGAACTTATCAAAATTACCACTAATAATTTCAATAATCTTTTTTTTAATTAAAATTATATGAAGTTTATAATACTTGGTTGTGGTAGTTCAATGGGTGTACCAAGACCAGATGGCTTTTTTGGTAATTGTGATCCTAAAATCAAGAAAAATTATAGAACACGATGTTCTGCACTATTAAAAACCTCTAATCAAAATATATTGATTGATACTTCACCTGATTTACGACAACAATTATTAAGACATAAGATTAAAAAAATAGATAAAGTGCTTTTTTCCCACATGCATGGTGATCAAACACATGGAATAAATGATTTAAGATCATTTTATATAAGTAGCAAAAATCAAATCGATGTATATGCTGATCCATTTACTTCTAAATATTTAAAAAATAGTTTTTCATACATATTCAAAAGTTACTCTAGAGAGTATCCTGCTACTTTAAAATTGCATAAATTACCAAAAACTTTTCTTACATCAAATAATAAGAAAAAAATTTCTGTTAAATCTATTAAAGTTGAACACGGAAAAGTTAAATCTAATTGCTTTATAATTGATAAGAAATTGGCTTATATAAGCGATGTAAGTAAAATTTACACTAAAGATTTTAGATATTTCAAAAATTTGAAGTTTTTAGTCATAGATTGCCTTTGGTATAATTACCATCCATCACATTTTAATTTAGAGACCTCTCTTTCTATGATTAGAAAGTTCAAACCTAAAAAAGCTATTTTAACCAATTTATCTCCAGTATTAGATTACAAAGTTCTCATGAAAATTTTACCAAAAAACACAATACCTGCTTTCGATGGGCTTACTCTAAATTTATAAAATACTCTCTATTTTATTAATTATTTTATTTGATAATGGTTTAGTGAAAGAGGAAAATGTATCCTCAATTTTTCCCTCTTTGTTTATTAAAATCTTATGAAAATTCCACTTTGGTACTGCTGAGCTACCATGATTAGTTTTAGCCCATTTAAATAACTCATGTGCATTATTTCCTTTTACCTCAGAAATAGCTGAAAGTGGAAAGGTGATATTAAAATTGACTTCACAAAATTCTTTAACTTCTGAGTTTTTATTTTTCTCTTGATTAAATGAATTTGACGGTACAGCAAGAACAACTAAACCCTTACTTTTATATTTGTCCCAAAGAATTTGAAGTTCTTCATATTGATTTGTAAATCCACAATAGCTTGCCGTATTTACTACTAATACTACATTATTTTTGAAATCACTAAAATTTATTATATCACCCGATATGCTCTCAATATTTAGATCAAAAAAAGTTTTTTCATAATTTGCGATAGCTGAACTTTTAAAAAAAAACATAAATATTGTAAAACCTAATATAAATTTTTTTGTCATTTATTAGGTGTAAGTAGTATTAAGAAGTAACCAAATAAAGTGGATAAAAGTGACCCAGTTAGTACTCCTATTTTTACACCATCCATATATTGCATATTCTCAATAAAAGCTAAATTTCCAACAAAAAGACTCATTGTGAAACCGATACCAGTTAGAACACCTACGCCATAAAAGTTATACCAATTTGAATTATTAGGCATTTGAGCAATTTTTGTTTTAATTGCTACATATGAAAATACAAAGACACCTAATTGTTTACCAACAAATAATCCTAACACAATTCCGAGTGGCACTTTGTCTAATAAAGAACTAAAAGATAAGCCCTCTAGAGATACTCCTGCATTGGCAAAAGCAAATAAAGGCATAATACCAAAAGCTACGTAGGGACTTATTGCATGTTCAACTTTGATTAACAATGAAAAATCTTTTTCTTTCTTTCGGTGAGGTATGGTCATGGCTAATAAAACTCCAGCAATAGTAGCGTGAATACCTGAATTATGTGTAAAGTCCCACAGAAATATACCTACAACCAAGTAAGGTAAAAATTTTTTTATATTAAATTTATTTATTACTAACAGGACAATAAAAGCTAACAGCATAAGCGTTAAGTATTTAACACTCAAATCACCTGAATAAAATAAAGCAATGATAACAATCGCTCCTAAGTCATCAATAATTGCTAAAGCGGTTAAAAAAACTTTTAGAGATAACGGTACTCTTTTTCCTAAT
>CACDUM010000027.1:0-4896 GCA_902555965.1 uncultured Pelagibacteraceae bacterium | reverse complement strand
CTTTTTTCTGATAGTGCCATTATAAATTTCTTTAGATATTTATGAGATTATAATATCTCTTTAGGTACTGGTTTGGTACTGGTTTTGAGATATTCAATAAGCTTAATTTCCATATATTAATTTAAAGCTTAAATAAAGAATGGGATTTTATAGGATGTTTTAGACTACGTTGGACTACTATGGACTGACTTTAACTTCTATCCCTCGGCTTTTAAGTCCTTTGTGTCTACCAATTTCACCACGAGGGCATTAATGAATTTCATGAGTGTTTATGCTAATATTTATAATTGAACAAGGTTAATAAGTAAAATTTTTTAATTTAATCTGCCGTTTTTAATTGGATCTAATAAAAGTTTTTTAACATTATATCTAAATTTCTTATTGTTATAATGCAAAGAATTAAGAACAACTATTCTTGAATTTTCCACATCTATTAAAATCGCCTGACCACCAAAGCCTCCTAAACCAAAAACTAACCTATTTTTTAAACCTGGGTAATCCATGTGAAATTGTCCACCATAACTAGTAGAAGTATTAAAGCTTGGTTCACTTCCTTTCTTAATATTTTTTTTAATTCTTCTTTCATGAATCTCTTTTAAATATTTACCTACACATGTATCACTTTGATAATCATCCATGATTGCTTTTGCAATTCTAAGATAATCATATCTACTAGCTCTAAATGAATATCTTCCTGGACCTTGCTCATCTGAAATTCCTTTTTGTTTTAAAAAAAATACACTATTTTCTATTTTGGCTTTTTTTTGAAAAATTTCATTTAAAAGTTTTTGGAAATCTTTATCTGTTTTATAAATTACGTAATTCATTATAATATTTGTTGCTAAACCATTATAATGATACTTTTTAGAATTAGATGGCTCTGAATCTTTTAATTCTAGATTAGCAAAAGAAGATATGGGATGGGTATTGTACCATCTTCCAGTCTTTTTTAATCCATCATTATCATCAACATATTGTTGATCTCCAGCAGCCATGTTTAAAATATCAATTAATTTTTTTTTAGAATAGAGAGTGTTCTCAATCAAAGGCCAGTCGTTTAATGTTGTATCAATACTATCAATATAACCGCCACAAATTGCATGACCTGTCACGTAAGAAACTAAGCTTTTACCCATCGACATGGAACTCCATTTAGTATCATTTTTAAAGAGAATACCAAAACGATCCTTGGGTGAAATTTCATCAACTATGATTTCATCATTTTCAAAATAAAGATAACTTAGAATTGCTTTTGTTTGTAATTGTTTTTTTACAATTTTATCGTCTATTAAATTTGATTTGAATTTAATTGGATTTTTAGATGGTTGTACTAAATACTTACCAAATCCTTTTATATCTTCCAAATAATGAAAAACATAAAAAAGTAAAGTGCCAAAATTAGGATTAGCTTGATAATGTATTTCGCTTCCACCTCCCTTTTTCATTATTTTTACATCTAAATTATTTGGATAAATTAGAGTGTATTTACGATCTTTGGTTGGTATTAATTTTCCATCAGCTCCAACACATTCGTCCCAAGTTGCCTTAGATGTACAAATCGATCTGTCCAACACCATATCAACAGGATCACCTGTTTTATCTAAATACTGATCATAACCATTGAGGTTAAGCCATCTATTAAATTTTAGTACACTTTCATATGGTCCTGCAAAAGCATTATTGCTCAATATTAGTCCCAGAAAAACTATGCCTAAAAATTTTTTCATCAGAATGAATATAAGTTAATCTCTCTCATTTTAATAGTTCAGAATTTATTTCTTAATTCAAGGCTAGTTCCATATTTGGGAATTTCACTCATTAAACTATAGTTAGAACTTATGTTGATATCAAAACCACTTAAATTTGTTTTATAATTTAAAGATGCTTTTTCATTATCTAAAGTCATAGCATATTCAATATCATCTGTTGGTATGAAACCAAATCCAAAATATAAAGTATCGCTATGGGCATTATCACTTTGATTTCTCTCATAAATAGTCATTATAGAAAAACCATTATCAGTTACTAAATCAAATCCAATATTTGCTCTTAAATTTTTAGAGTCTTGATCAATTGATTTTGTATATTCTGTAGTTTCCGATAGATAACGATAAGTAGCGTCTGAAGACGGACTAAAATCTACTCCGAGCTCTAATCCACCATTTGGTTTAAACGTGAAAGAATTATAATCTAAAATATCACTTATGGTAAAACCAGCAGATATCATTCCAGTTTCAATTGTTTGAGCTTTGTAAACTAAGGCTGCAGGACCATTTTCTCTATATTCGGATAATTCTGTATAGCTTAAATCAATTCTTAAATTAGGAGTAATATTAAAATTTTCTTTTTTATATATTGTTAAGTAGTTAAGTGAACCAAATATTTGTGCACCATCTCTCTCTCCTGTTCTGGTGCTTCCTCCCCCTTTCCTAATATGATCAGTCTTTAAAGTACTCACTCCAAGAATACCTTCGGTAAATTTTTCATCATCATGAGGAAAAGTTCCATAAACAGATAAACTAAAAGATTCAGTGTCTAAATTAGTTCCAGATGTGCCAACATCAACATCATCATTACCAAATCTAAAAGCATAACCGTATAATCTATTTTTGCTTATCTTTTTGTCTATTCCAAGAGTAATACCCTTAGTATTAATTTTTTTAAATGATGAAGTAGATGTATCTCCAGTTCTACCAATACTTACGCTACCCTCACTCCAAAATGACCAATCATCTGATAATTTATCTAGAACTTCATTTGTTTTATTTGATATGGGAATAATGTTAGAAAGCGATGCCACCATTGAATTAGAAAAGTTTAATCTAATATTTTGGTTACTTAATTGATCATTATTTCTATGTCTTCTTAACCAATACATACGGTTAAGAACTGGAGTACTTGCTTGAATAGCAATTTGTTTTGCTGTTGCAGTTTGAGACTCGATTGAGCTTAAAATATCTTTACCTTCATTAGAGGTAGTTATTGGATCATCACAAGCACCATCAATTACGCTCCAATTACAACTTAGGTTAAATTCATGAACTTTATCATTATCATCATCAATGATAAACATTTTACTTCCATCATTACTAAACACAACTTCTCTTGAATCTCCACTAACAGAACTTACAGTATAAGTGCCTTCAAGTGATAAAGTAGAAACATCATAAGGTGTAGTTAATTTAAACTGATACATCAAATCTAGTGCTAAAGATGGAACATCGGAATTCATTAATGTAATGGTATACATTTTAGTACCATCGTAATTAAAAGTAACTCCATCTATGTGATTTTGAAAAGAAATTAGGTCTTCAGTATTAAGTTGAGTAACTCCTGAGCTAAGATCAAATGCTGTATCTAGTGAAAATTCATGAATACGCACTTGTGAATTATTTCCTACACCAGCAATAAACATTCTGGTACCATCATTATTAAATGCAATTGAATTAGCTCTTTGTTCTTTACCAATGAGACTATATTCGCCATCAAATGTAGCAGTTGAAACATCAAATGCAGTGGTTAGTGACCAGTAATCTACTGTCTTTCTACCAGCATGGTTAACAATAAACATTTTTGTTCCATCGTTATTGAACACTACTTGTGTTGGTACATGAGAGTCGTTACCTCCACTTACATGTACTACTTTAGTATTATTTACGGTTGCCGTTGAAATATCATATGCGGTAGTTAATGTATGTTCGATAACTGCATCGACTTTTAATTCACTTCTTAAAGTATACATTTTTGTTCCATCATTATTGAACGTTAATCCATAATAAGTGGCTGTGTCGATTGATTTGCTTTGCACAAAGGTTGGCTCCGCCATAGCTTTTGAAAAAAATAAAGCTAAAAAAAATACGATGTAATGAATTTTATAAATATTTTTCACAAGTATTAATCATTAATAAATTTATTTTCATATATTTATCTCACCAGGTTCTAGTCTAGTTCTAGTTTGACAAAATTTATTATTCATATTTTCCAATAAAAATAAATATAGGTTTAATAAAAGTGTAGGATTATATGGGATTTGAGACTGAATGAGACTATGTGAGATTATAAATTAACCCTACCCTATGTTTTTTAAGTCCTTTGTGTCTACCAATTTCACCACGAGGGAATTAATGAATTTCATGAGTGTTTATACCAATATTTATAATTGATAATAATATATTATGTAATTAATAAACTAATATTTTGTGGTTAAAAATATAAAAAAATTATGAATTTTGTAAAAAAAAATACTTTTTCAAAATTGGGTTATATTTTTACAAACTTTGATTTTTGTTTTAAAAAAAAATATTATCTTAGACTAAAATACGTTTTGCCCTACCAACATTTATTCAAAATTGATAACCTTATCCCACAAAAAAAAATAAATTTTAAAATTATTGCCAATACAGAGTCTGTAAAAATAAATTTTAATTTTAATAGAAACAATTCTGTAAATGATTATAATTTTATAGAAAAAAGCTATTTTTCAAAAAATGGAATTTTCTATATTAATGAGATCTTTGATCGCGCAGTTGATAATTTTTCTTTATATAATCAATTTTCCTCAAATTTATTTGATTTAGATATAAAAATATTTTTCAAAACATTTAGATATAATATTTTTTACCCAGGTAGGATATATTCTAACCCAAAAAAAATATCAAAAAAAAAATGTATAATTATATCAACGATGGGAAAAACCGGATCAACGACACTTTTAAACACATTTTCAAATTTAAATATCCCAGTTGTAAAGTATGAAAAATTTAAAGAATATTTTGGTACAACCAAATTAAAAAGATTTGAATTCATTAATTACGATACAGGAATACCATTTATTAAAAAACGAAATATTGAAATAAGAAATAATAAAACAACAACAAAAGAGAAAAGATCAAGAAA
>CACDUM010000026.1:0-5298 GCA_902555965.1 uncultured Pelagibacteraceae bacterium | reverse complement strand
GCACAAAAAAAAATGGTCAAGGTGTTGAGACTTGGCCAAATGGATATATTTACAAAGGCGAATTCAAGAATAGTGAATGGAGTGGAATTGGTATTTTGACTTTTCCCGATGGGTCTACCTATGAAGGTGAATGGGCTAAAGGATTTATGAATGGCAAAGGAACTTTTACTTGGGCTGATGGATCAGTGAAATCTGGAATTTGGAAAAATGGTAAATTACAAGATTAAATGTCAAAAGAAAGTAATTTAGATAAGATTAAAAATTTACCTGAATTCACTAAACAATTTGGTGGGTTAGTAATTATTATCCTAATAGTCATATCATCTTTTTTCGTTTTAAATATTATGTTTGGTGGAGGTGATGAATTGGTAAGAAAAATGAAACTTGAGGAGGAAAGAATTGCTCAAGAGAAAAAACTAAGTGAGCTTATTTCAAAACTTCCTTCTGGCATATTAGTTACATTTGATGGCACTGATCATTTTAAACTAAGTGATGAAGTATATGAACAAGTTTGTAAGGCAACAAAGTTGATCCCACAACGTGCGATAATGGGTGCAAATTTTTTAAATTTTAGAGCTCATGAAATTTATACAATTAACGGAAATAAAATTGATGAGACGTTTGTAAAATGGGATGACACAAAAAATAAGTGTTTTGCAGGTTTTACAGTAAGCGGAAACAATGTAGGGGTAAATGAATCGATAACTGTTAGTGGTGAGGCCCTAAGTTTCTTAAGTACTGGAATTGATACTAGAGTTTATTTTATTAAAAATTTTTAAGGTGAAATGGTTACAATATTATGGATTTAATTTTACCTTATTTTCATATAACTTAATTAAGATTTATGGCTGAGACAGTAATTAAATGTGAAAATGTCTACAAAATTTTTGGATCAAATGCCAAAAAAATGCTTCAAGAGTCAAATGGAAATGTTGATGCCAAAACTTTTCAAAAAAATGGATGTATCGTAGGTGTAAACAACGCATCATTTGAAGTCTCAAAAGGTGAGATGTTAGTTGTGATGGGTTTATCTGGTTCAGGTAAATCAACATTATTGAGATGTATATCTAGACTAACAGATGCAACAGGTGGTAAAATTTTCATTGAAGGACAAGATCTATTACAACTTAACAACAAAGAGCTTATTGAGCTGAGAAGAAATAAAATGGGTATGGTTTTCCAAAGCTTTGCTTTACTGCCTCATAAAACAGTTGTGGAGAACATCGCTTTTCCACTTCAGATAAAAGGTATTAAAACTGAGGATAGCATCAGTAAAGCAATGGATATGGTCAAGCTAGTTGGACTCGATGGAAGAGAAAACTATTTTCCAAGAGAATTATCTGGAGGACAGCAACAACGAGTTGGCATCGCTAGATCTCTAGCAGTCGAACCAGATATTTGGTTTTTAGATGAACCATTTTCAGCTTTAGATCCTTTAATCAGAAAAGAAATGCAAGATGAATTTTTAAGACTTCAAGAAAAATTACAAAAAACAATTATGTTTATTACTCATGATTTTGATGAAGCTTTAAAACTTGCTGATCGTATCGCAATTATGAAAGATGGTATAATTGAGCAATTAGATACCCCTGCTAATATTGTTTTAAATCCAGCCACAGAGTACGTACGAAAGTTTACAGAAGAGGTTCCAAGAGAAAAAGTTTTATTAATTGAAGATGTAATGGATGCATCTAAAAATGATTTGGGTGATTTAGAAGTTTCGAAGGATGAAATAATTGAAAATGTTGCAGAAAAAATTCTTACTCAAGAAAAAGCCGTAGCTGTGATCGATAGTAAAAATGAAATTGTGGGCTCTATAAACCCAACTAAAATTATTAATACAGTTTTTGGAGGAAGAAAAAATAATAATTAATTATGGAATTTGTAAAAAAATACCCCAAAACATTTCAATGGTTATTTTTATTAATAGTATTTTTTGCTTTATGTTTCGCAATTGAAGTTCCAGAAACATATAAATTTATCCGTGGCCAAGCAGAATTTGTAAAAGATCCAAATCAGAGTAGTTATGTGTTTTTAGGTAAAGAGGTGAGATATTACGCCTTTGATGTATTTTGGCGGTTACCTCCATTACTAGGCTGGCTACCTATTTGGATAAACGACTCTTTATTTTTCTTAATGAATGAATGGATGCCAATAGAGGTTTGGAATGAAGATACACAAGAGTTTAAAAGTCGTCCTGTAGTTTTACAAATAAGTAGAAATTTAACAGCGTTTATGACTTTCTTAATACAGCTAATAAGAGAGGTTTTATTAGGCGGTCTTGAAACTATAGTGGCATTTAGCAGTTGGGATTGGATTGATAAAAATCCTTGGGCTGAACTTCCAGGATTACCATGGACTATTGTAGCAGCAGGTGCAGCAATCCTTTCATATAAGGTGAGTGGGAAAGGTCTAGCGTTGTTTGCTGGTTTAACGATGATTTATATTTCAATATTTGGTCAATGGAAACCATCTATGCAAACTCTTTCATTTATATTAGTTGCAGCACCCTTGTCATTTATTTTTGGTTTAGGCTTAGGAATAGCAGCATTTAAAAGTAAACGTGTCGAGAAAGCTCTTTATCCAATATTATTAGTGATGCAGACTATGCCGCAATATGCGGTATTGGTTCCTGCTTTAGTTCTTTTTGGAGTTGGTGATCATGCTGCAGTTATAATCACCATGGTTGTAGCTATACCACCAATGATATTACTAACCATATTAGGTTTAAGAGCAGTACCACCAGAAGTTATTGAAGCTGGTAGAATGAGTGGATGTAACAATTGGCAATTAATGTTTAAAGTTTTAATTCCAACTGCAAGAAGAGATATTTTAATTGGCGTCAACCAAGTCATTATGGTCTGTTTTTCCATGGCAGTAATCTCAGCTTTTATTGGTGCAAAAGGTTTAGGATTTAATCTGCTATTGGCGTTAAATCAGTTAAATATAGGATTAGCACTAGAAGCAGGCTTGTGTATTAGCTTAATTGCGATTTTATTAGATAAAATGTCATTAGCTTGGGCTAATAAACAAACAGATTATTTTGGTAATCTGACATTCTTTCAAAGAAATAAAAATATCTTATTTTTTGCAGCAACAGTAATTGTTGGAATAGTACTGGCTTATATTGGAACCTTTTTATTTAAAGGTAGTTTTAATTATCTATTTGAAGTTCCACATAATAAAGGAATATCAACTGCTGATTTTTGGAATAAAGGGGTTGATTGGATTTTTGATACTTTTTTTGTTTATATTAAAGCATTTAATACATGGCTCATTCAAGAGGTGCTTCAACCAATGAGGGCTTTATATTTAAGGATGCCAGCGGTAGCAACTATAGTTTTAGTTGTTGGTGCGGGATATCTCATTGGTGGAATTCGTTCAGCTTTAGTTGTTTGTGGATTGACACTATTTATTGCCTTAAGTCCTTGGTGGGATAGAGCTTTAGTAACGACTTATATGGCAACATTTGGAGTAATTGTATCTTGTACTATTGGATTTACAGTTGGAACATTATGTTTTCAAAATAAACGCTCTGCTAATTTCATGTTAGGAGTATGTGATATTTTTCAAACATTCCCATCATTTGTTTATCTAATTCCAGTGATGATGTTATTTGGTATTACGGATACATCTGTTTTAATAGCTGTTATAGTTTATGCAACAATACCTGCTACTAGATACACTATTGAGGGATTGAGGAGTGTTCCTGCTGGTTTACACGATGCTGCAACCATGTCTGGTGTCAATAAATTTCAAAGATTAACAAAGATTGAATTTCCTTTAGCTTTTCCTCACATGATGCTTGGTATAAATCAAACAATTGTATTTGCTTTATTCATGGTAATTATTGGAGCTTTCATTGGTACTGAAGATTTAGGACAATATATATTAAAAGCACTATCAGATAAAAAAGGTGCTGGGATTGGGTTAACACTTGGTATTTGTGTAGCTTTTATAGCTCTTATATTTGATAATCTGATTAGATCTTGGGTTGAAAAAAGAAAAAAACACCTAGGTATTGATTAAAACTTAATTATTTATTCAAAAAAGTTTTTAAAGTATCATCCATTGCTTTTGCCCAAGGCGTGTGGTGAACCGGTGCAACAGATCCTGTTACCGGGGATGAGAAAGATTTATCTCTATAAGTTGATATGTCTTCAACTTTATGATGTTCCCATTCTTTAAAATGTTTTCTTATTAATTCAAAATCAATTTTAGGATAATCAGACATTTCATGTAGCTCCTTGGTATACTCTGTTTGAAAATCAATCATTTGATCAGGATTTTCAAGTTTTTCCTCCATTGCAACCCATTTATTTATGTCATTTTCAATTTCTTTACTATCAGGCATTTTTATTTTACCCATAACTACATCACGAGCATACCAAGCTTGGCAATCGAACATATTAAATGTATGAAATTGATCCTGCATGCCAAGATACATTAGTTTATGATTATCTTGCCAGACTACGCCTTTGTATAATTTAGGTGGATAGAGTCTATTTCTTGTCTTCAGTTGTAAGTTTTCCTCTAAAAATGGAAAATGATGTAAGTATCCTGTACATAAAATTATAACGTCGGTTTCTTGTTCAGTACCATCTTTAAAGATAGCTTTCTTTCCATCTAGTCTATCTAGGTAATGGACTTCTTTCATACCTTTAGGCCATTTGAATCCCATTGGGTTGTGTCTATATCCAATAGTTACACTTTTTGCTCCATACTTATTACATTGAAGCGCAATATCTTCAGCTGAATAACTACTGCCTAATACCACAATATTTTTACCTCTAAACTCTTCTGCGTCTCTAAAGTCGTGGGAGTGCATAATTCTTCCTGGGAATGATTTCATTCCATCATACTCAGGAATAAATGGAACAGAAAAATGACCAGTTGAGACAATTACAAAATCGAAATTTTCTTTTAAAATTTTATCATTTACTTTGTCCTGATAGCTAATTTCAAATTTTTCATTTTTAAAAATTGTATTGATGACCCTTGTATTCAATTTAACTTTATTTTTTAAATTTCCACTTTTAGCTCTTCCAACTATATAGTCGTATAGTACCTCCCTTGGAGGAAATGACGGAATTGCTTTGCCAAAATGTTTATCAAAAGAATAGTCAGCAAACTCTAAACATTCCTTGGGTCCATTAGACCAAAGATATCTATACATACTATTTGGAACTGGATCTCCATACTGATCAGAACCTGTTCGCCAACTATAATTCCAGAGACCACCCCAATCTTCTTGTTTTTCAAAACAAACCACTTCAGGAATTTTTTCACCTTTTTTTT
>CACDUM010000025.1:0-5895 GCA_902555965.1 uncultured Pelagibacteraceae bacterium | reverse complement strand
CAACAATAAATTGGGGCACTGCAACATCTCCAATATATCATGCGCATAAAAAAGGTATCCCAGTTCATGTGTGGGCAGATGAAACTAGACCAAGAAATCAAGGAGCAAATCTTACTTCTTATGAATTAAATGAGGAAGGAATTAAAAATACAATCATTGCAGATAACACAGGTGGAATTTTGATGCAAAGAGGAGAGGTTGATATGTGTATTGTTGGAACAGACAGAACTCTAGCCAATGGAGATGTTTGTAATAAAGTTGGAACTTATCTAAAAGCACTAGCAGCTCATGATAATAAAATTCCTTTTTATGTTGCACTACCAAGTTCAACAATTGACTGGAATATAAAAGACCAAAAAGATATTCCAATTGAGGAGAGAAATTCAGAGGAATTATCTCATGTGGAAGGTTTAGATGAGAAAGGAAATATAAAAAAAATACAAATTTATCCAAAAAAAAGTAAAGCTATGAATTTAGCTTTTGATGTAACTCCGGCAAAATATGTTACAGGATTAATCACTGAAAAAGGCATATGTGAAGCATCAGAAAGAGGACTAAAAGAATTATTTAAATGAAGAATTTAGACCAAAGAAATCAAATTATTGAGCACTCTTTAAAATTGAACTCTACAAATCTTTCACCGCTACGATCAGGAAATATATCTTTGAGAGCAGAACAAGATAATATTCAAGGTTATTTAATTACTCCGTCAGGAAAAAAATATGAAACATTAAAGCCAGAAGATATTGTTTTTATGGGTTTAAATGAAGAAGTAGAAAATAACGACTCAGTGAACAAACCCTCCTCCGAATGGAGATTTCATAGAGATATTTATGTTAATAAAAAAGATGCTCAAGCAATTGTTCATGCACATTCTCCACACGCAACAGCTGTATCTTCACACGGAAAATCCATACCTCCATTTCATTACATGATTGCTCTTGCAGGAGGAGAAGACATTAAATGTGCTGAATACGCTACTTTTGGGACAAAAGAACTTTCACAAAATGTAATTAAAGCTTTAGAAAATAGAAGTGCCTGTTTGATGTCTAATCACGGACAGGTTGCTTTTGGAAAAAATCTAGACCAAGCGTTTGAACTAGCACAAGAGATAGAAAATATTTGTCATCAATACACTATTGCACTAAAATTAGGTGAGCCAAAGATTCTTTCATTAGAGGAAATGAAAAAAGTTTTGGAAAAAGCTAAAGATTATAAAAAAGGGTAATATGATAAAAGTAGGGGAGCACATTACTTTAGATATTATTGGTACCGATAAAGAATATGATCCATCGGTTTATGAAAGAGTTATCAAAGAGATTGCTAAAGTAGCTAAAGTTACAATCTTAAATATATCAAAATATAAGTTTGAACCACAGGGCTTTACAATTCTTGCATTATTAGCTGAAAGTCATATCAGTTTTCATACATTTCCTGAAAAAGGAATTATTAGTTTTGATTTCTTTACTTGTGGAAAAATCAGTCCCTCAGTAGCGATTGATATTGTTAAAAAAGAATTTAAGCACAAAAGAATTGTCAAAAAAGAGTTTAATAGAGATACGAGATCTCTATATCACGATATTTACAGCTCACCAGGTTTACAAAAATCATATGTTGTAAATGAAGTTTTGGAAGATTTTAAATCAAAGGAGGGTCAACACATCGAAATTTTAGAGTTAGAGCAATTTGGAAAATCATTGTTTATTGATGGTGAAATTCAAGTAGCTGAGTCTGATGAACATTTGTATAGCTCAACATTTGTGGGTGCAGGTTTGAAGTTAAATAAAAACAATGAAAGAGCTGCAATCATTGGTGGTGGCGATGGCGGCGTTGCCAGAGAATGCATATCCAAAAAATTTAATTTTATCGATTGGTATGAGCTTGATCCTGAGGTAGTTGAAGTTTGTAATAAACATTTAGGCGACATTGGAAAAAGAGCTACAGAGAAAAATTCAGTTAAATGTGTTTGGGGAGACGCGTTTCAGAGTATTAAATCAGTAAAAGATGATACATACGATCATATTTTTGTAGATTTAAACGATGATCAGTTTTGTATAGATTTGGCTGCAAAAAATATGGACTCTTTAGTAAGAATATTAAAACCAAAGGGTGTAATTACTGCACAAGTTGGCAGCCAAGATAAAAAACCTCTTCAAGTTGAAAATTGGATGAACGTTTTTCATCATCATTTTGGAAATACCAAATTATCTAGGGTTTATGTACCCAGTTTTGATTGTTCTTGGAATTTCTCGTCTTCAATAAATCATTAGTTTTTTCTTTTTAAAGTCTCTGATTTGTGAAATAATATTTTTTTATTAAAGGAGAGAATGATGAATATATTTAAAAAAACTATTTTTTCAGTTTTATTTTCATTATTGATTATTGGAAATGTTAATGCTGATAAAATTAAAATTGGAACAGAAGGTGCTTATCCTCCATGGAATTCTAAAGATGCATCAGGTAAATTAATTGGATTTGAAGTCGAATTAGCTTATACACTTTGCAGATATATTGGACAACAATGTGAGATAGTTGAACAAGATTGGGATGGAATGATACCAGCTTTAATTATGAGAAAATTTGATGCAATTATGGCAGGTATGTCTATTACTGCTGAAAGACAGAAAGCTATTAGCTTTTCTCAAGGTTATGCAGATGAAGTTGCATCTTTAGCAGTTATGAAAGGTTCTGACCTTGAAGGTATGGATACTCCAGAGGGGATCAATCTTACTTTAGGTGGTTCAGGTGTTAAAAAAACTTTAAAAACTTTAACGGGTGCACTTGCTGGAAAAACTGTTTGTACACAAACAGCAACTATTCACCAAAACTTTTTAGAATCTGGTGATGTAGGAAAAATAAATCTAAGAACTTACAAAACTCAAGATGAAGTCAACTTAGACTTAGCATCAGGAAGATGCGATGTTGCATTAGCAGCTGCAGTTGCTTTTACAGATTATGCTGAAAAATCTGGTAAACCAGTTGTTCTTGTAGGTCCAACTTTTTCAGGTGGAGCATTTGGTAATGGTGTTGGAGTTGGAATTAGAAAAGACGATACTGAATTATTAAAAGCATTTAATAAAGCAATCGAGAAGGCTAGAAAAAACGGAGACATTAGTAGAATAGCTACTAAATGGTTTGGTTTTGATGCCTCTATGTAATTAATTTTAGATTTGGCGACTATAATGTATAGTCGCCAATCTATATGGAACTTCTAGCATTTGGAGATACTGGTTGGGGTGACGAGTTATTTCGTGCCACTCTAATGACTATAGCTGTTTCAATTACGGCAATGATTATAGGTTTTCTTTTTGCGTTAATCTTTACTCCATTAAAATTATCAAAAAATAAGTTTTTAAATTTTATAGCTGATTCTTACACAACTATAATAAGAGGTGTTCCAGAATTATTAGTAATTTACCTTTTCTTTTTTGGTGGAACTGGTGCAGTTATGTTTGTAGCATCAATATTTGGTTATAATGAGTATATTGAAATAAATGCATTTATTACAGGTGCATTTGCAATTGGAATAATTTCTGGTGCTTATTCAACTGAAGTTTTTAGGGGAGCCATTCAATCAATTGATAAAGGCCAGTTCGAAGCTGCCAATGTATTAGGTTTAAATAAATTTGGAAAATTTTTTAAAATTATTTTACCTCAAACTTTAAGATTAGCCATTCCAAATCTAAGTAATGTTTGGCAGATAACTCTAAAAGACACTTCTCTAATTTCAGTTACAGGTTTAGTTGAAATCATGAGACAATCTTATATTGCTGCTGGATCAACGAGAGATCCATTATTCTTTTATTCATTTGCTGCAGTTTTGTATTTACTACTTACTTTTGTGAGTATGAAATTAATTAACAGATTAGAAGTTAAATATAGTAGGGGGTATTAATGGATCTTGAATTAATGATTAATAGTCTCCCAAAGTTACTAAATGCTGCTGTAATAACTTTAAAACTTCTTTCAGTTTCTTTAATAATTGGATTATTCATTGGCTTTTTTTTTGCAATTCTAAGATTAAATAAAAATATAT
Source organism: uncultured Pelagibacteraceae bacterium (assembly GCA_902555965.1). GTDB lineage: Bacteria > Pseudomonadota > Alphaproteobacteria > Pelagibacterales > Pelagibacteraceae > Pelagibacter. The sequence continues at coordinate 1,859 of CACDUM010000025.1, read as the reverse complement.
TTATTAATAGATTTGCTTATGGATATTCTTATGTTTTTAGAGGTACACCACTTTTAGTACAGATATTCATTATTTATTTTGGGTTAGGTCAGATTGAATTTTTAAGATCGACAGTTTTATGGGTAATTTTAAAAGAACCATATTGGTGTGCTATAATTGCTTTTGCTCTAAACACGGGTGCTTACACTTCAGAAATATTGAGATCAGCATTTCAAACCATTAAACTTGGAATAATAGAGGCAGGTAAAAGTTTGGGTATCTCAAACAAAGTAATCTTTTATAAAATTCAAATTCCTATCGCTATTAGACAATCTTTACCAGCTTATGGAAATGAAATTATCCTAATGATGAAAGGAACTTCTTTAGCAAGTACTGTCACTATAATGGACCTTACAGGTGTTGCAAAATATATAATTTCAACAACTTTTAAACCAATTGAGGTATTTATTGTTGCTGGTGGTATTTATCTATTTATGACCTTTATAATTCATAATGTTATTAAGTTTTTAGAAAAGAAATACAGCTTTAATTAAAGCACAACTAAATCAATTTTTTGTTTACCAAGTCTTTCGTTACCTTGTTTAGTGACTAAATAAGTTTCACCTAAGTTCATTGCTAATTGATTTTCTGAGTCCATTAATATCATATGCATAAAAAAAACATTTCCAGGCTCAATAACGTATGGATTCCCTGTGTATAACATTGGCCAATCCATCCAATTTGGAGCGAAAGTAGTACCTAAAGAATATCCACATGCATTCATTCTTGCTTTATTAAAACCAAGGTCATCAAATGTTTTTGCGTGAACATCAAAAACCTCTCCAATTTTATTTCCAGGTTTTAATTTATTTTCGCAATTCTTTAACGCTTCAACACACGCCTCATGCATTTTATGATGTTTGGGATCTGCTTTACCTATAGCAATTGTTCTAAACATTGCTGAATGGTAATGTCTATAAGTACCAGCCCATTCTATAGTTAATTGATCTTGATCATTTAAAGTTTGTTTCTCTGATTGATAACGGCAAAGAAGAGCATTTTTTCCTGAACCAATAATAAATTCATTTGCAGGATAATCTCCGCCTCCTTCAAATATAACTTTATTCATTTCAGCTAAAATTTTAGACTCATTTACACCCGCTTTAGCATATTTCCAAACTTCATCTAAAGCTTGATCAGCCAGTTCTGCAGCTTTTTTTACATAAACAATTTCTTCTTTGGATTTCACTACTCTTAACTTTGTTATTAATTCTGATTTATCTTCAACAGAACAATAATTCTCTAAAGACTTATTGAGCTGCAATGTATTTTTTCCAGTCAATCCATAAGAGTCATATTCAATTCCTAATTTTTTTCCTTTAAGATTTAGCTCATCCAAAATAACTTTAAGATCATCGGTTGGGTTCGATTCATCTTTATCAACCCAAATTCTTATATCTTTAATATTGGATGTATTTTGTGCCTGTCTTAAATCTGGAGCTCTAGTCAGTAATATTGTGTTTCCTTTTTCATCTAAAATTAATGTTTGAAAAAAAACATATCCAAATGTGTCATAACCAGTTAACCAATACATAGACTCTTGTCTAAACATTAATAAAGCATCAATGTTTTGATCTTTCATGGAGTGTAAAACTTTGGATTTTCTAATTCTAAATTCCTCTTTTGAAAAATGAAGTCCCATTAATGATTTAATAACTAGTGTATTCTTTTATTTCTTTGATAGTTGATCCAGTGTGATTGTTAATCTCTAATTTAATTTTTGCCCGATCATCATTTAGAAAATGAACATCTCTTGAAAGCTTAATAAATTTTTCCCCGAAATCCTTTTCTTTCTCACATTGTCTTTTATCATCCTCGAT
>CACDUM010000024.1:0-5936 GCA_902555965.1 uncultured Pelagibacteraceae bacterium | reverse complement strand
AACCTGGGTAAAGTTTAAGTAATTTTCGATTGCAAGAATGAAAAATTTTAGAATCGCCAGGCGTTCCTTTTGTTACAATAATTTTTACATACTTTTTCTTACTAGCCAAAATTATTTGATCAATTAATTTTTTAACAGTTAAACAATTAGATGAAGACAAATTGATTACTTCATTTTTTTTTAAATTTTTATTATGAATTGTTTGGTAAAGTATATTCACTACATCATCTATATAAGTAATATCTCTAATTCTATTTAAGCTACCTTTTACAATTATGGGTTTATTTCGCCATATATAACTAGAGTAAATACTTACCATTCCTTTTTTAAGAAAATTTAAATCCTCTCCAGGACCATATGTATTAAATACTCTAAGTATAGTTGTTTTAGTTTTTGTTTTTTTTAGCTCTTGGTTAATAAACATTTCTCCAACGTATTTAGAAACACCATAAATTGAATCTGGTTTTATTAATGTTTTTTCATTAATTTTTTTATTTGAGTTAGATCCATAAACCGCAACACTGCTGGTATAAATAAAATGTTTAATATTTATTTTTTTTGCCAACACACATAAATTATATGTTCCAAAACCATTGGATAAATAGTCATTTTTAGGATTAGAATAAGCGCTTTCTCCCGCAGATTGAGCAGCTAGATGAAAAATTATTTCAGGTTTCCACTTTGATATTTTTTTTACATCTTTTGGATTTTCTAGATTGCCTTTTATGAATTTACAACGTTTATTAAGATATTTGATTCCACCAATCGTAGATAAATTATCAAATATTAATATCTTGTGTTTTTTTTCTAAGAGTTTTTTAACCAAATAGGCGCCGATAAAGCCAACACCTCCTGTTACAAGAATTTTGCTCATAGATTAATGAATTGTTTCATTTTTTATTTGATTAAATCTTTAATAGAAAATTATATGAAATTTTAGATATTATTTATTAAAAAAATTTTTTTCAGTGCATAAATCAAGCCAATTGAGCTATTAGTACTGGTCAGCTACACGCATTACTGCGCTTCCACATCCAGCCTATCAACGTGGTGGTCTACCACGGCTCTATAGGAAGAACTAGTTTTGAGGTGAGTTTCCCGCTTAGATGCTTTCAGCAGTTATCTCGTCCATACTTAGCTACCCGGCACTGCAGCTGGCGCTACAACCGGTCCACCAGTGGTATGTTCAACCCGGTCCTCTCGTACTAGGGTCAACTCCTCTCAATTCTTCTACACGCATAGCAGATAGGGACCGAACTGTCTCACGACGTTCTGAACCCAGCTCACGTACCACTTTAATTGGCGAACAGCCAAACCCTTGGGACCTGCTCCAGCCCCAGGATGTGATGAGCCGACATCGAGGTGCCAAACACTGCCGTCGATATGAGCTCTTGGGCAGTATCAGCCTGTTATCCCCGGCGTACCTTTTATCCGTTGAGCGATGGCCCTTCCACTCAGAACCACCGGATCACTATGACCGACTTTCGTCTCTGCTCGACTTGTCAGTCTCACAGTCAGGCAAGCTTATGCCATTGCACTCTACGAACGATTTCTGACCGTTCTGAGCTTACCTTCGCACGCCTCCGTTACTATTTGGGAGGCGACCGCCCCAGTCAAACTACCCACCATACAATGTCTTGATGCCGGATAACGGCTATCAGTTAGATATCAAGAAAAACAAAAGAGGTATTTCACTGGTGACTCCACAAAAGCTGACGCCTTTGCTTCAATGTCTCCCTCCTATGCTAAATATGTTTTTCCTAACACCAATGTAAAGTTGCAGTAAAGGTGCACGGGGTCTTTCCGTCTAACTACGCGAACTCCGCATCTTCACGGAGAATTCAATTTCACTGAGTTGATGTTGGAGACAGCGGAGAAATCGTTACGCCATTCATGCAGGTCGGAACTTACCCGACAAGGAATTTCGCTACCTTAGGACCGTTATAGTTACGGCCGCCGTTTACTGGGGCTTCAGAAATGAGCTTGCACCCATCGCATTAACCTTCCAGCACCGGGCAGGCGTCAGACCCTATACATCCACTTACGTGTTAGCAGAGCCCTGTGTTTTTGATAAACAGTCGCTTCTCCCTGGCTTGTGCCACCTTTCTATAGTTGCCTATAAAAAGGTCTTCCTTATTCCGAAGTTACGGAAGCATTTTGCCGAGTTCCTTCAACATCATTCTCTCAAGCGCCTAAATATACTCTATTAATCCACCTGTGTCGGTTTAGGGTACGGTCTTATGATGGAGCTGTTTCTTGGAACCTTTTCACGGCAAATTCAATCCATTAAGAACTTACAATTTACAAGATTCGTCACTACCATCTGGTTAAGGAATATTAACCTTATTTCCATCGACTACGGCTTTCGCCCTCGCCTTAGGTGCCGACTAACTCTGCGCGGATTAACCTTGCGCAGAAACCCTTGGATTTTCGGCGAAGAAGTTTTTCACTTCTTTTATCGTTACTTATGTCAGCATTCGCACTTCTGATACCTCCAGGATCCTTCACAGGTGTCCCTTCACAGGCTTACAGAACGTTCCGCTACCAGTTACAATTTTCGAAAAAATTGTAAATCCACAGATTCGGTATATGATTTTAGCCCCGTTACATCTTCGGCGCAGAAACTCTATTAGACCGGTGAGCTGTTACGCTATCTTTAAAGGATGGCTGCTTCTAAGCCAACCTCCCGGCTGTTAAGGAATTTCCACATCCTTTCACACTTAATCATAATTTTGGGACCTTATCTGGTGGTCTGGGCTTTTTCCCTCTCGACCATGGACCTTAGCACCCACAGTCTGTCTGCTGAGGAACAATGTTTAGCATTCGGAGTTTTATTAGGTTTGGTAAGAATCTCTTCCCCCTAGCCCATTTAGTGCTCTACCTCTAAACATCTATTTACTCAACGCACTACCTAAATAGTTTTCGCGGAAAACCAGCTATCTACGAATTTGGTTGGCCTTTCACCCCTTACCACAAGTCATCCAAAGACTTTTCAACGTCAACTGGTTCGGTCCTCCGGCAAGTGTTACCTTGCTTTCAACCTGCTCATGGTAAGCTCATTCGTTTTCGGGTCTAATTCATTTAACTATTCGCCCTATTAAGACTTGCTTTCGCTGCGCCTACACCTAGATGGCTTAAGCTTGCTAGATAAATTAAGTCACTGACCCATTATACAAAAGGTACGCCGTCACTCTAAAAAGAGCTTCGACTGATTGTAGGCATGCGGTTTCAGGTTCTATTTCACTCCCCTAATAGGGGTTCTTTTCACCTTTCCCTCACGGTACTAGTTCACTATCGGTCACTGAAGAGTATTTAGGCTTAGAGGGTGGTCCCCCTATATTCGAGCAGGATTTCACGTGTCCCGCTTTACTCATGAGTTTTAACAAACATTACTTTTACGGGACTATCACCCTCTATGGTTAGCTTTTCCAAACTATTCAAATTTTTTTATCAAAACTGCTGGCCTATTCCGGTTTCGCTCGCCACTACTAACGGAATCTCAATTGATTTCTTTTCCTCTGGTTACTTAGATGTTTCAGTTCTCCAGGTTGTCTCTTTAAACCTATGAATTCAGTTTAAAGTACCACAAAAAGTGGTAGGTTTCCCTATTCGGAAATTTTCGGATCAAAACTTACATACAGCTCCCCGAAACTTATCGCAGTATATCACGTCCTTCTTCGGCTTTCAGTGCCAAGGCATCCGCCACACGCCCTTAAACGCTTGATTTATGCACAGAAAAAAATTCTGTGTTGAATCAAATTTTTATTTTGAACATTAACTAATAACATTATTAATGTTCGGATATAGATATTGATATTAATTATTTTTATTTACAATATTTCATAGCTAAGTGTTTGGTGGAGGATAGCGGGATCGAACCGCTGACCTCCTGAATGCAAATCAGGCGCTCTCCCAGCTGAGCTAATCCCCCATGATCTTAAATTGGTGGGCCGAGAAAGACTCGAACTTTCGACCCCACCCTTATCAAGGGTGTGCTCTAACCAACTGAGCTACCGGCCCCCATGCAAGAGAAACACTAACTTTAAGAAGAGAAACGAGGACGGTCAACATTAACCTGTGTATATTATTTAGAATAAAATTTTACTTTTATTCATCCTTAGAAAGGAGGTAATCCAGCCGCAGGTTCCCCTACGGCTACCTTGTTACGACTTCACCCCAGTCGCTGACTATACCGTGGTCAAGGGTTTAAAACCTTGCCTTAAGGTAGAACCAACTCCCATGGTGTGACGGGCGGTGTGTACAAGACCCGGGAACGCATTCACCGTGGCACGCTGATCCACGATTACTAGTAATTCCAGCTTCATGCACTCGAGTTGCAGAGTGCAATCCGAACTGAGGTATCTTTTAAGGATTTGCTTAACATCGCTGTTTCGCTTCCTGTTGTAGATACCATTGTAGCACGTGTGTAGCCCAACACGTAAGGGCCATGAGGACTTGACGTCATCCCCACCTTCCTCCAGCTTATCACTGGCAGTTCTTTCAGAGTGCCCAACTAAATGATGGCAACTAAAAGTGAGGGTTGCGCTCGTTGCGGGACTTAACCCAACATCTCACGACACGAGCTGACGACAGCCATGCAGCACCTGTGTTTCGTCCGGCCGAACCGAAAACTTTAATCTCTTAAAGTCGCGACGAACATGTCAAGTGTTGGTAAGGTTCTGCGCGTATCTTCGAATTAAACCACATGCTCCACTACTTGTGCGGGTCCCCGTCAATTCATTTGAGTTTTAACCTTGCGGTCGTACTCCCCAGGCGGTGTGTTTATCGCTTTCGCTGCGACACTGAAAATAAATTTCCAACGTCTAACACACATCGTTTACGGCATGGACTACGAGGGTATCTAATCCTCTTCGCTACCCATGCTTTCGTTCCTCAGTGTCAGTAATGATCCAGAAAGCTGCCTTCGCAATTGGTATTCTTTCTAATATCTACGAATTTCACCTCTACACTAGAAATTCTGCTTTCCTCTATCAAACTCTAGCTGAAAAGTTTTGATGGCAGTTCCAGAGTTAAGCTCTGGGATTTCACCACCAACTTTTTCAACCACCTACGAACTCTTTAAGCCCAGTAATTCCGAACTACGCTAGGTCCCTTCGTATTACCGCGGCTGCTGGCACGAAGTTAGCCGGACCTTCTTATTCGGGTACAGTCATTTTCTTCCCCGACGAAAGAGCTTTACAACCCAAGGGCCTTCTTCACTCACGCGGCATCGCTGCATCAGAGTTTCCTCCATTGTGCAAGATTCCCCACTGCTGCCTCCCGTAGGAGTTTGGGCCGTGTCTCAGTCCCAATGTGGCTGATCATCCTCTCAAATCAGCTATTGATCAAAGTCTTGGTAGGCCATTACCCCACCAACAAACTAATCAAGTGCGGGCTCATCCAATGGTGCATAAAGCTTTCTCCGTAAAGACTTATCCAGTATTAGCACAAGTTTCCTCGTGTTATTCCAGGCCAAAGGGTAGATACCCACATGTTACTCACCCGTCTGCCACTAAGTATTGCTACTTCGTTCGACTTGCATGTGTTAGGCGTGCCGCCAGCGTACGTTCTGAGCCATGATCAAACTCTCAAGTTTAAAAACGGCGCACACTAGCTTCTATATAAATTCTAAGAATAAAATTTATATAATGTTGAAGTGTGTACGACAAATTTTTGGTAACCTTAACCGTCCACACTTCTCTTCTTAAATTTTTACATTTTACATAGCTAATTGAGCGAAAAAGCCTCAATAATCCTCACTTATTTATTGTTAAACAATAATTTTTAAAGAGAAGTTCGATGCTTATAGGCTAAAATTAAAGGAAATCAAGCATTTAAGGATAAAAAAAACGACAAAAACTCCTTATTTTTAAGGGTTTTTTTTGATATTTATCAATTCTAAAATTATTAATATCAACTTCAATAAACTTAGATGT
>CACDUM010000023.1:0-6423 GCA_902555965.1 uncultured Pelagibacteraceae bacterium | reverse complement strand
CGAACTTATTTTTAGATCGACATAACAACTATATTGGTTATGGACCAGAGGCAATGGAATTGGTTGGAATTCCTGACCCTGAAACTTTTTGTCAATTACCGTGGGATAAAAGAGTTGGAAGAGTTTTTGTAACTTGTTTTAGAAACAGAGAAGAAAGAAATAATCCTGGAGGTCATTTAACTTCTGATTGCAGAGGAAATTTAAGAATTTTCATGGATGAATTTCAAAAGAAACATGGTTTAGAGCTAAGAGTAGGAACTGAGCCAGAAATGATGTGGTTGACTAAAAATGATGATGGAACTCCAACAGGAAAAGGATTTTCTAAACCATTCTGTTATCACATAGACCAATTTGAATCATTAAGACCTGTATTTATGAAGGTGATAGAATATGCAAAAGCAATGGGTCTAGATATGATTCAAGGTGATCACGAAGATGCACCTGGTCAATTAGAATTGAACTGGACATATGATAACGTTTTAAGAAATGCAGATAGACTATCAACTTACAGACAAATATGTGCTCAAGTTGCAAGAGAACATAATCTAATTGCATGTTTTATGACCAAACCATTTATGGGAGTTTCAGCGAGTGGTTGTCATACTAATATGTCTTTATGGAAAGGTGGAAAAGTTAAAACAAATAAACTTGGACACAAATCTTTACCAGGCGTTGAAGAAGTTTTTGGTTATGTTGAAGGTGGAACAAACACTTTCATGCCAGATACTAAGGATATGCAATTACCTGGAAAAATTGGATTACAATCAATAGCAGGTATAATGGAACATTTACCAGCTTTGACAGCATTAGGATCTTCAACTGTAAATTCATATAGAAGATTATGGGATCAAGGTTTCTGGGCTCCTGTTTATGCTGACTGGGGTTACCAAAATAGAACTTGTGGATTGAGAGTATCTGCACCAGGTAGATTTGAATACAGATCGGTAGACTCAATGCATAATCCATATTTATTAGGTGCAGCCTTACTAAAAGCTTGTGATCATGGAATTAGTAAAAAGATGCAACCAGCTGCTCCAGAGTCTAGAAATATTTATGAAGCTCAAAAGGCAGGTAAAGATGTTAAGAAACTTCCTTTGAGTTTAGGTGAAGCTTTAGAAAGATTATCAGAAGATGAAATTATTAAATCTGCAATGCCTGATGAGATGTATAAAGTTTTCCATTGGTATAAAAATGACGAATGGGAAAGATTTTTGGGTGCAACAACTCAATGGGATTTAGATACTTATTTAGATTGTTTACCATAATAAATACAGAGAGAAAAAATATATGTGCGGAATAGCAGGATTAATTCATAGAGGAAAATCATCTAACGTTGGTCATGAACTTCAAGGAATGTTGCAAGCCTTAAAACATCGAGGAGAAGACTCAACTGGTTATGCGTTGTATGGTGATACAGATGGCAAAAATTTCATCATGAGATTTAAAGTTGGTGAAAACGTTGGTGAAGGAAGTACGTCAGTTACTGAAGATGTATCTGTATACGATGAAAGAAAGAAAATTGTTGATAGTTATCTTGCAGAAATGGGCGCAAAAATAATTAAAGAGGAAAGAATACTCCCTTACTCATTAAGATATGAAATTGAATACAATAAAAAAGATTTATTAGAGTTTTCACAAAAAATAGAAAGCATTCCTGGTGTTGAAATTTTATCTATGGGTAAATCATTAGAAGTAATCAAAGATCTAGGGAATGCCAAAATGGTTTGCGATAGATATAACTTAGATAAACTTGTTGGTACTCATGCAATTGGACATGCGAGAATGGCGACTGAGTCTGGTGTAGATATTAAATCTGCTCACCCTTTTTGGGGATATCCTTTTAGTGATGTGTCCGTTGTTCACAATGGTCAACTAACGAATTATTGGAATAATAGAAGAGCTTTAGAAAATAAGGGAATGAGATTTATGTCAGAATGTGACTCTGAATTAATTGCAGTTTACCTCGCTGAAAAAATGAGAGATGGGGCTTCATTAGAAGAAGGAATGAAAGAGTCATTAACAGGTCTCGATGGTGTATTTACTTATTTTGTTGCCACAAAAGATTCTTTAGGAATGGCAAAAGATACAATGGCCGCAAAACCTTTAGTTCTATATGAGTCTGATGATTTAGTAGCAATGGGTTCAGAGGAGATAGCTATAAGATCAATTTTACCACAAGAAATTGATACTTATGATCCATTCGATGGAGAGGTTAAAGTATGGCAAATTTAAAAAACGTGACCAAAAAAACTAAAGCCCAGGCAATGGGAATGCACTCAGAAGTTTTAACCGGAAGAACTCAACAGAAATTTTTTAATCCAGATGAAGCAGAAAATTTTTATTACTTTGGAACTTATGATGTCGATTTTAATAAAAGAACAGATCTTGATGTAAAAAATATGACGGCGGCTGAAGCTAATAAAGAACTCGATAATTTAATGAGCCAGGGCTATGGAACAATTGTCATCAAAAATCCTCAAGGAAAACACAGTCTAGGTGTTGGAATTTTAAATAAATTGAATTTAATTTTTGAAGGCAGTTTAGGATACTTTGGTATGGGCTCTAGCGATGGTCCGATTGTAAGAATCAATGGAAGAGTTGGTTGGTCATGTGCAGAGAATCTAATGGCTGGAAAAGTTGTAATTGAAAAAAATGCAGGTTCTTGTTTTGGAGCTGCTATCAGAGGTGGTGATTTAATCTGCAAAGGTAGTGTCGGTGCAATTCTCCCTTCTCGTAACGGTTGAATCTAAATGGTTTTAATAAATCACTTTCAGTACCAAGAATTTCTTTTGCCACCAATTCGCCAACACCAATCATTTTGTATCCATGGTTAGCATCAGCAATCATATAAACATTTTCAAAAAATCTATCGAAGATCGGAAAAGAGTCAGGGGTCATACATCCTAGTCCGCCTGAAGGACCTTTTCTATATAAATCTGATTTCCCTTCAAATCTTTTTTGACAATGAGCTAAAGCTGAGCACCACATTTCACTAAAAGCATCAGTTGTTTGATACTCTGGTGACTCAATCCCATATGGATCAACGTTAACTTTATCAAAATGTTTTTTCACAATATAAGGAGAAGTTCCTCCTTGAACACCTAACCCTTCAATATCAGGCTTATAATAAATCCCCCAAATTTTATCTGTAATTAATTTTTTTGTTTTATCTGAATACAATGGTGCAGTAGAGTCTACATGAACCACAGGCGGTTGTTTGCCATCATTTGTTTTTAAGAAATCTGGTTCTACTCCAATAACACCCTCTTGAAGCATCCAGTAAGTCCACATGTCAGTAACATGCATCTTACCATCTTTGCCTTTGATGTTTGCAGTTTTTGGAAGCTCTAACATGTTCCAAAAATCTCTTGCCCAAGGTCCCGCTCCAATTACGACTTGTTCACAATCAATTGTCCCTTTGTCTGTTTCTACTCCAGTAACAGCTTTGCTGTTACTGCCTCTTTTAAAACCTGTAACTCTAACACCCTTCATCACTTGAACACCATTTGAGGTAGATTTATTTTCAAGTGCTTTAATTGAGTCTTTATTAAAAGCATATCCACCTTTTTTTTCATGAAGAATTGACGTAATTCCTTGAGCTTGCCAATCATCAAAGATACCCTTCATATAATTCATGCAATCTTTCTCACCTTCTATAAATTCAGACTCATAACCAATTGCTTTTTGTTGTTCATAAATACTAGCTACATCCTCATGCATAACTTCAGGTGATATTTGTAAATAACCAACTGGATTATATTTAAATGCTTTTGGATCACTCTCCCACACTGAAACTGAATGGGCCATTAATTCTCTCATTGCTGGTTGAAAATAATTATTTCTAACAACGCCACAAGCTATACCACTCGCACCTGCAGCAGTATCTTTCTTTTCTAAAACAACAATATCTCCTGGATTTTTATACGTTTCGGATAGTTTCCAAGCAGTGCTTAATCCGTGGATACCTCCACCGATAATTACTACTTTTGCTTTTGTCGGTAATGACATACTCACATCTTTATTTTTCATGCGACGTAAATATATAATTTTTTATATATATAAAAAATATAAGTAAAAATAATAAAGCTTTAAAAGCTTAGATGTTTAAGGGTTTCAATGTATTTATTAAACTCTTCAATAAAAGATACACTTGGCTTTATGTGCTTTTTTCTCTGGTCTCCAGAAGTTTTTTCTAAGAAAAAAAAAACCTTTTTCACATGCCTCATTAATCATTAAAGCTGACTTAGGACGTGAAGTTTTAAACAATTTAGTCTTTAATTCTTCAACTGTTAAGTCCTCTTTATACTTATAGGCGTGCATAACTAAAAGCATCATATGATAATGGGAAGGTGATTTTCTAAAAAAATAGTTACTAGACATGTGAGAAAGTTTCATCTGATCTTCCCAAAATTCTAATAAATCTTTTGCTGTTTTGGGCATTAAGATCTAACTCTAGTTTTCTTAGGATCAAAGTGTGGGAAAGCAACTACTTTAGCAGAAATTCTTTTTTGATGACCATCAATTTTACCCACCTCTACCTCAGTACCTATTTCAGAATATTGATTATCAATTCTACATAAAGCTATATTTTTGTTGAGAGTAGTAGATAAACAGCCACTTGTAATTACACCTACTTGAGATCTTCCGACATGTACACAGTCACCATGACCTGAAGGTTCTTTACCAATTAACTCAAGACCAACAAGTTTTTTTTGTGGATTTGCTTTTCTTTCTTTCAAAACACTTTTACCAATAAAATCTTCTTCCTTTGATTTGAGAGGGACTGCAAAACCAATTCCAGCTTCAAACGGATCCTGTTGACCATCAAATTCGTTTCCAAACAAAATTAAACCTGCTTCAATTCTCAATTTATCTAAAGCAGCAAATCCAGCAGGTATTAAATTATCATCTTTCCCATATTCCATAAGTTTATCCCATACTTTTGGTGCATCTTTTGGATGGCACCATATTTCATAACCAAGTTCACCCGTGTAACCAGTTCTTGAGACAATTAATGGTATTCCTTGGAGTTCTTCAACTCTGCAAATTGAAAACCTAAACCATTCTAACTCATCGATTGCAGGCTGTGTTGGAGGTGCAAAAATCATTTTTTTTAAAATTTCTCTACTTTTTGGCCCTTGAATGGAAACATTGCTAATTTGATCTGTTGAGTTTTTTATATTTACTTTGAACTTTTTCTTTTGAGCAACTTCTTTAAGCCACTCTCCTGCATACTCGTCTCCGCAAATCCATCTAAATCCAGTTTCACTTAATCTAAATAAAGTGCCATCATCGAACATCATTCCATTTTCATAGCACATTGCTGAATAAACAATTTGTCCAACAGAAAGTTTTTTAATATTTCTAGTTAAAGTATAATTCATTAATTCTTCAGCATCTGGACCTATAATTTCAAATTTTCTCAATGAAGATAAATCGATTAAAACAGCATTCTCTCTGCACGCATTGTATTCTTCTACCACACCATGTTTTGTGTAATCATTTGGAAGCCAAAAACCTCTAGCATCAATAAAATTCCTAGTCAATTTTGATGTTCTTTCATAAAAACCAGAATTTCTAGTAAGTTTTTTTTCAGAGTCTGTTTTCATTCTAAAAGCAAATGATTTTGAAAATTCTTTTTTTTTGTCATAGGTTCTAACAAAAATATCTGTGGGATTCCATGAATTACATGCATCAATATCACTTGGACATGCCGTCGTTCCAATAGTTAAATCTTTTAATGCTCTAAACATTACATAATCCCCAGGTCTTGCAAATGATTCATCAGAAATAACAGAATTTAAACCAGTTGCTGAGGTGTTAAAAAATAAATTAATTGCTTGCCAACCTTTTTGTTTTTCAACTCCATATTCGGCCATGGCATTATTTAGATTATCAGAGCAATTTGGATGACCAAAATAACCTGCATCCTCATAATATTTTGATGTGCAAGCTAAATTAAAAGTATCATGTTTCCCAACTGTATCTCTAATTACTTCAACTAAAGGTTCATGATCTGTGTCATAAAATTTTGAGAACAATCCTGGTCCAGGAAAAGTGTTACCCATGAAGGTTCGTGTGGTTTGCCAATCAAGTCCTTTTTCAATTTTTTTATCAAGTTTTCTTGTATCAAATGCAACAAAGTCAGAGCATTGTCTACCTGCTGGACTAATAATTTGAATGTAATCACCTTCTTTAACTTGAAAAGAAATAGCAGTTTGTCTATCAATATTTTTTTCGTAATGTGGCTCAAACACGGGGTCAGGAATTATTGATAATTCTTTATCATTTGTAATTTTAGCTCTTTTTATAAATAATATTAAATCACCAGATGGATTTTGTTCACTTACCAACATGTCATTTTGTGGTGCAGAGAAAATAACATAACACTTATCTTTAGATTTTAATTTAATTTTTTCACCA
>CACDUM010000022.1:0-6596 GCA_902555965.1 uncultured Pelagibacteraceae bacterium | reverse complement strand
TATGGAATAACACTTTAAAAGATGAAATGGATAATGATAAATTTAAAAGTGAGTTCAATCATATGCGTCAATTTAAATTTGATCATAAAGATATTAAAGCCTTTAGTATATTAGGTGTTTCTGTAGGTTTAAAATGGAAAAAAGTTCAAGAAAAATTCAAAACACTTGTCAAAAAATTTCACCCTGATATGAATGCCGGAAATAAAAAATATGAAGAAAAACTAAAGTTAATTACTTTAGCTTACACGCAACTAAAAAACACATATAGGAAAAAAATTGACACCCAATCTTAACATTCAGCCAGATATTAAAATTTCATTAAAACAATCATTTGGGATTGATTCTGAGATGGAAGTAGACGCATTCTCTGAAAAAAGCGAATATGTCCCAGAAATAGATAAAAATTATAAATTTGATAGAGACACTACACTTGCAATTGTCTCTGGATTTGCACACAATAAAAGAGTTCTAGTGCAAGGTTATCATGGTACAGGAAAATCTACACATATAGAACAAATTGCTGCTAGATTAAATTGGCCCTGTATAAGAGTAAACTTAGATAGTCACATCAGCAGAATAGATCTGATTGGTAAAGATGCAATCGTCCTTAAAGACGGAAAACAGGTTACACAATTTAATGAAGGTATTTTACCATGGTCAATTCAAAATCCAGTAGCTTTAGTTTTTGATGAGTATGACGCTGGAAGACCTGATGTAATGTTTGTTATTCAAAGAGTTCTTGAAGCTGAAGGTAACTTTACACTCTTAGACAAAAATAAGGTCATAAAGCAAAATAAATTTTTTAGATTATTTGCTACATCAAATACAGTCGGTTTAGGGGATACAACTGGACTTTATCATGGAACACAACAAATCAATCAAGGTCAAATGGATAGATGGAATATTGTAACAACACTAAATTACCTCAGTCTAGATAAAGAAATGGACATTATACTAGCTAAAAATAAATCTTTAAATAATCCCAAAGGAAAAGAGAAAGTTTCAAATATGATAAAAGTTGCATCCTTAACTCGAAAAGGATTTATAGCTGGTGATATAAGTACTGTAATGAGTCCGAGGACTGTATTACATTGGGCTGAAAATGCAGAAATTTTTAAAGATGTAGGATATGCATTTAGAGTCACTTTTTTAAATAAATGTGATGAAATTGAAAAAAATACAATTGCTGAATACTATCAAAGATGTTTTGGGGAAGAACTACCAGAGTCACTAGTAAATATTCAAATTTAAATGAAAAATAATAAGGCTGAAAACTTAAGAGAAAAACTTAAGCAAGCTTTAGCTTCAACAGCAAGAGTGATTTCTGATGATATCTATCTTAAAAATATTGATGAAAAAAACAAAAAAGATTTGAATTTTGTTGATATTGAAAATCTTAACTCGAAAAGAGATTTCATTAAAGCTAGAGCAGAGTCTGACTCATCTGCTTTAAAAAAAAAATTTTCAAATGATGAGATTTATAAAAAGAATTTACCTTTAAATTCTTCATATAAGTCTCTTTATTCTATCGCAGAAAAAGTAAGATATGAATGCCTTGGCTCAGAAATGTTGAAAGGTATAGCAAAAAATCTTAAGGAAAATTATGATCAAATAATCCAATTAAAAAGAAAAGACCAATTAAATTCAAAAGAAGATGTTCCAGTAGTGGAAGCTTTTGAATTATATATGTTAAAGAAATTTCTAAACGTCGAATTAAATGACTTAACCAATAATATGTTAAATTTTTGGGAAAAAGACTTCGATAAAGTAATGAATAAACACATTGAATTTTTAAAAGAAAACTTAGAATATCAAAATGAATATTCCTCAAAGTTTTCAGAAATATTACAAGAAATGGATATTTTTAAAAATGACGACAATGAAGAAACCAGGGAAGAAAACCAAGATGATGGTCAAAATAATCCTTCTAATGATGATCAAGACAACAATTCAGATGACACTAGAGATGAAAATGACAATGAAGAGACTGAAGCGAGCTTAGACTCTGAATATGACATAGATGAATACAAACTTGATGAGCAGCTAATTGATAGTGAATCTGATCAAAAAAATAACGAACAAGTTATTCAAAAAAAATCAATTAATGATTTACATACAGACTATAAGATCTTTACAACCCAGTTTGATGAAATAACAAAAGCAGAAAATTTAGAAAATTCTGATGAAGCTTCAAAATTAAGAAAAACTTTAGATCAACAATTAATAGGTTTTCAAGATGTCATTACTAAACTCGCAAACAAACTTCAAAGACAACTTCTGGCAAAACAAAATAGGGCTTGGGAGTTTGATTTAGAGGAGGGGTTATTAGATAGTTCAAAATTACCAAGAATAATAATGGACCCTTATAATTCATTATCCTTTAAAAAAGAAAAAGATTTAGATTTTAAAGATACTGTCGTTACTCTTTTAATAGATAATTCTGGATCCATGAGAGGCCGACCAATAACGATTGCTGCAATTTGTGCGGATATCTTATCAAGAACCTTGGAAAGATGTTCTGTCAAAGTTGAAATATTAGGTTTCACAACAAAAAATTGGAAAGGTGGAAAAAGTAGAGAATTTTGGAATAAAGAGGGTAAACCAAAAACACCAGGGAGATTAAATGATTTAAGACACATAATTTATAAAGGGGCTGACACACATTGGCGACAATGTAAAAATAATCTTGGTTTAATGTTAAAAGAGGGATTGTTAAAAGAAAATATTGATGGAGAAGCAATTTCTTGGGCATTTAATCGATTAAAAAAAAGAAAAGAAGAAAGAAAAATATTAATGGTAATTTCTGATGGTGCACCAGTTGATGACTCAACTCTGTCAGTCAATTCAGGAGATTTTCTTGAAAAACATTTAAAGAAAATTGTAAAATTTATCGAAGAAAAAACTGAAACTGAAATTTTAGCGATTGGAATAGGCCATGACGTATCAAGATACTATAATCGAGCGATAAAGATTACAGATGTAAATGAATTGGGAGATGTCATGATTTCTCAATTGAGTGAACTTTTTAAAAGTAAAAAAAATTTACATTAAAGATTAAATAAATCTTTATTTTTCCACTTTATTGTCACTTCAGCTCCGCTTCTTGTTTGAGAATTCCAACAATTAACAATGGCAAAATTTTTTTCTAGTAAAGTCTTTCCTATGAATAATCCTAAACCTAATCCACTATTTTTATCAGTTGATTTGAGATAAGGTTCTCCAATCTTGGATAAAATATCGCTTGGATATCCATCACCATCGTCTTCAATGGTAATTTCAGTAAAGTTATTATCGCTTTTCAAATTTATAAAAACTCTGCTTTTACTAAACTTATTTGCATTACCTATAAAATTTCTTAAGCCATAAACAATTTCAATCGATTTATAAATTTTTTTTGAATTTAAATCTTGTTCTAAATTAAGACTAAATTCTTTTTTACTTGTTTCCTTAAATGATGAAATAATTTGTCTTAAATATTCTCTCATTGATAAGTCCTCATCAATAAATTCATCCTCCTGATCAGGATTTAAGGATAATCTTTTTAATATTTCATTACACCTTTCAACCTGACTTGCTAAGAGTTCTATATCTTGTGAAACGTCTTTTTGATCTTTTAATTGTTTAGATAATTCCTGGGTAATTACCTTTATTGTTGATAAGGGCGTCCCTAATGAATGTGCGGCAGCAGCAGCTTGTCCACCTAAAGATAACATCTCATGCTCTTTGGCCATGATTTCTTCCATCTTATTTAAAGCATCTTTTCTTAACTTGCTCTCTGCACCAAATATAATTGCAAAATAATTCAAAAAAAGAAGAGCTATTATTAAGGCTAAAGGTATCGCATAGATATAATAGTTACTAACATGAAAATGATCATTCAAAGGTTCGGGTAGATCTTTTGAAATAAAAGTTAACCCCAAAATAGATAGGGTAGTTAATAATACTAACAATGAATTAGTTCTAAAGCTTAAATTTGAAGAAGCAAAAACACTAGGTATTATTAAAAAAATGATAAATGGATTTTTAACACCTCCAGTCAAATAAATAAGTCCACTTAATTGAATTATATCAATTAGTAGATGAATGAACGCCGACCTATCTGTTAATTGCGTTTTTTTGTAAACAAAAATTAAATATAAATTACCAATTACTCCAATAGAAATAAATAAATTTGCGAAAATAAAGTTGAAGTCAAAATTAAAATAAAAATACACAAGATATACTGATATCAATTGGCCTATAATACCAATCCACCTTAAATTTATGTAAATTGACTTTTTTAAAGAATATTGTTTTGAAGTTTCAAAAAACTTCATTTTTAAACATCTAAATTTTGCACATTTATTGCGTTAGATACTATAAAATCTTTCCTTAAAGAAACATCATTTCCCATGAGTGTATGAATCAAGACTTGATCTTTTTTTAAATCTTTTGAGTACTGAACTTGCAATAAGTTTCTTGTATCTGGATTTAATGTTGTACTCCATAATTCCTCTGGATTCATTTCTCCCAAACCTTTAAATCTTTGAATGTTTAATTTCGACTTTTCAGACTCCATAAATCTATCAAATTCTTTTGATCCCTTTTTGATTTTTTTAAAATCTTTGTTGTTATTAATAATATATTGTTCAAGCTCTTTTTCGTCTTTGATATAAATTCCTTTGGATCCTTTATTAATTTTAAATAATGGTGGCTGTGCTAAATAAACATGCCCATTTTCAATAAGTTTATTAAATGGTTTGTTATTAAAAAAGGTTAATAATAAAGCTCTTATGTGTGATCCGTCAACATCTGCATCCGTCATAATTATAACTTTACCATATCTCAGATCTTTTAAATCTATTTCTTGAGATTTCGGATCTAATCCTAAAGCATTTATCAATGTCAAAATTTCATTTGATGAAATCATTTTTGATAAAGCTTTTGTTCTATGATCTGAACCATTATTACTATTGCCATTTTTCTTGCCATCGTTTGCGTCTACGTATGTATTGAGGATTTTTCCTCTCAAAGGCAATACAGCTTGATTAGCTCTGTTTCTACCTTGTTTCGCTGATCCACCAGCTGAGTCTCCCTCTACAATAAATAGTTCCGTTCCTTCTTGTTTACCAATTTGGCAATCGGCTAACTTTCCAGGAAGTCCACTTAATTCTAGAGCACCTTTCCTTCTTACACTTTCTCTTGCTTTTCGAGCAACATCTCTAGCTAATGCAGCTTGAATAATCTTTGCTAAAATAATTTTAGCAATAGATGGATTTTGATCAAACCATATAGAAAGCTTTTCGTTAACTATATTTTCAACTATCATTCGCACCTCTGAAGATACAAGCTTATCTTTAGTTTGAGATGAAAATTTAGGATCAGGGATTTTTGCTGACAACACACAAGTTAACCCTTCTTTAATATCATCACCTGATATAGTAAATTTGTTTTTTTTTAAAAGGTTATGTTCGTTCGCATATTTATTAACAACTCTTGTCAAGGCACTTCTAAAACCAAGCAAGTGTGTTCCACCATCTTTTTGATGAATATTATTAGTATATGGGAATACATCTTCACTATAGGAAGCATTCCATTTGAGAGAACACTCTATTTCTACATTTTGTTTTTTACCCTCTATATAAATAGGCTTTTTAAATAAATCATTACCATTTTTATTCTGCAATTTTTCTCTTTTTTCGTCTAAAAAATTAACAAACTCTATTACACCACCATCAAATTTAAAAATGGTTTTCTTCTCTTTTTTATTTGTAAGGTCTGAGAATGTAATTTTTATTCCTTTGTTTAAGAAAGCTAATTCTCTCATTCTTTTTATAAGTGTATTTGGACTAAATTTGATAGATGAAAAAATTTCCTTTGAAGGTAAAAATGTTATCTGAGTACCAGTCTCTTTGGATTTCCCAATTTTTTTCAGTGGCGATTTAGCATCTCCCTCTTTAAACTCAATAAAATATTTTTGTCCATCTCTATGGATTTCTAATTGTAATTTTTCTGAAAGAGCATTAACGACTGATACACCAACACCGTGCAGACCTCCTGATACTTTGTATGAGTCATGATCAAATTTACCTCCGGCATGAAGTTGGGTCATTATTACTTCTGCTGCAGATTTTTTTTCTCCTTTGTGAATATCTATAGGAATACCTCTACCATCATCTTTAACAGTAATTGTGCCATCAGCATTCATCATAACATCAATATTTTTACAATAACCTGCTAATGCTTCGTCTATTGAGTTGTCAACAACTTCATAAACCATGTGATGGAGACCTGTGCCATCGTCTGTATCACCAATATACATTCCAGGTCTTTTCCTTACTGCTTCTAGACCTTTAAGAACTTTAATTGAGTCTGCTTGATATTTATTTAATGTCGCCATTTTTTATTTTATGGAAAAATTAATTATATCATTTTTTACACTAAATTGCTCATTTAATAATTTTATCAATTAACAAAAAATGTCAAATTGACCGCATAAAATAAAGATTATTTATGGCGGAGAGAATGGGATTCGAACCCATGAAAGAGTTGCCCCTTTACACGCTTTCCAAGCGTGCGCCTTCAACCACTCGGCCACCTCTCCTAAAAAATTGATA
>CACDUM010000021.1:0-12847 GCA_902555965.1 uncultured Pelagibacteraceae bacterium | reverse complement strand
TTAGCAGCATTACCTGGTTTTGTAAATTGTCACAATTCACCTGATATTGCATTCAACAATAACGTGAGAGCTACTGTTAATATTTTAAATCTTTCACTCAAATATAATGTTGAAAAAATTCTTATTGCATCATCAATGGGTGTAGATAATTTTAAATACAATCCAAGTATTTATGGTCTGACAAAAGTAATTTGCGAAATGTACGGCTACACTTATTCAAAAATAAAAAAAATGAATATTATAAACTGTAAACTATCCAATGTGTTTGGGCCTTATTCAGCTCACAAAAATAGTGTTGTGCATAGTTTTATAAGAAGAATGATCTCAAAAAAATCTTTGGAAATTCATAGTAATGGTCTTCAAAAAAGGGACTTTATTTTTGTCGAGGACGTATGTTCAGCCTTGATTAAAGAGCTATTTTTAAAATCAAAAAAAACTGAAGTAAATATAAATACCAACCAATTTCTGAGAATAATCGATCTTAAAAGATGTCTAGATGTTATTTCTAAAAAGAATAATAAATTTAGATATATTAAAACACCGGAAGGTTATGATGACCATATTTATAAAAAACCATTAATTAAAATAAAAAAAAAATTAATGAAAAATTTGGAGTTAACTTATAATTGGTATAAAAGATTTAAAAAATGAAAATATTAATCTTAGGTGCTGATGGATATTTAGGATGGCCAACTGCTATACATTTTTCAAATTTGGGACACAACGTTTTTGCAGTAGATAACTTATCAAAACGAAAAATTGAAAGTGAATATGGAATAGAGCCCATAAATTCAGTAAAGTTTTTTCAAGATAGAATAAAAATTTGGAACAAAAATCAAAAAAATCACATAAATTATCTTGTTACAGACCTTTTAAATTATAAAACATTATGTGAAATTTTATCTGATTTTAGACCTGAAACAATTATCCATTACGCGGAACAACCTTCAGCACCGTATTCAATGGCAGATAGAGAAAAAGCTGTCTTTACTCAACATAACAATATTATAGGTAACTTAAATTTATTATTCGCAATAAAAAAATACTGTCCAGATGCTCATTTAGTTAAATTAGGAACAATGGGTGAGTATGGCACACCAAATATTGATATAGAGGAAGGTTGGTTAAAAGTTAATCATAATGGAAGGGAAGATAGAGTTTTGTATCCAAAAAAACCTGGTAGTTTTTATCACCTTTCAAAAGTACATGATAGTGCGAATATAGAGTTTACATGCAGAATTTGGGGCCTGCGATGTACAGATTTAAACCAAGGTTTTGTATATGGTATTACCACTAAAGAAATCGATTTAGATTTTGAAAATTTATCTACAGCATTTCATTATGATTCAATTTTTGGAACAATAATTAATAGATTTATTACCCAGATGACTGTTCAAAAACCAATGAGTGTTTATGGTAAAGGGACGCAAAAAAGAGCATTCTTGAATATACAAGATACTATCAATTGTGTGCAAATAGCTTCTGACAATCCTGCCAAAAAAGGGGAATTTAGAGTTTTTAATCAATTCACAGATTTTTGCACTTTAAATGAAATGGCTGATAAAATTAAAAAGTATGGCGATAAAAATAATTTAAAATGTGCCATTTCATATTATAAAAACCCAAGAATTGAGGAAGAGAATCATTATTACAACCCAAAAAATACATCATTAATTTCTCTAGGCCTTAAACCAATTGAGTTTAACGAAATTGAGATAGATAAAATTTATAAAGTAGTAAAAAAACATAAGAATAAAGTTAATTTAGAAACACTGGATCCTGAAAATGGAATAAAATGGAATTTAGGATAGTATAATTGTTAAAAATAAAAAAAAAAATACCCTACATTATCGCTGAAGTTGGGAGTAATCATCTTGGAAATGATAAATTATGTTTTGAATCTATCTTACAAGCTAAAAAAGCTGGTGCAGATTGTGTAAAATTTCAAGTTTTTGATGAAAATAATTTAGTTAACAAAAAATTAAAGATCTACAAGCATGTTAAAGATAAAAAATTAAAATTTCAATATCAAAGATTTAAAAAGGTAAAAGTTACTGTTGAACTAATAAAAAAACTTTCGAAATACGCAAAAAAAATTAATATTGGATTCGCAGTATCCCCCTTTGATGCCATCTACGTATCTAAATTAAAAAATTTTGTTGATTTTTTTAAGGTTGCATCTGGTGATATAAATAATTTAGGTTTATTAAAGGCGATCGCAAAAACCAAAAAAATGGTTGTTCTATCTACCGGAATGTCAAATCAAAACGAGATCAAAAAAGCATTAACTTTTTTTTCAAAAAAAAATGTAGCAATTTTACATTGTATTTCAGCGTATCCTACCAAACCATCTGATGCAAATTTAGTAAATATAAATTTTTTAAAAGAAAAATATAAAGTTATTACTGGATATTCTGATCATGTTCCGGGAATAAGAACCTCAATTAATGCAGCAATATTGGGTGCTCAAATAATTGAAAAACACTTTATGCCAAAAAAAACAAAACTTGCTGGAGATTATTCTCTTTCAATTGATCGATACGAATTAGCTGAAATGATAACACAAATAAAAGATTCGTTAAAAATGATTGGAAGTATAAGAGAAAAAGATTTTGAGTGTGAGAGATACTCAAAGAAGACATTACGTAGAAGTTTATATTTTACATCTTTTCTTAATAAAGGGCACATAATTACAAAAGACAATGTTATGTCATTGAGACCATATGATTCACGGGCAGTAAAATTAGAAGATACTCAGAATATAATTGGACTTAAGTTGAGAAGAAAAGTTCAAAAGCATCAAATTGTTAAGCATAGAGATTTATGGTTGAAAAAAAAATTATTGGTGTGATTGAGGCCCGCATGGGCTCAAAAAGACTTCCTGGAAAATCTTTAAAAAAACTTTATAAAAATTATAATTTAATAGATTATGTAATTAAAAATCTTCTTAAGTCAAAATATTTTAACAATAAAAATATTTATATATTAACATCAGAAGCAAAAAATAATAAATCCTTGATCAGATATATAAAGAAAAACTATAAAGTTAATATTATAATTGGACCTGAGGAAAATGTTTTTTTTAGGTATTTAAAATTTAAAAACAAAAAAAATTTTCCAATTCTCAGACTTACAGGTGATAATCCATTAATAGATCCTTTTTTAATTGATAAATTTATAGAAACTTTTTTAAAAAAAAGAATTCACTATCTTTCAACAAGATCAATGGTGCATTCGAAAAATTGGAAAATAAAAAGCTCGTTTCCCAAAGGGATTTCATTGGAGGCTTTTTATTCAAAAAAATTATTTGAGAAAGAACTCTATTTTAAAAGAGATATGTTACAATTTCCCACATGGTTTTTTTTTAATAAAAAGATAATTGCAAAAATAAGAAAGTTTAATTCTTTTGGAAATTATAAATTCTTGAAAAGGAATTTCTCATTTACAATAGATCAAAAAAGAGATTATTATAGAGTGAAAAATTTTATAAATAAATATGAATGCATTCCAGGTACA
Source organism: uncultured Pelagibacteraceae bacterium (assembly GCA_902555965.1). Taxonomy (GTDB): domain Bacteria; phylum Pseudomonadota; class Alphaproteobacteria; order Pelagibacterales; family Pelagibacteraceae; genus Pelagibacter. The sequence goes on along the minus strand of CACDUM010000021.1, from coordinate 9,331 downwards.
AATAACCTTTGGAATACTTATAGTAGAAAAAAAACTTAGTTTATGTATTAAATTTACTTCCAAATATGAATATCTTAAAAACTATAATAGCAAAATCAAAACTAACTAAGAAAGACTATTATAATCTTGATCACAATGGTTTTATCGTAATTGAGAAATCAGATTATATGTTGAAAAATTTAGAAAAATTGAAAAAAAAATCAGCAGATTTAATTAAACAAGAAAAAGATAAAGGTGGATGGGAAGGCAAAGAAGAATATTTTAAAAAAGGCAAAAAATTTGAGAGTGGAGCAGATAGATTAGGTGGACTTGTCTCTAAGGGTAAAGAATTCCTAGGTTTAATTAAGATACCTGAAATTCTTGATGCAGCACAATATGTTACTAAAAATGAAATAAAAATATGTGGACTTAATTTAAGAAATCCAAAAAAAAAACTTGGAAATCAAAGCATTCATATTGATGGATTTGCTAGAAATAATAAAGATGATAAATATGCAGGAATAGTTGCTTTTATATTTCTAGATGACACGAAAATTGAAAATGGAGCTATGAGAATTGTACCTAAAAGTCACAAAAAATTAGGTTGGCCAGATGACCACATCGATATTCATAAAAAGTTAAAGAATGAAAAAAGACTTATATTGAAAGCTGGATCCATAGTTGTAGCTAACTTGAATATTTGGCACGCAGGTGCAACTAATTATACAGGTGAACTAAGAAGAGTTATAATGCTGAATATTAAAGAGAGAAGTTATGATCAATTATTAAACTATAAAAGATATTTATCAGATGGATTTATAAAAAAACTTTCAGACCAGGAAAAATATCTTTTAGCAGTTAGATTAAATGATCCGACTCAAGTTCTTTATTCGGGCGGCAGTGCTAACCAAAAAAGACGCGAGTATTTCAAGCTCAAGCAAAAAAAATTTTCGAGTGTAGCTAAGAATCAATGAATTAAGTGAGTCAATTATTAAATTATAAAAACTTTGCAGAGAAATTAGACATCAAAAAAGGTGAAATCTTATTATTAAATTCAAATTTTTTTAATATTTTTTTAAAAGCTAGAACTAAAAAAAAAACTTTTGATTTTGATATGTTTATTGATGCAATTATTTCAAAAATTGGGAAAAAAGGTACACTTTTAATTCCAGCTTATAGTTGGGAATTTTGTAAAACACAAAATTTTGATTTTAATAAAACAAAATCAATTTGTGGAAGTTTACCTAACTATTTTATAGGTAAAAATCGTTTCTATAGATCAAATAACCCTATATATTCTTTTTTGATAAGAGGTTTTTATCAAAGATATCTTTGTTCTCTTAAGAATGATGATAGTTTTGGCAAAAAATCAATTTTTAATTTTTTAATTAAAAAAAAAGCTAAAAATATTTTTTTTGATATTGACTATAAAGATAGCTTTACTTTTGTTCATGTTGCAGAGCAGGAAGCAAAAGTAAGTTATAGATTTAAAAAAAAATTTACTGGTTTTTGTAAGAAAAATGGCAAAAGAAGAAAAGTTTCAACCATAGTCTTTTCAAGAAAATTAGAAACCGGTGTTAAAGGGACTAAGATAGATAGTTCTTTTGATAATATATTGGTCAATAAGAAGGCAATAATATATAAAAAATTGATGAATATTAATTGTCAAATTATTGATGTATTTAAAGCCTATGAGATAATGAAAAAGTTGTTTAAAAATAAAAAAAATGAGTATATTTATCCTGTTTACAAATAAAAATAATTAATCATTTTTAAATATGTGGAATTTTAATAAAATAAAAAAATCACTTCAACAAAACGGTTATTATGAATTTAAAAATTATTTGAGTAAATCAGAATTAGAAAAGATTAAAAAATCCTTAGTTGAAACGTTAAATTATATTCATCCTAGCAATCAAAAAGATCTTCAAAAAAAATATTATGAAGTAAAAAAATTTAATAACAAGCTCAAGGGAAATTGGTACGATATTTGCAAATATAATATAGATTTACTTGGACACTTACATAAGAAAGAAATGGTAAATTTTGTTAAAAAGTTTTTTTCTTCCAAAGTAGTTTTTTCAGGCAGACCTGCTATACATGCACATGATAACGCAAATGATAGACTGCTCCATGCTCATCAAGAAACAAATCAATTTGCTAGAGATACCATAGTTTTGTGGATACCCTTATTTGACACAAATCAAAAAACTGGGGGATTGCAAATTTACGAAAGATCTCATAAAAATGGATATTATAAGCATAGTTTAGAACACCCTACATTAGGCAAAAAAGCCTGGACTTCAAAATATACACATATTAACAAGAAATATCTTAAAGGTTTAAAAATAAAAAATCTTAAAGTAAAAGCGGGTAATGGCATAATTTTTCTCTCATCATTAGTTCATAGTGGATATGAAAATTCAGATCACAAATCAGTTAGAATAACAATTACTGAGAGATTTAATCCACTTAAGAAAATACCATACTTAAAAAATGAAAAAGCACCAATGAAAATGCCTTATGTTGGATTGGATTATAACAAGTTGGGAATTAGTTAAATATTAACTTTATATTTTTTTAAAATTTCAATACCTTTTTTAAAAGAGCTGAAGTCGACGATATCATCTGTTTCCAAACTAATATCAAATTCCTCCTCTAGTTTTGACATTAAGGTCATATGACCAATAGAGTCCCATTCTGGTATTCCATTATATTCTAATTTTTCACTTATATCTTTGTCTTTAATAGATAATGATTCTTTAAAAGATAGTTTGTATTTTTCAATATTAGTCATTATTCAATTTTTTCATAATAGTTTGTACAATTTTTTCAGGTGATAGATTGTAATGATCTAACAAATAATCGTAGCTTCCACTCTTAGTATATTCATCATTCACTCCCAGATTAACCTGCTTAACAAATACTCCCTCTTGACATTTTACCTCACTAATTGCGCTAGCCAAACCACCTATAGTATTGTGTTCTTCAACACAAACATGTAACTTAAAGTTTTTATTCTTTAATATTACATCTCGATCTATTGGTTTTATAGTATGCATGTTGATAATTTTTGATGTGATTTTATATTTTTCTTCAAGTATATTTGAAGCTTTGATAACATTTTTTAATATTGCTCCACAAGAAAAAAAACAAATATCTTTGCCTTGCCTTAATGTAATTGCTTTTCCAATTGTAAAGTCATAATCTTCTGAATAAATTTGTTCAATATTAGAACCTCCAGTCAAACGTAAATACATTGACTGGTCTCCATAATTTAAAAAATACTCTAATACTTTTTTAAGTTCTAAAGCATCTGCTGGAGTAACAATCTTTAAATTTGGTATCGATCTTAGAACACCAATTTCTTCAATGCTACAATGAGAAAATCCCAGATTTCCTAAAATTAGTCCTGAAGCCAGGCCTACCATCAAAACTTTAGACTTCATATATCCAAGATTTACTTTTATTTGTTCACAACATCTTAAAGTTTGAAATGGGGCAAAAGTTGTTGTAATAACCTTAAAATTCTCAGTTGCAAGTCCAGTAGCTACACCAATTAGGTTTTGTTCAGAAATACCGACATCGATAAAATTTTTTGGATATTGTTTTCTAAACCTATCCAATCCAGCAGATGTTGAAACATCCGAAGTTAGCACTATTAAATCTGAATGATCTTTTATTAGTTCAAGACAATTCAAACCAAAACTGGCACGCATACCTATGCTGGACATCATCTTGAGTTTTTTTTCTTCAATAACCATAATTTTTATCCAAGTTTATCAAAGCTTCTTCATAAATTTTTTTGCTTAAAACTGAGTGATGCCATTCATTTTTATTTTCAAACAAATCTATACCTTTACCTTTAGTAGTGTTAGCTACAATAAGGTTTGGCCTAGGTTCATTTAAATTTTTAGAAATTGCTTTATAAATCTGGAAGTGATCATGACCATCTATCTCTTGAGAAAAGCAATTAAATGATTCAAACTTTTTACTTAAATTACCAGTTCTTAAAATATCGTCACAAGTACCAGTTTGCTGAAAATTGTTTTTATCAATAAATATAATAAGATTATCTAATTGATAATGTGCAGCTGTCATTAAAGATTCCCAATTTGATCCCTCATTACATTCACCGTCACCAACAACAACAAAAATTTTATTTTTTATTTTTTTTTTTTTAAATGCAATCCCCAGACCTACAGCAATTGATATACCCATTCCAAGAGAACCTGTCGAAAATTCAATTCCTTTTTTTAAATTTCTTACAGGATGACCAGCTAAATCAGAATTATTTTTTTCAAAACTAAGTAAATCTCTATCCTCAAGCATACCTATTTGATGTAGAGCAGTGTAATAGGCTAAACAAGCATGACCTTTACTTAAAATAAAACGATCTCTTTTCTCCCAAAGTGGGTTTCCTTTTTTAAAATTCAAAAAATTTGAAAAAATAACGGAAATAATATCTGCACATGATAAAGCACCACCTATATGTGCACTTGCTGCTCCCGCATTAAAGGACATTTCAAGAATTTTTTTTCTAATTTTGTATGAAAAATCTAGAGCCTCTTTTTCCTTAAACTCCATTTTTTATCTCCCACCATCTACTTTAATTAATTGTCCGTTAATAAATGATGAATCATCACTAGATAAAAAAGTAATAACATTTGATATTTCATCAGGTTCAGCGACTCTTTTTAGAGAGACATCATTTATATATTCATTTATAGCCTCTTTTTTTGTGAAGTTATTTGCCATTTTAGTATTTGTTAAACCGGGCAAAACTGCGTTAACTCTTAAATTTTTTACACCACTTTCTCTAGATAATGTTACAGTCAAACTATTTATTGCTGCTTTAGATGATGAATAAGCTACTCTCCCAATCGGATTATCAACAGAAGAATTTGACGAAACAAAGACTATACTTCCATTTTTTGAATTGTTTAAAAGTTTTAAATATATTTGAGTTAAAAAAAATTGTGAAAAAAAATTAATATCAAAAATTTTTCTAAGAATTTTTCTTGTAGTCATCTGAAATAAACTATTTTCAAGAATTCCCGCATTATTTATCAATATATCAATATGACTATTTTCAGTTTTAATAATTTCAAATGATTCTTTAATCGTTTCCTCTTTTTCTAAATCTAAATAAATTATCTTAATTTTATTTTTAAATTTAAATGATAATTTTTTTGTAAAATCATTAAAAGAATCATTATTAATGTCTCTTACTAATGCATAAATATTTGCACCTTCTTCAGAAAATTTTTGTAATATTTTCTTTCCTAAATCCCCTGAAGCACCTGTAACTACAGCAACTTTATTAGCTAGTTGCATTAAGTAATAAAATCTTCTTTGTTAAAGATATCCTTCGCCAAAGCTGGTTTAAAAATAGACTGACCACTTTTTGTCATAAATTTACTAATGAATTCTTTATCCTCACCAGCTAGACAAAGATTGCTGTGATTTCTAAAATATTTGATGCTAAAACCATGATCTATAATTTCTTTAAGTGATTTTTCGAAAATATTACCAATCTTAATATGCACATAAGGACAAACTAATACATCACCTATTGGTGTTATATAAACTCGATTTACTGTTGTGCAGCCAAGAATTTTTTCATGATTTTTATCAAACGGATTCCAAATATTTCTAACTAAATTTTTATATTCTTTTCTAATTTTTCTTAAATATTCTCTATCTTTATCATCACATATTATTCCCTCAGCATTTTGCCACATACCCGATGGAACAGCTACATTTAAAAGTGTTCTATATCTTTTATTTTTTGAATAATCCAAAAGCTCTTTAAAATGTTGTGTGTTGGCATTGTAGTGACCCACTGTAATGTTTAAATAAGGATCCATTCCAGCATTTTTAACATGTTCTAATGCTGCTATTGCTCTTTTCCATGATTCTTTTCTTCCACGTATTTCATCATGTATCTTTTCATCCATGCTGTCTATACTGACCGAAACCCGACTTACTTTATATTCTGCTAATTTTTTTGCCATAGATTCATCCAAATAGTACCCATTGGTGGTCAAATACATATAAAACCTCTCAGGCTTTATTGCCTCAAGGACTTCAAATAATTTTTTAGGTTGCAATAATAATTCTCCCCCCTGTAGATCAAATTCAAAATAACCCAACTCATCTGCTTCATCAGCAAGTCTTCTTATAGCTCCTATATCTAAATATTCTTTTACATGATCCCCTTTTGGAGAGTTTGTGAAACAATACTTGCACCTTAAGTTACATGCATTATTAAAGTTTAAATCTATCCCTCTGGTTTTTGTCCCTACTTTGCCATCATTTTTATTAACATAGTCATAAAAGTCTCTTAACTTTTTTACAAGTCGAGGTTTATTTAATAATGATGATGCTATAGGCATTGGTTATATATTTTTAATCTTATTTATCTTCAAATCATCAAGCAAGGCAAGAGAAAATTCTGCTTTGCTAACTATCTCATTGTTAACGAAACCTTTACCTTCACATAATGCAATCCCTCTTTTAAAGCTTTTAACATTAGTTTCAATACAATATTTATTGTTAGGTAGTACTTTTTTAAAAAATTTTAAGCTATTTGCATTTACGAGATACATAACCTTACCTTTATTTCCAGGTAAAGTAAGTATTGACAAGGCAGACATTTGAACTAAGGCTTCAATTTGAAGCATACCAGGCATATTAGGATCGCCTTCCCAATGAACTTCAAAAAACCATTCGTTATTACCTAAATCTTTATAACCTTTTGCACTTTTACCAGGAACTACCTCAGTTGCAAAATCAATCATTAAATAAGGTGGTTTATTTTTCTGAAATTCAAGAATCAATTTTTTATCCAAAGTTAGGTATTTCTTTTTATTAACTGACATCTCTTACTTTTGTTAAATTTGAAATTATATCGTAACCATCCCAAAATAGACTAATGTTAAGTGTTTGACCTATTTTAACTGCCCTATCTATGCCTTTGTAAGTACTTTTTAATAAAAGGTCTTTTAAATATTCTTGTTCAAAACCATAATATGATAAGGTTTGAGTTGAGTCATTTGAATATTTAAATAATTCTTTAATATTATTTATATTTGTTTCATAAAAGTAACCCCACTTTGCTTTCATAGTATCTAAACTTTTTATGTCGTCTGTACTAAACTGGACTCTGTATATATTTGAATTATTAGTAATTTTAATATTTTTCTTGCTTAAATAATCATCTATAGATCTATCATATTTAAAATAACTTGCTGAAAAATCAAACTCATATTTTTTTTCAATCAAATCATTTAGATACATCCAGAATTTTTCCTTAACTTTATTCTCAATTTTTTTTTTGCTTAACCAAAATATTACATGGGGAGATGAACAGGCATTTTGGTCAACCAGATAAGTATCGTTATAAAAATTTAGTGCTAATAGCTTAATTTGGTTGTTTGTTAGTTTTTTATATTCGTCGTAATTGATTATACAGAATGAGTTTTTATCAGCAAAATACAAATCTCTATTATTGGGTTTAGTTTTAAAACTTTTAGCCTCTTCAATTGTTTTGTTTCCTCCCCAAATGAGTCTCGCATCTGATATAAGTGATATATTCTTTGTAAATTCCTCATTTCTTGAGTATTTGATTATTTTGATATGGTCTCTTAATTTTGGAAATTTACTCAAAGTCCTTTTTATTTCTTTACAGATTATGTCAATCTGAGGGAAATTTCTGGATGGAACTTTTACTATATTACAATTTCCACTCAATAATCCAAATATAAGAGAGTATGCAAAATTTGTAGGGATATTGGATGGAGTGATATGAAAACTTATACCTAGTCCTTTTCTAATATTTGAATTAGAGTAATTTTTTTTTAAATTAATTAAGTTTCTCTCACGACAAAAAAAAGCAAAACTTAAAACATCAGTATAATTTTTTGCTGATTTATTGATTTGAATATTTTTCGACAATAATGCAAAAAAATTGATTATTCTTTTATCAAAAGGTTTGAATGAATAATCACTTAACTTATTGTTTCCTGCTAGAATTTTAACATTTTTGAAAATATTCATTAAGTATTTGCACATCCCCTTATTTCAGAATTTTTCATTCTGCCATGTATTATAAATCTTTTACCTTTAAAATTTTTGCATCTACTACATTTTTTTTTATTTTTGAACTCTGCTAAATCCTCGGTCAAAATTATATTACCAGGATAACTAGTTGGCACGGTTGACATAATTTGTAACAATCCAACTTCATTATCTTTTTTAACTATTTTAAGATTTTTATCTCTAATTATAACGTCAGAAAAAATTGAGCATTTTAAAGATAAGCACTCTGGACACTCTATAAAAATTGACCCAGTTTGTTCTATAAGACCATAATAGTTGTAAATATTCTTTATTTTATAGTTAGAATAAATTTTTTTTCTGAATGTTTTGTTATCTATCTTAAGTCCTTCTAATTTTTTCCATCCACCACCATGAACTAAAATTCCGTTTTTAAGATAATTAGAATATTTTCTATCTAATTTTTTTTTTATAAAACAATTAAAAATTTGATCTGTAAAACCAAATATTATAAACTTTTGTCTACAATATTTTTTTAAAAATTTTAGTAAATTACTTTCGTTAATCTTGTTATTCTCATCAAATATAAAAAATCTTTTATTTGAAAAAATAGAAAAACCATTAACAGCAGCTATTCTCGCATTGAATTCATTTCTGTTTATACGAGTGAAATTCGGCTCTTTTTCAATTACAAGCATTGGCAATCTTTTACTGCCAAAAATACTTTCCATTATTTTGGATAATACCCAGGTTTGATTTTTAGAATTGTTAGAGTCTAAAAAAATTTTTGAGGTAGAATTTCCTGATGTACCAGACGAGTGTAAAGTTTTTATAATCTTATGTTTTTTCACACTTAATAATTCATGTTTTTTAAATGCAGTAACAGGTATAGGTGGAATATCGTCTAATTTTTTAAAAGATTTGGTGTTAGAGTAAAACATAATTTTACTAAAAATTTTAGATTTTTTTTTATGAAAATTAATTAATTTCATAATTCTATCGTCGAATATTCTCTTTTTTTCAGAGAGATTAAAATTATAAAGTTTTTCAAATTTTATAAATTCCATATTAATCAATTTTACTTAAAAATATTTTTTGTTATTTTTTTAGTACATGAAATATAGTTTTCATTAATATTGTATTTTTTCCTAATATAATTTTTAATTGAATTTTCATTATATTTGTGATCATAAACAATATCAATTTTCTCATCATTAATATTTAAAAAAACTTTATAACCTATCTTATTCAGAGATAATTCAATATCATCAAGATTTATTCTCAATCCAAA
>CACDUM010000020.1:0-13926 GCA_902555965.1 uncultured Pelagibacteraceae bacterium | reverse complement strand
AATATCAATAATAAAAATTTGGACAAAAAAATTAAATTTTTAATTAAAGATATTAAAAAAGTAAAGAAAATCCTTTTTTGCAGTGTTGTGCCAAAATCTTTTAATTTGATTAAAAAATATTTTCATAAAAAAACTAAAATTAAATGTTATGAAATTAAAAATCTTAATTTAAGTTTATTAATTAAAATCAAAGTTAATTATAAACAGGTTGGTTCAGATCGTTTAGCTAATGCAATTAGTCTACAAAATGGTAAAGATAATTTTATAATTTTAGATTTTGGTACTGCCACCACATTTGATGTAGTTGAAAAAAAATATTATAGAGGTGGCATAATAGCCCCTGGAGTTAAAATATCGCTTGATACTTTGTCTGACAAAGCCTCATTGATACCCCAAATAGATTTAAAGAAGATAAAAAATATAGTTGGCAACAACACAATTTCGGCAGTCCGTTCAGGTTTTTTTTGGGGCTATATAGGACTAATTGACAATATTATTAATTTGATTAAGAAAGAAACTAGAAAATCTTTCAAACTTGTAATTACTGGTGGTTACTCTGATTTGTTTAGAAAATCTTTAAAGACTCGTGTAATACAAAATAAAGATATCACAATTAAAGGATTAATTAAAATTGCTAAATTAATTAAATAAATGAAAAAAGAATTATTATTTTGTCCACTAGGAGGTTCAGGTGAAATTGGAATGAACATGAATCTTTTTGGCTATGGTGAGCCTGGAAATCATAAATGGATAATGGTAGATATTGGAGTAACTTTTGCTGATGATACAATACCAGGCATTGATCTTATATATCCAGATCCTGGATTTATTGTTGAAAGAAAAGATAATTTATTAGGAATAATATTAACACACGCACACGAAGATCATATTGGAGCAATTGCGCATTTATGGCCAAAATTAAAATGTAAGATTTTTGCAACTCCGTTTACCGCTGTATTAATTAAGGAAAAATTTAAAGAAAAACACATCGATATAACAAAAGATTTACAGATAGTTGAGTTAAATGGAAATGTGCTATTGGAAGATTTTGAAATCGAGTACATTACTTTAACCCATTCTATTTTAGAACCCAATGGATTAAGAATTAAAACTCCCGCAGGTGTGGTTTTACATACTGGTGACTGGAAAGTTGACCCAAATCCTTTAATAGGTGACGAAATAAATGCAAAAAGATTAAAAGAAATAGGTGATGAAGGTGTATTAGCAATGATTTGTGACTCTACAAATGTCTTTAGTGCTGGCAGATCAGGCTCAGAGTTAGATGTAAGAAAAAATTTATTAAATATAATGGGTCGATTAAAAAAAAGAATTATTGTAACGTCTTTTGCTTCAAACGTTGCTAGAATGGAGACAGCCTTTTATTGTGCTGAACAAACTGGAAGACAAATTTCACTAGTTGGAAGATCTATGCATAGAATTTATAAGGCAGCAAGACAATGTGGATATTTACAAAATACCATTGATCCAATTGATCCAAGAGAAGCTAAAAATTTTGCTAGAGAAAAAATAGTTTATTTGTGCACAGGAAGCCAAGGTGAACCAATGGGTGCAATGATGAGGATATCAAATTACACACATCCTGATGTTTTTATTGAAAAAGGTGATGCAGTAATCTTCTCATCAAAGATAATTCCAGGAAATGAAAAAAAACTCTATAAATTACACAATCAGTTAGTCAAAGATGGAATTGAGGTTATCTCAGAAGAAACAGAATTTATACACGTCTCTGGACATCCAAATCGTGAGGATCTTAAAGACATGTATCAATGGGTTAAACCAAAATGTGTAATCCCTGTTCATGGAGAGCACAGACACATGATAGAACACATAAATTTTGCTAAAGAAATGCAAGTACCTCATCCGGTTCAAGTTGAAAATGGTGATATAGTTAAGCTATTCCCTGGTGAAGCACCCGAGGTATATGATAAAGCCCCTAGCGGAAGATTGTATTTAGATGGAAATGTAAGTGTGGAAGAGGATTCCCAATCAATCAAAGATAGAAAAAATTTAAGTAGCAATGGATATTTGGAAGTCACTATATTAATTACACCTAAAGGAAATATACACAATAACCCCGTCACAACATTTAGAGGTTTGCCCATTTATGAAAAAGATGAATTTCTTTATGGGTTAGAAGACGAAATTGAAAAAACAACAAGATCCTTTAAACTTGGAAGCAGACAGCAAGAAAGTAATTTAATAGACGCTCTTAAAATTGCTTGTAGAAAATTTACAAAAGAAAAAACAGGAAAAAGACCATATACTAATATTAATTTAGTAAGGATTTAATGAGTCCAACTGGCTTAGCTATAATCTACATTATTATCTGGTGGATTGTTTTTTTTGCAATTTTACCAATAGATGTTGAAAGGAAAAAAATAGTTAAAGTAGATGGTGAAGATCCGGGTTCACCAGAAAATCCTAAAATGTTAAAAAAATTCATTTATTGTACTGGAATAACAACAATTATATTCATAGCCATTTATTTATTAATGAAATTTGAATATTTAAATTTAAGAAATATAATCATTTAACATGCATATTTCTAAATCTTTTATTCCTATTTTAAAAAATAACCCCTCAGAAGCAAAAATAAAGTCTCACCAGCTAATGTTAAGAGTTGGAATGATAAAACAATCTTCAGCAGGCATATACTCTTGGTTGCCCCTTGGTTTTAAAGTAATGAAAAAAATTGAAACAATTGTCAGAGAAGAGCAAAACAAAATAGGTGCACAAGAAATATTAATGCCCACAATACAATCCAGTGAGATTTGGAAAGAGAGTGGACGTTATGAGGATTATGGTGAAGAAATGTTACGAATAAAAGATCGTCAAGATAGAGAAATGCTTTACGGACCAACAAACGAGGAATTAGTAACTGATATTTTCAGATCTTCTCTAAAATCATATAAATCATTACCTCAACTTCTTTATCATATTCAATGGAAATTTAGAGATGAAATCAGACCAAGATTTGGAATTATGCGATGTCGGGAATTCTACATGAAGGATGCATATTCTTTTGATGTTACAGATGAAGATGCATTGTTTTCTTATAATAAATTTTTCTTATCTTATTTAAAAACTTTTAAAAGATTAGATCTTACAGCTATTCCAATGGCAGCCGATACAGGACCGATTGGTGGAAATCTTTCCCATGAATTTATTATCCTAGCAGAAACTGGAGAGAGTAAAATTTATGCAGATAAAAGAATATTTGACTTGAATTTTGAAGGAACAAAACTTGATGTTAAATCCCTACTTGAATTGAGAAATCAATATGAAAAATTTTACTCAGTTACTGATGATAAATTTAAAGAAGATGAGTTTAATGAAAAAGTTTTAGAGAAAAATAGATTGAAAACGAAAGGTATAGAGGTTGGTCATATTTTTTATTTTGGAGACAAATATTCCAAACCAATGGAAGCAGCAGTCGATTTACCTGGGGGTAAAAAAGACTATGTAAAAATGGGTTCTTATGGAATAGGAGTTTCAAGATTAGTAGGAGCAATTATAGAGGCAAAATATGATGAAAAAAATGAAATCATGAAATGGCCAATTTCTGTTGCACCATATGATATTGCAATAATTCCTATGATTAATAAAAATGATACATCTGCACTTGATAAAGCAAACAAAATAAGTCTTGAGTTAAATCAAAATAATATCGATGCGATTATTGATGATACTGATGAGAACTTATCCTCAAAAATAAAAAAAATGAATTTAATTGGAGCTCCATATCAAATAATTATTGGAAAACAAACTGAAGGTGATTTATTTGAATTTAAAGAAATAAACAAAGAAACTCAAAAAATTAATTTAAAAGAAATTATTAAGATTATTAATAAACAAAAAGCTCACAATTGATTTCAACTTTAGAAAAAGAAATTACATTTAGATATTTAAAAGCTAGAAAAAAAGACGGCTTTTTAAATGTTATATCTATCTTTTCATTTATTGGAATAAGCCTAGGTGTTGCAGTCCTAATTATTGTTATGTCAGTAATGAATGGATTTAGATCGGAATTAATAAATAAGATAGTTGGTTTTAATGCTCATATAACTGTTGATACTTATGAAAATCAAATTCAAATTGATAAATTAAAGAATACTAATCTCAATCTTATCGCGAGTGAAATGATATTAAGCAACTCAGGAGAAGCAATAATTATTAAAAAAGACACCTCAAAAGGTATTATTTTGAGAGGTTATTCAAGAAAAGATTTTCCTAAACTAAAGATAATAAAAGATAAAACATTTGTTGGGAATAAAAGTAACTTAACCGGTAATTATATTTCTTTAGGGAAGGAGTTAAGTTTTACGCTGAATCTTAAGCTCGGTGATGATGTATCAATAATGTCATCATCAGGTGTAGATACAATAATTGGCAGTATCCCAAAGAAAAAATCTTTTACTATTGTTTCATTGTTTGAAAGTGGCTTAGCAGATTTCGATAATAATGTAGCATTTATCAATATTGACACTTTAGATGAATTTATGAATCTTTCAAAAGAAGACAGAAAGTTAGAAGTTTATTTAAAGGATCCACAAAATATTGAAAATCAAAAAGAGATTGTTCAAAAAATATTCCCTAATGATTTTGTGTATAGTTGGGCTGATACTAACAGTTCTTTATTCTCAGCTTTAAAAGTAGAACGAAATGTGATGTTTATAATATTATCTCTCATAATTATTGTTGCTGCTTTTAATATTATTTCAGGCTTGACGATATTGGTAAAAAATAAAACTAGAGATATTGCTATTTTAAAATCTATTGGTGTATTGAATAAATCTATTATAAAGATATTTTTTTTAGTTGGGGTAACTATAGGTACATCTGCTACATTGTTTGGAATAATATTAGGAGTTACATTTTCTATGTATGTTGAAAATGTTAGAAAGTTTTTAAGTGATGTTTTTAACATAAGTTTATTTCCTGAGGAAATATATTTCTTAAGCACGATGCCGTCTGAAATAAACCCATCTTCCATTTTTATTATTTCATTGTGTTCAATTTTTATAACAATAATTGTATCCATATTTCCAGCTATGAAGGCGGCCAAACTAGATCCAATAAAAGCGTTAAAATATGAGTAATTTAATTCAGCTATCAAAAATTAATAAAAGTTTTTTAAGTTTAAAAAGGATAAATGTTTTAAAAAAAATTTCATATAAATTTAAATCTGGAAAAATTTATTCCCTAATGGGACCCTCAGGCTCAGGCAAATCAACTTTATTAAATTTATTATCCTTAATAGATCGACCTAGTTCAGGATCTATAATTATTGATAATAAAAAGATTGATCCAAACAATTATAAAAAAAATGATCTATTAAGAGCTAATAAAATCGGGATAATCTATCAACAAGATAACCTTCTTTCTGATTTCACAGCAATAGAAAACTTAACCCTAGCTAGTTTAGCAAGCGGTAAAAATAAAGAAGAGGCTTTAAATATATCAAAAATAATGCTCAAAAAAGTTGGTCTAACAAAAAGATTTAATCACTATCCCTCACAATTATCTGGGGGTGAGAAACAAAGGGTATCGATTGCCAGAGCTTTGATAAACAATCCACAAATTATACTTGCAGATGAGCCAACTGGAAGTTTAGATATTGAAACTGCAAAAGGAATTTTTGAGCTTTTAAAAAAACAGATAAAGCCTGATAGAATAATAATATTTGCAACTCATAATAGATTTTTTGCTAATAAGTCGGATTGCTTATTGGAAATAGTTGATGGTAATATAAAAACCATTAATGGCTGAGTCTCAAATTCAAAACTTTAATCATCTAAAAATACACTCTCAATTTTCAATATGTGAAGGAGCAATAAAAATTGATGACTTAAAAGAAATATCTAAAGAAAAAAAAATTAGATCTCTAGCTTTATGTGATACATCGAATTTATGTGGTGCCTTAGAATTTGCCGAAAAAATATCTAAAGTTGGAACTCAACCAATTATTGGTACTCAGATCAATTTTAAATTAGATGATACTATTGGTTTATTACCACTATTCGCATTAAATGAAATTGGATATAAAAGAATAATTGAATTATCTTCATTATCATATCTTAATAACGATGGAACCTCCGATCCTCATCTAAATTTTGAGGAATTGTTAAAGAATTATGAGGGAGTTGCCATTTTTTCAGGAACAATAAATGGGTTAGTCGGTCAATTATTCAATAAAGGAAAATTTTCAGAAATTGAAAAATTATACTCTAAACTAAAACAAAAATATGGTGATAAATTTTATATAGAAATTCAACGTCATGGAGATCAAAATGAAATTTCATTTGAAAAGTTTAATCTCTCGCAATCTTTAAATTTAGAAATATCAATAATAGCCACTAATGAAGTCTTTTACTCAAACAAAGACATGTATGAGGCTCATGATGCATTAATCTGTATTAAAAATAAAACTTATGTAAATGAGAAAAATAGAATTAAATACTCAAATCAACACTATCTTAAAGAAAATTCTGAGATGTCAGAATTATTTTCTGATCTACCTGAGGCGTTAGAAAATAATTATAATTTTCCTTATCGTTGTAACTTTCGACCACATTTTTCAAAACCCATATTACCTGACATTAGTTCAGATAAAGGTGGAAATGCAGATGAGATATTAAAAAAAAATTCTTTAGATGGATTAAAAAAAAAATTTAAAGATATTTTTAAAATACAGGATGCGGATCTTTTTAAAAATGAAAAATTTTTACTTTATAAAGATAGATTAGATCATGAACTAGATATTATTATACAAATGAAATATTCCAGTTATTTCTTAATTGTTTCTGATTATATAATATGGGCAAAAAAAAATGATATCCCAGTGGGGCCTGGAAGAGGATCTGGTGCAGGCTCTTTAGTAGCATGGTGTCTTTTAATTACAGATGTTGACCCAATAAAATTTAATCTTATTTTTGAAAGATTTTTAAATCCTGATCGTATTTCAATGCCAGACTTTGATATAGATTTTTGTGAGGAGAAAAGAGACCTAGTTTTTAAATATTTAACTGAAAAGTATAAGGAAAGTGTAGCTCATATAATTACTTTTGGAAAATTAAAAGCCAGAATGGTTATTAGAGATGTTGGAAGGGTATTAGGGTTATCCTATGGTTTTGTTGACAGTATATCCAAAATGATACCTTTTGATCCATCAAGACCTCAAAATCTAACGGAATGTATTGCTGGGGAGCCAAGGCTTCAAAGATTAATTAAAGATGATCCAAGAGTTAAAAAACTCACAGAACTATCTTTAAAAATAGAGGGATTGAATAGAAATTTTGCAACTCACGCAGCAGGCGTTGTTATAGCTGATAGAAAACTACAGGAAGTTGTTCCTTTATATAAAGATGCATCGACAGATCTATTACTTCCCTCAACTCAATTCGATATGTATTCAGCCGAGGATGCTGGATTAATTAAATTTGATTTTTTAGGATTAAAAACATTAACTGTAATTAATAACACTCAAAAATTAATAAAAAAAAAAGAAACAGATTTTAATATTGAGAATATTAATTACGAGGATAAAAAAGTTTTTGAAATGTTATCTTCGGGTAATACAGTTGGCTTATTTCAAATTGAAAGTTCTGGTATGAGAGAAGCGTTAACTCAAATGAAGCCAAATCATATTGAGGATATTATTGCATTAGTTGCTTTATATAGACCAGGTCCTATGAGCAATATACCAACTTATAATGATTGTAAGCATGGCAAACAAGAGCCAGATTATTTACACCCCTTATTAGAAGATATTTTAAAACCAACCTACGGGGTAATTATATATCAAGAACAAGTAATGCAAATTGCACAGAAATTGTCAGGTTTTACTGCTGGTCAAGCAGATATTTTAAGAAGAGCGATGGGAAAGAAAAAAAGATCTGAGCTTGAAAAACAAAAACAAAATTTTATTGCAGGGGCTGTCAAAAATGGAATTAGTAAAGAGGTGGCAGCTGGAATTTTTTTGAAAATAGAACCATTTGCGGAATATGGTTTCAATAAAAGTCATGCTGCTGCATATGCAATTATATCTTATCAAACTGCATATTTGAAAACTTATTATCCAAAAGAATTTATTGCTGCCTCAATGACTATGGATATATCTAATCAAAATAAACTTAGTGAATTTTATGAAGAGCTTAAAAGATTGAATATTGAAATTATTAGACCTGATATAAATCAATGTTTCGCAGATTTTAGAACCGAAAATGGGAAATTTTATTATGCTTTAGGTGGTATTAAGGCTGTGGGGTATGAGGCTGTCTCAAATATAGTTCAAGAAAGAATAGGTAATGGACCATTTAAATCAATTAATGATTTTTTAAATCGTGTAAATCCAAAAGATATTAACAAATTGCAACTAGAGGGACTTGTTAAAGCAGGGGCTTTTGATAATTTAAATATCAATAGACAATCTCTATTTAATTCCATTCCCAACTTTATTACAAAATCCAAAAATATTTTTGAAAATAAATCTGCCAATCAAATAGATCTATTTGGTGAAAATGCTAATGAAGAAGATGAGATAACTACTAATATCGATGACTGGAAGTTTGAAGAAAGATTGTCCAAAGAGTTTGAAGCAGTAGGTTTTTTTATTTCAGATCATCCATTAAACCAGTTTAAAGATGTTTTTGATGATTATAATATTTATGACTATCAAAAATTTAATAGCCAAGATGATCTAAAGGAGTCAAATGTAGCTGCAACACTACTTAAAATACAAGAGAGAAAAACTGCAAAAGGTAACCCTTATGCAGTTTTAAAGCTCACTGATTTATCGAGTGTTTTTGAATTGTTTGTTTTTTCTGACACATTGGAATTAAATCGAGAAATTTTAAAAGAAGGAAATTCTTTTATTTTGACTTTGTTTAAATCTTCTTCAGACTCAGAAAATAGATTTAAAAGATTTAATGTTCAAAAAATTGTATCTTTAAAAGATTTGTTAAACAGACCGATTCAAGAAGTAACATTTAATTTAAAATCCACAAAAGAACTAGATGAGATATCAAAATATTTGCCTCAACAAGGAAACACATTGATAAAGATTAATATTAGTGACAATAAAAATGATTTAAAGTTTCACCTAAAAAAAAAGAGAAATATTGACAGAAAAACAATAAATATTTTAAGAAATAAGGAAATTTCATCAATAATTGGATAATTAAGACTTGTCTAATTCAAAATTTCTTTGTAAATAATCCTCAATTTTAAATTAACACGCACACAGTTTGTTGGTTTTAAACCTCCGGTCCTTAATTGGAAATAACTGTGGTGGCTTAACCGGGAAAAAATATGAAGATACCAAACGTTACTATTCAACAATTATTAGAAGCAGGAGTTCATCTTGGTCACAAGACTTTGAGATGGAACCCAAAAATGAAGAAATATATATTTGGAAAAAGAGATAGCATTCACATTATCGACCTTACCCAAACTTTAGAATTAACTAAAATTGCTTTAGAAAAAGTTTACGAAACTATTTCAAACAATGGAAAAATCCTGTTTGTATCAACTAAAAAACAGGCTTCCGAGGCAATTGCAGAAGTAGCAAAAGAAACAGACCAATATTTTGTAAATTATAGATGGTTAGGTGGGATGCTCACAAATTGGGGCACTATTTCAAATTCTATTAAAAAACTAAAAAAATTAGAAACAGATTTAGTTGCTGAGAATAGAGGATTTACAAAAAAAGAGCTTTTAAAAATGAGTGTAAAAAAAGATAAATTACAAAGATCACTTGGAGGAATTGCTGAGATGAAAAAAGTTCCTGATTTAGTATTTATTATCGATACAAATTATGAGTCACTTGCAATTCAAGAGTCGGTAAAATTAGGAATTCCAATAATTGCAATATTAGATAGCAACTCAAATCCTGATGGCATTGATTTTCCAATACCCGGCAATGATGATGCTAGAAGGTCGATAGATCTATATTGTAATCTTATTAAAGAGACAATCGAAGGTGCTAAAAAAGCTGCACCGGCTGTTGAAACAAAGAAAGATACAGAGAAAAAAGAAAAAGTTGATAAATCTAAAACAATTGCTGAAACAGATCGAGAAAAGCTTGAAAAAAAATTCTCAAAAAAAAAGCCTGAAAAACTAAATTAAATGAGTGATATAGAAAAAGTAAAAAAACTGAGAGAGGCGACAGGTGCAGGGTTTAAAGATTGTAATTTAGCAATTAAAGAATCTGGAGGTGATTTAGATAAAGCTGTTGAAATTTTGAGAGTAAAAGGAATTTCAAAAGCCTCAAAAAAAATGTCAAGAGATGCAAAAGAAGGAGTTGTTGCGGTTAGTGGAGATCAAAATAAGACATCAATTATTGAAGTAAATTGTGAAACAGATTTTGTTGCAAAAAACGATGATTTTATAAATTTTGTGAAAGAATTAAGTGAAATAAACAATCAAAATAATTCGGATGTTGAAAAATTAAAAAAATCTAAAATGAAAAATGATATTACTGTTGAAGAAAATTTAGTTGCTTTAATTGCTAAGATTGGAGAAAAAATTACAATTGGTAAAACAAAAACAATTTCAAATTCTTCCTCAGTAAATTATCAATATTTACATACTGTAGTTAAAGATAACTTAGCTAAATTAGCTGTGATTGTCTCATTAGAAACTAAAGATAACTCTGAAACTGTAAAAACATTTGGAAAACAATTATCTATGCATATAGCAGCATCAAACCCTCTAGCTTTAGAGTCTAAATTAATTGATAAAGCCATCATAGACAAAGAACAGGAATTAGTTACAGAGGAACTTAAAAACTCAGGAAAACCAGAAGA
The DNA here is from genome assembly GCA_902555965.1 of uncultured Pelagibacteraceae bacterium. Lineage (GTDB taxonomy): Bacteria > Pseudomonadota > Alphaproteobacteria > Pelagibacterales > Pelagibacteraceae > Pelagibacter. Next base: position 3,100 of record CACDUM010000020.1, on the reverse strand, counting down.
GATTGCGAAAAAAATTAGTTTAGGTAAGATGAACAAATTTAAAGAGGAAAATGCACTTTTAACACAAGCTTGGGTTATGGAACCAAAAAAAAAAGTTCAAGATGTTTTAAAAGAACTTGCTATAAATGATTTAAAGATCAAGGAGTTTAGTAGAATTAAAATAGGGGAATAAATGTTTGATGAAAAATCACATAGCCTCAAAATGGATAAGTCTATAGAAGCTTTTTCAAAAGAATTATCATCATTAAGAACAGGTCGAGCAAATGCTGCAATGTTAGATATTGTTAGAGTGGATGTTTATGGACAACAAATGCCAATTAATCAAATTGGCAGTATAACAACACCAGAGCCGAGAATGATAAATGTTCAGGTTTGGGATCAAAATAATGTTCCTTTAGTTGATGCGGCTATAAAAAAATCTGAATTAGGACTAAATCCACAAATTGACGGTCAATTAATTCGATTACCAGTTCCCGAACTCAATGAAGAGAGAAGAAACGAGTTAAAAAAATTGATCAAATCTATGGGTGAGAAATGTAAAATTTCTATTCGAAATATCCGAAGAGATGCAAATGAGGAGCTTAAAAAACTTTTAAAATCTAAAGAAATTGGTGAAGATGAAGAAAAATCTTTTGAAAAAAATGTTCAAAACATAACTGATAAGCACATTCAAATTGTTGATGAAAAAGTCTCTTCAAAAGAAAAAGAAATAATGACTATATGAACTCATTAAATCATGTAGCCATTATCATGGATGGTAATGGAAGATGGGGTTTGAAATATAAGAATTCAAGAAATGCTGGACATAAAGAAGGCTTAAAAACAGTTGAAAAAATAATAAAAGAAACAATCAAAAATAATATAAGATTTTTAACATTATATGCCTTTTCTACGGAAAATTGGAAGAGACCAAAAAAAGAAATAAATTACTTATTTGATTTATTAGAGAATTTTCTTAGTAAACGACTTGCTGATATTCATAAGCAAAATATTAAAATTAAAATTTTAGGTTATAAAAAATTTTCTACCAAGTTAAATAATCTCTTAAATTTTGCAGAAAAAAAAACCAAAAAAAATTCCAAATTACAAATTAACCTGGCTTTAAATTATGGTTCTAAGCTTGAATTACTAAATGCTTTTAAAAAGATAAGTAAAAGTAATAGTAAAGTTAGTGAAAAAAATTTGGAAAAATATCTACAAACTAATGGTATTCCAGATCCAGATTTATTAATTAGAACAGGTAATACAAAAAGATTGAGTAATTTTTTATTATGGCAACTTGCTTATGCAGAAATTTTTTTTGTAAAAAAATTGTGGCCAGAATTTACTGAAAAAGATTATAAAAAAATAATGAATAATTATAAATATATTAAAAGGAATTTTGGTAAAATTTAATGCTAAAAGAATTTGAAAAAAGATTATTAAGCTCAATTTTTTTGATCCCAACAATTTTTATTATCATTTTAGAGGGAAAATTTATTTTCTATACTCTTTTAATTTTTATATTTTTAATTTCTTCGTATGAATGGCTACATATAACTAAAAGATTTATTTGGAGAATGATAGGTATATTATTTTTGTTTTTTTCTTTATTTAGTGCTTTTTATTTCAGAAATCAAAATTTAGAAGGTTTTTTTTTGATTATTTTAATATGTATAGCCACTGATATTGGTGGTTATGTTTTTGGTAAATTATTTAAAGGACCAAAATTAACTAAAATAAGTCCTAATAAAACCAAATCTGGAATGGTAGGAAGTTATTTATTAGCTACAATTGTTTCAACAATCTATGTATTTCATTATACAGATGATATTTACATTGATCAAATAATATTAGAGGAGGATTTTAAATTTTTTCTACTTATCATATTAATATCAAGCGTAAGTCAAACTGGAGATTTAATCATATCTTACTTTAAAAGATTATCTAAAATTAAAAATACTGGAAATCTTATTCCAGGACATGGTGGATTATTAGATAGAATAGATGGAATGATTTTTGTTTTCCCATTCGTGTATTTTATAACGATAATTTCAACAATAATAAAATTATAAAATATGAAAAAAAAAATCGCTATTCTTGGATCGACTGGATCGATTGGTAGATGTTTGATTGATATCATTAAAAGAGATAAAAAAAATTTTGAAATAGTTTTATTATCTGCAGATGAAAATTATAAAGAACTTTTAAAACAAGCTAAATTTTTCAAAGTAAAAAATTTGATTATAACAAATCAAAAAAGCTTTAATAAAATCAGAAAAGATAAATACGCTAAAAAAATAAAAATTTTTGATAATTTTGATGATCTTAAAAAAATTATTAAGAAAAAAATTGATTATACAATGATATCTATTTCAGGTATTCAAGGACTTAAACCTACGATTGAAATCATAAAATATACTTCTAAAATCGCCATAGCAAATAAAGAAGCAATAATATGTGGGTGGGACCTTATCCAAAAAAGTTTAAATAAACATAAAACTGAATTTATACCTGTGGACTCAGAACACTTTTCAATTTGGTTCTCACTACGAGGTATTAATAAAGATCTTATTGATAAAATTTATTTAACAGCATCTGGTGGACCATTTCTAGATAAACCAATGATGAATTTAAAAAAAGTTAAGATTGAGGAAGCAATTAAACATCCGAACTGGAAAATGGGAAAAAAAATCTCAATTGACTCAGCAACTATGATTAACAAAGTTTTTGAAATTATTGAGGCCAAAAAAATATTTGAAGTTCCTTACAAAAAATTATCAATTATTATACATCCAAAGTCATATGTACATGCTATAATTAAATTCAAGAATGGATTAACTAAAATTGTAATTCATGAAACAAGTATGAAAATTCCAATTTATAACTCTCTCTATTCATCAAAAAAAGCTATTGATTCTAGAAGATTAAATTTTAAAATTTTAAATGATTTAGATTTTAGGACTGTAAATTATAAAAAATTTCCATTAGTTCGAATTCTGAAAATGTTACCAGATAATTCATCATTATTTGAAACTATTTTGGTATCAATAAATGATAAATTAGTAGAATTATTTTTGAATAATAAGATTAAATTTACTGATATTTCAAAAAAAATGAA
>CACDUM010000019.1:0-14479 GCA_902555965.1 uncultured Pelagibacteraceae bacterium | reverse complement strand
TTTTCCTGTAAATTCTATTGCTACTAAATGTGTAGGTATAAAACAAAAAATTAAAAAAAATAATTTAGTTATTATCTTGCAGTCCATCCACCATCAACCAATAATGAAGTTCCTGTAATCATTGCTGCAGCATCAGAGGCAAGAAAAACAGCTGCACTTGAAACATCAGAAAGTTCAGCAAATTTTCCTAATGGAATATTTCCTAATACTTCTTTTTTAAATTTTTTACTTTTTAGAAATTTTTTTGTCATTGGAGTAACTACAAATGTAGGACAAACTGTATTTACTCGTATGTTGTATTTTGCAAGATCAATAGACATACCTTTAGTTAATCCTTCTAAACCAAATTTTGTCATGTTGTATACGCTTCGAATAGGACCTCCAACATGACCCATTTGTGATGACATATTTACAATCGAACCACCAATTTTTTTTCTATTTTTTGACTTTATCATCTTGAGAGCACACAGCTGAGCAAGGTTAAAAGTTGCCATCGTATTAATCTTTACAAGATATTCCATATTTTTAGTCTTCACTTTTGTAAAATGTTCAGGAATATTATTGCCTGCATTATTAATCAAAATATCTATTTTTGGTTGTTTATTAATAATGCCTTTAATTTCATTATAATTTGTGATGTCACATACATAAGATTTACATTTTGACTTTAATTTTTTAATCTTTTTTGAAACTTCATCTAGATCTTTTTTAGTTCTACTAATTATAATTAAATTTGCTCCAGCTTCTGCAAGAGCTATTGCGCAAGCTCTTCCAAGCCCTTTGCCAGCACCAGTGACAACTGCTGTTTTATTCTTTAAGTTATAATTTTTTAAATACATTATAAAAACAATATTTTAATATCTGTGTAAATCAATTCAATAGCAACAATTAATATTGCAATCAAACCTGCCCAAGCAATCCATTTATACTTCTTAATCCAATTTGATATTAAAGTTGCCGCAAATGCCATTAAGGCAATTGATAGAACCAAACCAAATACTAATAATCCATAATGATCTCCTGCTGCCCCTGCAACTCCTAAAACATTATCTAAGCTCATTGTAAAATCTGCTATGAGGATTGTCCAAATCGCTTTGAAAAAACTGGAATTATCAACTTTTATATCATCATGATTTTCAGAACCTTTAATGACATCCACATACAATTTGTAGACAATATAAAGAAGAAGCAAACCTCCAAAAAGCCTAAGTCCCGTTATTTGAAGTAAATATGCAGTCAGTAAAGTTAAAATAATTCTTAAAACTACCGCACCACCAATTCCAAAAATAATAATTTTTCTTCTTTGCTCTAAAGGAAATTTTGATGCAACCATACCAATTATTATTGCATTGTCTCCTGCAAGGACTAAATCGATTAAAATAATTTGAGTTAATATAGTTAATTGTTCTGGTGTAAATAATTCAGCAAACATCAATGGGTAAGTATCATATCTGCACCTTTTTCTGCAATCATTATTGTAGGTGCATTAGTATTACCTGATGTAATGTTTGGCATTATAGAAGCATCAATTACTCTTAAATTTTCAATTCCTTTTACTTTAAGTTTTTCATCAACTACAGCCATATCATCTTGACCCATTTTACATGTGCCAACTGGATGAAAAATTGTTTGTGCAAAATCTGAACCTGCTTTTACAAGTTCCTCATCATCATTAATGTCAATACCTGGTCTATATTCCTCAGGTTTATATTTTTTAAATGTTTCAGATTCCATGACAATTTTTCTTGTAAGTTTTAATCCTCTAGCTGCAATCATTCGGTCGTGATCGGTTGAAAGATAATTCATTTTTATTTTTGCATATGTTCTAGAGTCTTTATCTACAATACTCACATGGCCTCTACTTGTAGGTCTAATATTTGACACGGTAGGTGTGAAAGCATGAAAATCATGATTTTTAGTTGCTCCTAGGGTGTCCATACTCATTGGTTGTACGTGCCATTGTAGATCTGGTAATTCTAATGAGGGATCACTTTTAGCAAACATACACATTTGGCTCGCTCCCATGGTCATTGGTCCACTACGATTAAAAACATATTCCAGACCAATCATTAATTTTCCAAATAAACTATTAACCTTTTTATTTAGCGATTTAAGTCCTTGAATTTTATATATAGGTCTAAACATCAAGTGGTCTTGTAAATTTTCACCAACACCTTTTAATTCTTGTACTATATCTATACCTAATTCTTTTAATTTTTGAGAATTTCCTATTCCAGAAGTTTGCAATATCTGAGGTGAACCTATCGAACCAGATGATAAAATTATTTCTTTATTACAAGTTAGTTTTTTAAGCTCATCACCTTGCCAATATTCAATTCCTTTTGCAGTTTTGCCTTCAAAATTAATTTTTTTTACATGAGCATTAGTTATGGTTCTTAAATTTTGTCTGTTTTTTATTGGGTTTAGATATCCAACTGAAGTACTACATCTAAAGCCATCTTTTTCAGTAACTTGAAAATAACCACATCCATGATTATCGCCTGTGTTAAAATCTTTTGTCTTGGGGATACCAAACTCTTCAGCAGCATTTTGAAATTCATTCAATAATGGTAACTGAATTCTTTGATCAGAAACTGACAGAGGCCCACCAATACCATGAAATTCATTTTTTCCTCTTTCTTGGTTTTCTGCCTTTATAAAATATGGCAGAACATCATCCCAACCCCAACCAGTATTTCCTAATTGTCGCCAAATATCATAATCTCTACTTTGACCTCTTATATAAAGTAGTCCGTTGATCGAAGAGCTACCACCTAATGTTTTACCTCTTGGATAACGAATTGACCTATTGTTCATTGAAGCATCAGGCTCGGTTTTATAACACCAATCAACAGAAGGATTATGCATGGTTTTAAAATATCCAACAGGAATATGTATCCATGGATAATTATCTTTTCCTCCAGCTTCAATTAATACGACTTTGGTATTTGGATTTTCAGAAAGTCGGTTCGCTAGAACACATCCTGCAGATCCTGCTCCAATAATTATATAATCAAAATTTTCCATCAATAGTTGAATCGTTTTTTAGTTTAAGCTTTTTATTGTTTTTACACTTATATTTATCAATTGTCACTTGTGTCAGGTTTGTTTTTCTGATTGAATTCATCAAGTTAAATTTAACTAACAAGAGGATAAATAATGAAAAAAATCATTTCAATGTTATTTGCAACAATTTTAGTTCTTGGATTTACTTCAAGTGCTAATGCTGCAAAAACATTAAAGTGTCAAACTGTTCTTAACACTAAAGCTGATGAGGTAAAAATGTTAAAGGACTTTACTGACACAGTAACTGAATTAACGAGTGGTTCGTTAAAATTTGAAATATTACCAGCTGGTGCAGTTGTAGGAGTTAAAGAAACCCTAGATGCTGTTGACAAAGGTTTGATTGATTGTGGTTTCGCATGGACTCACTATTGGTCAGGTGATCACCCTGCGGCTATGTTATTTGGTTCGCCAGTAGCTGGTGGTGGAGTAGGTATTGACAATATCGCATTCCTATCATGGTTCCAATATGGTGGTGGTAAAGAATTATACGATCAACTATGGAAAGAAATGGGAAGAGATATTAAAGGATTTATGATTCAACCAGTTGGTCCAGAAGCTTTAGGTTGGTTTCCAAAACCAATTAAAGATATGGCTGACTTTAGAAAATATAAGTTCAGAACTCCTCCAGGAATTCCAGGACAAACTTATAAAGACATTGGTATAGCGTCTGTTGCAATGGGTGGTGGAGATATTCTTCCAGCTCTTGAAGCAGGAACTATCGATGCTGCTGAGTGGTGTTGTCCAAAACCAGACTTAACATTTGGTTTCCAAAAAGTATTAAAGCACTATTACTTACAAGGTTTACACCAAGTAGTCGTAAATGCTGACTTTTATATTACTGGAAAAACATACAATGCTATGAGTGCTCATGAGAAAAAGTCACTTGAAGTAGCTGCTAATGCTTCATTAGCAAAATCTTTAAGTTACAGAATCTATGAGAATGGTAAAGCTTTAAGAGAGCTAACTACTAAACATGGAGTAATTTTAGAAGATACACCTTCTGATTATTTCACAGAATATATGGCTGCAGCAAAAGCATCTTTAAATAAGAATGCTAAAGATAATAAATTTTTTAACGAAGTTTACACTTCAATGAAAAATTTTGCTGATGTTGCTGTTCCTTTCTGGAGTGGTGCTCAAATGTCTAATGCGAAGCTAGGAATGGCTCACGCAGCAACATTAAAGTAATCAGTAATCAATCTTGATTTTTTAGAGCGGACTTTTAAAGTCCGCTCTAATTTTTTTAACTAAAATTTTATGGCAGACGAACCTGGTAAACTAGATATCTCTGATGAAATGATTGCCGAAAGGCGAGGTGGATCAGGTAAAATGCCAACCGATATGCCATCATGGATGGCCAAATCTATTGTTAATATTGATAAATTCAGTAAGTGGATTGGTAGTATTGTTTGTTGGATATTGATGCCACTCATTTTTGCAATGACTTATGAAGTTCTTGCAAGAAAATTATTTTTAGCACCAACAATTTGGGCTTACGATATAAGCCGTTTTCTTTATGGTGCATTATTTATGCTTGGTGCAGGATATGCTCTTTCTAGAGGAGTACATATAAGAGCAGATTTTTTATATCGAAATTTTAAAACAAAAACACAAGGTATTATTGATTTTTGGTTATATCTTTTATTTTATTTTCCAGGACTAATTGTTTTTCTTTATATGACTATAGGTTTTGTTGAAGAATCAATTAGAAGAGGCGAGCGAGGGATGGATACTACTTGGATGCCTTATATGTGGCCTATTAAAACGTGTTTGTTACTTGGAATTATTTTTTTATTAATTCAAGGTTTTTCGGAATTACTTAAAAGTTATTGGGCAGCTAAAAAAGGTGAGTGGCCAGGAGAGAAAAAATGATAGCAGAGTTCATTGATCCAGCTATTTTAGGTTTCATTTTAGTTGGCGTGATGCTATTTGCAATATTTATCGGGTTTCCCATTTCATTTACTTTAATATTTCTAGGTTTTGTATTTGGCTATCTTGGGTTTGGAAAATTAGTTTTTTATTTAATGACTCTTCAATTTTCAATGGTCATGACCGAACAAACTCTCGCCGCCGTCCCACTCTTTGTTTTTATGGGTATTATGATGGAACAAGCTGGATTAATGGAGAGATTGTTTTCAGCATTTCAAATGATGCTAGCAAAAGTTAAGGGTTCTTTATATTACGCAGTTTTATTCGTCTCAGTTATATTTGCTGCTGCAACAGGAATTGTTGGTGCATCGGTGACAATTCTTGGAATTATGGCTGCCAAATCAATGAATAGATCAGGTTATGATGTAAAACTTGCTGCTGGCACTATCACTGCGGGTGGTACTTTAGGAATTTTAATTCCACCGAGTATTATGCTTGTTGTAATGGGACCTATTATGGAAATTCCAGTTATTGATTTGTTTGCAGCTGCAATCTTACCAGGAATTCTTCTTGCAAGTTTGTATGCAGCTTACACAACAATCAGATGCATGATTAATCCAAAACTTGGACCCGTTTTACCTGATGACATGAGAGCTGCCAGCATGAAAGAAGTATGGATAGAATTTTTCTTAGGTTTAGTTCCTCCAGCAGCTTTAGTATTTGCTGCATTAGGTAGTATTTTATTTGGATTTGCAACTCCAACAGAAGCAGCAGGTTGTGGAGCTATGGGTGCTTTATTACTTTCATTAGCTTATAAAAAATTAACTCTTTCAAAACTTCAAGAAGCATTAGTGAAAACATTAGAGATTACTGCTTTAATAATGGTATTAGTTGCAGCATCAAATTTTTTTGGTGCAGTTTTTGCAAGATTAGGAACTCCAACTCTTTTAACTGAGTTTTTATTAGGCTTAGAGATGAATAAGTATTTGATTTTAGCAATGATCATGGTGATGATTTTTTTATTGGGTTGGCCATTAGAATGGGTACCGATTGTAATGATTATTATCCCAATAATTTTACCACTAGTAGAGGCATTAGGATTTAATTTAACTTGGTTTGCAATTTTAGTTGCCGTTAATTTACAAACCGCCTGGCTCTCACCTCCTGTAGCACTCTCAGCTTATTTTTTAAAAGGGGTTGTTCCTGAATGGGATTTAAAAGATATTTATTATGGAATGATGCAGTTTATGGTCCTTCAAGTAATAGGATTAGTTTTGATCATAATATTTCCTAAAATTGCACTTTGGTTACCAACTCTCTTATATGGACAGTAGAATATTAAAGTTTTATATTGTCTAAGTGAGTCAGCAAAAAACAAAAAAAACTCTCATTAACTGGGATTTAGTAACTGTTAACCCTAACAATAAAACTTGGGATTGGAAGGATTTGTTTTGTTTTTGGGGGGTTAATATTCAAAGTGTTATTGGATTTTCACTAATTGCATCTTTGTACTTAATTTATAATTTAAATACTGCAGTAGTTCTTATTGGAACAATTTTAGGAACTTTTTTTGTTTATATATTTTGTAACTTAATTGGAAAACCATCCCAGAAATTTGGATTACCATTTGTTGTTTTATTAAGATCGTCATTAGGATTTAGAGGCGCCCAATTTTTTGGGTTGTTGAGAAGTATTGTTGGAATATTTATGTTTGGTATTCAAACATACTTTTTATCAAAGGCGATTGGTTTTTTAATTAGGGTTTTGATGTACTCAGTAGATAATTCAATTTTACAAAAAGAAATTTTATTAGTTTTTTTCATAGGATTAAACATTATCGATTGGGCTGCTATATTGATTTCAATTATACTGCAAACTTACTTATTTAGTGTTGGAATGAATTATAACAAAAAATTAATTAAGTTTTCTGCACTAACTATATACGCTGCAATGATAATATTTTTCTTTATTGTTTTATTGTCCGATGTAAAACTGACTGCACAATCTTTCATAGATGTTTTAGATTTTCAAAATATCTTTAATCCAAATAATGTTGGTCCAATAATTACAGTTGCAGGGACTACATTTACTTTTTTTTCAATTATAATTTTATCATTTGGTGATTTTTCTAGATACGTTAAAAATGAACAAGAACTAAGAAAAGGTAATTTAAGCTTAATTTTAAATCTTATTATTTTTTCATTTTTTGCATTATTTATTGTTATAGGTGCCGATGCATTTCAGAATTTAAATGAGCAAAATGTAGAAATGATTTTGACCAACCCAACAGATATAATTGGAAAATTAGATAATATTCTTTTGGTTTCTTTAGCTTTAGTTTTTATAATTATTGCATCTGCATCAACAAACTTAATTGCAAACTTTATTCCTTCTCAATATACTTTAATTAATTTTGATCCCTCATCTTTTTCTTTCAAAAGTGCCAGTTATGTAATTGCTATTTTCGGGTTTATTATAGGAGTTTTTTGGTTAACTTTTTTAAGCCAAGTCGGAGTATTATCTTATATAGATACAATCGGTGCATTTTTTGGTCCTTTATTTGGATTAATGATTGCTGATTTTTATATGATTAAAAAAGGAAAGTTGGAAAATAAAGATATATATTCACTTGAAACTAGTGGTACTTATTATTATTCGGGTGGATGGCATCTCAAAGGAGTTTATTCTTTAATATTAGGATTTATTTTTTCTGCCTCAACAATATGGAATACTAATCTAATGTTTTTACAATCTTACTCTTGGATTATTGGTGCTTTTGTTACAGCTTTCGTTTATTACCTTTTAGCTAGAAAGTAGTTTTATGGATAAAATTTCTTTTGATTTTAAAGGCAGAACTGCAATTGTCACTGGAGGTGCACAAGGCTTTGGTTTAGACATTACAAAAAGATTAATAAGGTCGGGAGCGAGTGTGATTATCTGGGATAATGATCAAAAAATGGTCAAAAAAGCAATTGAAGATATCAAAAGTCCAAATCTTAGTTTTAATGTTGTTGACATTTCAAATTATTCTAAAGTTGAAGAGTGTGTGCAAGAAATCACTAAGCAAAAAAATATTGATATATTGATTAATAATGCTGGTATTACTGGTCCAACAGCAACTTTGTGGGAATATGATATTGAGATGTGGAAAAAAGTTGTTGATATAAATTTAATGGGTACTTTTAACTGTTGTCGTACAATTGTGCCAAATATGATTAAAAATAATTATGGCAGGATAGTTAATGTAGCTTCAGTAGCAGGTAAAGATGGCAATGCAAACGCTAGTGCCTATAGCGTTGGAAAAGCAGGGGCAATTGGACTAACAAAATCATTAGGTAAAGAGCTTGCAGATAAGAATATAGCAGTAAATGCTGTTACTCCTGCAGGTGCTAAAACAAGAATTTTAGACCAAATGACCAAAGAACATGTCCAAAGAATGCTATCAAAAGTGCCAAGAGGACGATTTCTTGAAGTTGAGGAGTTTACCTCTTTAGTCTGCTGGTTATCTTCAGAGGAAAATACATTCTCAACTGCTGCAGTTTTTGATATCAGTGGGGGTCGTTCGACCTATTAACTTCGTGGCTTTGTTTCTACTATTTTGGTCTGATTGAATTTAGCTCTGCTAAATTTAACATCTTTTGACATAACTGGAGCAAAAATCATTATTGACCAGTAAATTAATAAAATAAAAATGGAAATTGTCTTCATAAATAATATATACGAATAGAAATTGATTTTTGATTGTTTAAATTTTGTCAAAATAATGTATTAACAATTTTTTTTAAAAATTTATGAAAATAATTTTAAAACTTTTAATCGGTCTCTTTTTATTTAATGAGATAGGTGCAGCTAGTGAAATAAAAGTATTTGAATTTACCGAAGCTGAACTTTCACAACTTGAGGTCAGAAAGGTGAGAGGTGCGGACAATAAGACAAATTATTCAGTTGGATCTAATGAAAATGGTAATTTTTTAAAATCTGTTGCTGATAATGCTGCATCTGGTTTAGGAAAAGAAGTGAAAATTGACCTTAATAAGACACCTTATATTAATATTACATGGAAAGTAGAAAAAGATTTATCTGGGATAAAAGAAAATACAAAAAAAGGACATGATTTCGCAGCCAGAGTATTTGCTGTAAAAAAGACTGGTGCAACACCACTTTCTAATAGGGCAATAAATTATGTCTTTTCAAGTAACAATGAAATTGGATTTAGTTCACCAAGCCCTTATACCAAAAAATCTATAGATAATGTTTTATCTACAACCAAAAATAATCTCAATCAGTGGGTTACAGTTAAAGCAAATGTCAAAGAAGATTTTAAAAAATTCCACGATTTAGATGTTAATGAATTGGATGGGTTAGCCATAATGTCTGATACTGATAATTCTAAAATGAAGGCTATAGCATATTTTCAAAATATCTATTTTTCGGCAAATTAGAGAATTATTTGATATAATTTTCTTATGCATGAAAATTTTTTTCACAAATTAAAAGTTTATTATGAAGATACAGACTCTGGTGGAGTGGTTTATTATGCTAATTATTTAAAGTACTTGGAAAGAGCAAGAACAGAGGCTCTCTTTTCAATAGGTTTTAGCAATAAGAAAGTTCAAGAACAATTTGACTCATTAATAATTGTTAAGTCTTGTAACATTGAATATAAAAAATCAGCCTTTTTAGAGGATGAATTAACTATTAGATCTTTTGTTAAATCTATAACCAAAACGTCTTTTTTTATGAACCAAATTATTACAAAAGGTGATGAAATTATAGTTGAAGCACAAGTTCATTTAGTTTTCATAAATAAAGATGGTAAGCCAGTTAAAATTCCTGAAGTAATATACTCAAAATTTAAACCTTACTTTTGTGACACAATTAAAGTTTAGAAAATTTTTTTGCTTTTTTAAATAAACTGTTAATCATTAAAGGTGTTACAACTTTTGTATTAACATTCCTAGGGCTAGGATGATAACAGGCAATTAATATTTTATTATCGGGTAGTAAATATTTTTTTCCATGTTTAAATTCAAATTTTTTATTTATATTAAATTTCTTTTTGTAAATTTTTAAACAATTATCAAAAGCAACTTTACCTAACGCTACAATTACTTTAAGTTTTTTTAATTGATCTAATTCACTTATAAAATAATTAGAACATTTTATTAATTCACTATTTTTTGGTTTATCTCCTGGAGGAACACATTTGAGTATATTAGTAATGTAAGTAGATTTTAATTTTAACCCATCATTTTTATTTTCTGAAAAATTTTGATTTGATATATTTACTTTATGGAGGCTTTTAAATAAAAAATCTCCTGACTTATCACCAGTAAAAGCTCTGCCTGTTCTAGTTCCACCATGTGCTGCAGGAGCTAAACCTATAATCATTAATTTTGCATTGATGTCACCAAAACCAGTAACAGGCTTTCCCCAATACTTTTCATTTATGTTTTGTTTTCGTTTTTCTAATGAAATTTTTTTTATGAAATTAATTAAACGTGGGCATTTTTTACATTTAATTATTGTGTTATTTAATTTTTTGAATTTAATGCTCATTGATGAAATTACTTAAGATTATAATAATAATATTTCTCGCTTTAACAATTGAAATAAATGCAGATACCGAAAAAGAAATTATAAACAATCTTCAAAAAGGAGGTAATTTAATTTTTATCAGACATGCTTATGCCCCAGGTAATGGTGATCCAGAAAACTTTGATATCAATAATTGTGAGACGCAAAGAAATTTGAGTCTATCAGGAAGATTGCAATCAAAAAAAATTGGAAATTTTTTTAAAGAAAATGATATTCCTATTAAATTAGTAATTTCAAGTGAATGGTGTAGGTGTAAAGAGACGGCTTTGATTGCTTTTAAAAATTATCAAACAGAAAATTTTCTCAATTCTTTTTACAGCGCAAAATTTGCAAAAAATAAAAAAATGCAAATGAAAAAGCTTAAAGATTATGTAAAAAGTTGGAATGGTGATAAAAATTTAGTGTTAGTCACTCATTATGTAGTAATATCAGAATCTCTTAATTATGCACCAAATTCGGGAGAAATTGTTATTGCTGATAAAAATTTTAAAAAGTTGAATAGTATAGAAATTGATTATTAAAGATTATGTCCTCAAAGAGAGCAATGAAACAAGCACAAAAACAAGCTTATGCAAGACACAGAAGTAACATTACTCAAAGTCGATTTGGTCAAAAAAAAAGAAACTTTACAAAGAAAAATAAAAAAAATTAACTTTCATTATCAAATTTTTCTACTTTTTTACATGTAGAAATTTTAGAAATTCCCTCTTCATCATTTAAAACAGTTTTCATATAAACTTCTTGTTTGCCTTTTTCAAAAAGTATTTGAGTATAAAATTGTGGATATCCATGTTTGTGAGTTAAAATTTTTCCATTTTCCTCGTAAATATTTCTTACATATGAGTTAGACTTTTTTACACTGAGATCAGTTAATCTGTATTTTTGATAAGTTTTTTCTTTGTACACATAGTTTCTGACCATGATTAATTGATTTAAATTAAGTATGTATTCATTCTTTAAAAACTCATCTTGTTTGTCGTCACAAGAACTCATTACTATGATCTCAGATTTTAAACTTTGTATAGGTAAAATGAGTAATAAAAAAATGATAAAATATTTAACTTTTTTCATGTTTGTCAGCTAAAAATAAACTTATTAAAAATATAGCTGTCCAGCCAAGTCCTAAAAGACCTTTATATACATTTGTGTCTGCACTCCATATTTTAAGAAATATAGCTCCAAAGATAAGACCTATTATGTAAATAATTGATACTATTGTTGTTCTACTCATTTTTTAAACTTTTTTTAAAAAGAGAAATACCATTTTCAATTTTATATGTATAGGACTCTTCAAAACTTTCTAATTGCCATCCAGACAATCTAGCTTTAATTGTTTTAAGATTTTCTATTTTCCATTGATCTGAAGTATCCTCTTGTTTCCAAATTTTTTTTTCATCATTATTTCTGCCACAACCATAACAATATCCAGTTTTAGGATCAGTTTTACAAATGCTTATACACGGCGAAACAATCATAATAATCATTATAGAGGAAAAATTATAAATTTTACAACAAATGTCGTTGGACAAATAGTTTCAATAATATATAAAACTTCAAGATTTGTGGGGCGATGGCGGAATTGGTAGACGCGTCGGTCTTAGGAACCGATAGAGCAATCTGTGAAGGTTCGAGTCCTTTTCGCCCTACCATCATTTGATTATGAAAGTAACAATAGAAAATAAAAAAGGTTTAAATAAAGACTTAAAAGTATTCATAGATAAAAAAACTATGAGTTCTCATATGGATCAAAGGTATGAGGAAATTAAAGGAACTGTAAACCTTAAAGGTTTTAGACCTGGAAAAGTACCAAAGGAAATTTTAAAAAGACAATTTGGAAAAGCAGTTTTTGGAGAAGTCTTAGATAAAGTTATAAAAGACACTTCAACTAAAGCATTACAAGAAAACAATATCAAACCAGCGGGTCAACCAAAACTAGATCTTAAAACTTATGGAGAAGATAAAGACCTTGAATATATTATTTCAGTAACAGAACTTCCAAAGGTTGAAGTAAAACCAATAGAAAATATTAAGTTTGATGAGTATTCAGTAAAAATAGATGAAACTGAAGCAGATAAAAGAATAAAAGAAATAGCAAAAAATCAACCAAACTTTAAAGATGCTCCAAAAGATGCAATTGCAAAAGAAGGTGATTTAGTAGCCTTTGATTATAATGCTACTATTGATGATAAGCCATTTAAAGGTGGTGAAGGTAAAAATACACAATTAACATTGGGTAAAGATTTATTTTTAAAAGGTTTTGATAAACAACTAATAGGTGTCAAAGTAGGTGATGAAAAGATTGTTGATGCTACTTTGCCTGAAAACTTTCCTGAAAAAGAATTAGTAAACAAAAAAGCGAAATTTAAATGCAAAATAAAAATATTAAAAAATCCTGAACCTGTAAAAATTGATGATGAGTTTGCAAAAAATTTTGGTGCAAAAGATTTAAAAGATCTTAAATCTTTAATTTCGAAGCAAATAAATGATGAATATAAAAATTCGCTTGAGCGTTTCTCCAAAAATCAAATTTTAAAAGAGATAGAAAAATTTAAGATCACTGAAATTCCTGAGAATTTGATTGATGAGGAAGTAAAGATTCTTTCTCAAGGAATGTCCGAGGAAGATGCAAAAAAAAGTAGGAAAAATTTTGAAGAAATTGCAAAAAAAAGAATTAAAGTTGGATTAGTTTTAAATGAATTTGGTGAGCAAAATCAAATCAAGGTAACAGAACAGGAACTACAAGCTGAAGTCCAAAAACAAATTAGAATGATGCCAGGTCAAGAGAAAATGGTCATGGATTTTTATCAAAAAAATCCTTCAGCATTATCTAGCTTGAGAGGCACAGTCTACGAAGAAAAAATTTTAAAATTGATAAAAGAAAAAGCAAAACCTAATAAGAAAGAAGTTTCAAAAGAAGAGGCAGAAAAAATTTTGAAACAATCTCAAATGCAAGAATATAGTCATGCTAATGAGGGCAAAGAAAAAACTGAAAAGAAGGTTGAGACTAAAAAACCTTCAACGAACAAAACTAAAACAAAAACCTCAAAAACAAAGTCCCCAGTTAAAAAAACAAAAAAAGTTAGTAAAAAGTAATCTCAAGTTGTATAAGTAAAACGAATCAACTTATGATAAATAAAATATCAGAACACATGAGCACGTTAGTTCCTATGGTTGTTGAACAATCAAGCAAGGGTGAAAGAGCATATGATATTTACTCAAGATTGTTAAAAGAAAGAATAATTTTTTTAACAGGACAAATTAACGACAATGTTGCTTCTCTAGTTACTGCTCAACTTTTATTTTTGGAGGCAGAAGATCCTAAAAAAGAAATTTATTTATATATAAATAGTCCTGGAGGTTTAGTGACAGCGGGTCTTGGTATTTATGACACTATGCAATATGTAAAGCCAGATATTTCCACATTATGTATCGGGCAAGCAGCATCAATGGGATCATTTTTACTTTCAGCTGGAAAAAAAGGTAAAAGATTTTCATTACCAAATTCTAGAATAATGGTTCATCAACCATCTGCTGGTTTTCAAGGACAAGCAACTGATATTGAGATTCATGCTAATGAAGTTTTATCTTTAAAAAAAAGACTGAATGAAATTTATTCAAAACACACAGGTAAATCAGTAGACGAAATCAAATCTGCTCTAGAAAGAGATAACTTTATGACTGCTGATGCTGCCAAGTCATTTGGCTTAATAGATGAAGTGGTAGAAAAAAGATCTTAATACACAAGATATTGACATCAAATTATTAGAAACTTGATTAACATAAGTCTCTTATAATAAAGTAAATAAATTGATTCGTTATAAAAACTATGAATACAAATAACAAAAATATTTTATATTGTTCTTTCTGTGGAAAGAGTCAGCACGAAGTTCGAAAACTTATTGCAGGACCAACTGTTTTTATTTGTGATGAATGTGTTGAACTTTGT
>CACDUM010000018.1:0-16487 GCA_902555965.1 uncultured Pelagibacteraceae bacterium | reverse complement strand
AATTCGTGGCAGAGTTAAAACGCAAATGGAAAAAACTCAAAGAGAATATTATTTAAATGAACAATTGAAAGCTATCCAAAAAGAGTTGGGTGAAATTGAAGATGGAAAGGATGAAAATACTAGTCTCAATAAAGCAATAATAAAGGCAAGAATGCCAAAAGAAGTCGAAAAAAAATGTTTACAAGAATTAAAAAAATTAAAAAACATGAGCCCAATGTCAGCAGAGGCAACAGTTGTAAGAAATTATTTGGATTGGATGACAGAACTTCCATGGCATAAAAAAAGTGCTGTTGACATTGATCTTAAAAAAGCTTTAGAAATTTTAGATAAAGATCACTTTGGTTTAGAAAAAGTAAAAGAGAGAATTATTGAATTTTTAGCTGTTCAAAAAAGAATGGAAAAAATCAAGGGTCCTATATTATGTTTAGTTGGCCCCCCTGGTGTTGGCAAAACATCTTTAGGAAAATCGATAGCAAAAGCTACTAACAGAGAATTTGTAAGAATGTCAGTTGGTGGTATGAGAGATGAAGCTGAAATAAGAGGACACAGAAGAACATACATTGGCTCTCTACCTGGTAAAATAATCCAAATGATGAAAAAAGCTGGTACCAAAAATCCATTAATTCTCCTAGACGAGATTGATAAAATTGGTAATGATTATCGAGGTGACCCATCTTCAGCATTACTAGAAGCATTAGATCCTGAACAGAACACGACTTTTAACGATCACTATCTTGAAGTTGATTATGATTTATCTGATGTTATGTTTGTTACAACAGCTAATACTTTAAATATTCTTCCACCTTTATTAGATAGAATGGAAGTTATAAGACTTGCGGGCTATACAGAAGATGAAAAAATTAATATTGCAAACAAATATTTATTACCAAAACAAATTAAAGATAATGGCGTTAAAGAAAAAGAGATGAGTTTACAAAATGACATTATCCAAGAAATTATCAGAAGTTACACAAAGGAGTCTGGTGTTAGAAATTTAGAAAGAGAAATTTCTAAAGTTGCTAGAAAAGTAGTCAAGAAAGTTGTTTCTGGAGAGGAAAAAGAAGTCAAGATTAATAAAGAAAATTTGTCAGATTTTTTAGGTGTTCCTAAGTTTAAATCAGGTGAATTGGAAACTGAAAATAGAGTCGGAATAGTTACTGGATTGGCATGGACTGAATATGGTGGAGAAATTTTGAAAATTGAAACTGCTACAATGCCAGGAAAAGGAAGAATGCAAATAACAGGTAAGCTTGGAGATGTAATGCAAGAGTCTGTAAAAGCTGCAAAATCATTTGTTAGATCCAAATGCTTAGAGTATGGAATAATACCTCCATTATTTGAGAAAAAAGATTTTCATATTCATGTTCCAGAAGGTGCTACACCAAAAGATGGTCCATCTGCAGGAATTGGAATGGTTACTTCAATAGTATCCTCTATAACAAACATTCCAGTTAAAAGAGATGTTGCAATGACTGGTGAGGTTACTTTAACAGGTCAAGTATTGCCAATTGGTGGCTTAAAAGAAAAACTTATTGCAGCGCATAGAGCTGGAATCAAAGAGGTCTTAATTCCAAAAGAAAATGAAAAAGATTTAGTTGATATGCCAAAAAAGATAATTGATGAAATTAAAATAACTCCTGTTGAGTATGCTGATGAAGTTTTAAAGATTGCTTTAACTAAGGAACTAAAAAAAACAGAATGGGTTGAAGTTGATATTTCTAAAAAAGACGACAAGTCTCAAGCAAGCATTCAATAAAAAATTTATTTATGGAATTATATATAATTTTATTTATTATAGTTTTTGTCACTTATTATTTAACGAGACCAACATCAAAATCAGAGAAAGATAATTTTAACTCCAAAAATAATTGGAGAGGTGGATTTTAAAAAATAATCTTTTATTTATAACAACTAATTAATCTTGACCTTATTTTACTAAAAGATATAACCAACTTCTTGGTTTTGGGCGGTTAGCTCAGTTGGTAGAGCATCTCGTTTACACCGAGGGGGTCAAAGGTTCGAGTCCTTTACTGCCCACCAAAAGAATCAAAAGTGGGGGTGTAGCTCAGTTGGTTAGAGCGATCGCCTGTCACGCGATAGGTCGAGGGTTCGAGTCCCTTCACTCCCGCCACTTATTTAATTTAAAGCTGATAATCGTTATCAATTGAGCTGTATATTTTGAATAATGTGACCTAACACCACTTCATCTGGCTTTAAAAAATGATATATATTCCCCCATGACAGCGGAATTTTTAAAAGATTATTTACCTATAATATTATTCCTAATTATAGCTTTAGGACTTAGTTGTGCCTTTATAGTAATTAATTTTATCTTATCACCAAAAAATCCAGATCCAGAAAAGTTATCAGCTTATGAATGTGGATTTGAACCATTCCAAGATTCAAGAATGGAATTTGATGTGAGGTTTTATTTAGTTGCAATTTTATTTATTATTTTTGACCTTGAAATTGCATTTTTATTTCCGTGGGCAATTTCTTTGGGAAATATTGGTATCTTGGGTTTTACGTCAATGATGATTTTTTTATTCATACTTACAATTGGATTTATTTATGAATGGAAAAAAGGTGCATTAGACTGGGAATAAAATTTTTTTAAATGAATAATAAATTAGATCAAGTACCTGATGAATTTAAACAACTTGCGAAAGATTTTGGCAAGAATGGATTTATAACTACTTCATTAGAAAATTTAGTAAACTGGTCAAGATCTGGATCATTGCATTGGATGACTTTTGGTCTTGCTTGCTGTGCAGTTGAAATGATGCAAACAGCCATGCCAAGATATGATCTTGAGAGATTTGGTGCTGCTCCAAGGGGATCACCTAGACAATCTGATGTTATGATTGTTGCAGGTACCTTAACAAATAAGATGGCACCAGCATTAAGAAAAGTTTATGATCAAATGCCAGAACCAAGATATGTTATATCAATGGGAAGTTGCGCCAATGGTGGTGGTTACTATCATTATTCATATTCTGTTGTAAGAGGCTGTGATCGTATTGTGCCTGTTGATGTTTATGTACCAGGCTGTCCACCTTCAGCTGAAGCATTGTTATATGGAATAATGCAATTACAAAAAAAAATTAGAAACAAAGGATCTTTTAACAGGTAAAATGAATAACTTAATTGATTTAGAGAAAAAGATAAATTCAGAACTTACGACAAAAATTAATAAGACTTCGATTAAACATGATCAAATTTATGTTGAAATTGACAAAGAAGATTTAATTGACGTAGTTTTATTTATAAAAACAAACAAAGATACTAAGTTTAGACAGCTTATTGATATTACAGTTGTAGATTATCCTGAGGAAACCCAAAGATTTAAGATTGTGTATTTATTTTTAAGTCATGAGTTTAACCAGAGAATGATCATAAGTTATTTTATCAATGAAAATGAGCTTATATCCTCTTTAACATCTTTATTCCCATCAGCAAATTGGATGGAAAGAGAAGTCTTTGATATGTATGGCGTAAATTTTAAGAATCATCCTGATTTAAGAAGAATTTTGACTGATTATGGTTTTGAAGGTCACCCGTTGAGAAAAGATTTTCCTTTAACCGGTCATTCGGAAGTAAGATATAGCGAGGAGAAAAAAAAAGTTATCAATGAACCTGTGAAACTAGAACAAAATTATAGAAATTTTGATTATGAAAGTCCTTGGGAAGGAACAAAATATATAAAAGAAATATCGAAAACTCATGACAAAAAAAATTAAAAATCTAAATTTAAATTTTGGTCCACAACATCCAGCTGCTCATGGTGTATTAAGACTAATTCTTGAGCTGGATGGTGAGGTTGTAGAGAAAGCAGATCCGCATATTGGTTTATTGCATCGAGGAACAGAAAAATTAATTGAAAATAAAACATATATGCAAGCAGTTCCATATTTTGATCGACTTGATTATGTTGCTCCTATGAACCAAGAACACGCTTTTGCTTTAGCTATTGAAAAAATTCTAAATATTGATGTTCCAATAAGAGCTCAATATATAAGAGTAATGTTTTGTGAAATCGGAAGAATATTAAGTCATATATTGAATGTTACTACTCAAGCTCTGGACGTGGGTGCTTTAACACCATCATTATGGGGATTTGAGGAAAGAGAAACACTAATGACTTTTTACGAGAGAGCATCTGGATCAAGATTGCATGCAAATTATTTCAGAGCTGGTGGAGTTCATCAAGATTTACCAGCTGGTTTAGAGAATGATATAGCAAAATTTTGTGAAACTTTTCCAAAAATAATAAATGATCTTGAGAACCTTTTAACTGATAATAGAATATTTAAGCAAAGAAATGTGGATATTGGAGTGGTAACCAAAGATGACGCGTTAGACTACTCTTTTAGTGGTGTAATGATCAGAGGTTCTGGGATCCCTTGGGATTTAAGAAAATCTCAACCCTACGATTGTTATGATCAATTAGAATTTAAAATTCCAGTAGGTAAAAACGGTGATTGTTACGATCGTTATTTATGTAGAATTGAGGAAATGAAAGAGAGTGTATCAATCATAAAACAATGTTTAGCGAGAATGGAGAAAGGTCCAATTAAAACTTTTGATGGTAAAATATCTCCACCATCTAAAGCAGAAATAAAGCAATCCATGGAAGCATTGATACATCACTTCAAATTATTTACTGAGGGATATCGTGTACCAAAAGATGAAATTTATACCGCTGTTGAAGCACCCAAAGGTGAATTTGGTGTTTATTTAATCTCAGATGGATCAAGTAAACCTTATAAGTGCAAGATTAGAGCGCCAGGATTTTCACATTTACAATCAATGGATTATTTAATTAAGGGTCACATGTTAGCAGATGTGCCTGCTGTTCTTGGTTCACTTGATATAGTTTTTGGGGAGGTCGATAGATGAGTTTAAGGAGACCTGCAAAAAACCAACCTGAAAATTTTGAATTTAATCCCTCTTCATTAGAGGCAGCAAAAAGTATTGTTGCTAAATATCCAGAAGGTAAACAACAAAGTGCTGTGATGGCATTATTATACATTGCTCAAAAACAAAATGATAACTGGATACCTTTAGCTGCAATGAAATACATCGCAAAATTTTTAAATATGCCGTACATAAAAGTATATGAAGTTGCCACTTTCTATAGCATGTATAATTTATCACCGGTAGGTAAATATTTTGTTCAAGTATGTACCACAACCCCATGCATGATAAGAGGTGCAAACAAATTAGTCGAGGCATGTAAAGAAAAAATTTCAGAGGATGAATCAGTCCTTTCAAATGATAAGAGTTGTTCATGGATGGAAGTTGAGTGTCTTGGTGCATGTGTCAATGCACCGATGATGCAAATTAATGACGACTATTATGAAGATCTTGATAAAGAAAAAACTTTAAAAATTTTAGATAAAATTTTAAAGGGAGAAAAACCAACACCCGGCTCCTATAGAGGAAGAATAAATAATGAACCAGAAAATAATAGAAAAACATTAATGGATTTAAAAAATGCTTAAGGATCAAGACAGAATTTTTCAAAACTTATACAATGATTTGGGGCCTGACCTAATTTCATCTCAGAAAAGAGGTGATTGGGTTAACACCAAAGAAATAACAGACAAGGGTAGAGACTGGATTATAAATGAAATCAAAGACTCTCAACTTAGAGGAAGAGGTGGTGCAGGTTTTCCAACAGGTTTAAAATGGTCTTTTGCACCTAAAGAAGTCGGCTCTAGACCCCATTATTTAGTGATTAACGGAGATGAGTCTGAGCCAGGAACTTGTAAAGATAGAGATATTCTAAGATTTGAACCTCATAAATTAATCGAAGGTTGTTTGATTGCATCTTATGCAATTCAAGCACATGTTTGTTACATTTATATTAGAGGTGAATATTTTGTAGATGGACAAAAGCTACAAGCGGCAATTGACGAGGCTTATGAAAAAAAATTATTAGGTAAAAATGCTGCAGGCACTGGGTGGGATCTGGATATTTATATTCACTATGGAGCTGGAGCATATATTTGTGGAGAAGAAACTGCATTACTCGAAAGTATTGAGGGAAAAAAAGGTCAACCAAGATTAAAACCTCCTTTTCCAGCACTAATTGGACTTTATGGTTGCCCAACAATAATTAATAATGTGGAAACTATAGCTGTTGTACCAACTATCTTGAGAAGAGGTGGGAAATGGTTTGCATCTTTGGGAAGAGAAAAAAATACGGGTACCAAAATTTTTTGCATATCTGGAAATGTAAATAATCCTTGTAATGTTGAGGAAGAAATGAACATTCCACTAAAAGAGCTAATTGAAGTACATGCTGGTGGTGTCATAGGTGGCTGGGATAATTTACAAGCTGTCATACCTGGTGGATCATCAATGCCATTAATACCAAAAGATAAATGTGAGACTTTGACTATGGACTTCGACTCATTAATGGCTGAAAAAAGTGGATTAGGTACAGCTGGTGTAGTTGTGATTAATAAAGATCAAGACATTATAAAATGTATGGCTCGAATAGCGAGATTTTACAAACATGAAAGTTGTGGCCAATGCACACCTTGTAGAGAAGGTTCGGGCTGGATGTGGAGAATGCTTGAAAGAATGGCAAAAGGAGAAGCATCCAAAGATGAGATTGACATGTTGGGTGATGTTACAAAACAAATAGAAGGTCATACGATTTGTGCATTTGGCGAAGGTTCTTCTTGGCCAGTTCAAGGTTTATTAAGACATTTCAAAGATGAAATTAAAAAAAGAAATAAATTTGATCCAATTGTAAAAGAAAATAAAAATATACCTTATTTGGTGGATCAACATTTATTGGATAAAAATGCTTAAATTAAAAGTTAATGATATTGAAGTAGAGGTTGAGGAAGGGTTGACTGTTCTTCAAGCTTGTGAAAAAGCAGGCGCAGAAATACCAAGATTTTGTTATCACGAAAAATTATCAATAGCTGGTAACTGCAGAATGTGTTTAGTTGAAATGGAAAAATCTCCAAAACCAATAGCATCATGCGCAATG
The DNA here is from genome assembly GCA_902555965.1 of uncultured Pelagibacteraceae bacterium. Taxonomy (GTDB): domain Bacteria; phylum Pseudomonadota; class Alphaproteobacteria; order Pelagibacterales; family Pelagibacteraceae; genus Pelagibacter. Next base: position 9,478 of record CACDUM010000018.1, on the reverse strand, counting down.
CCCGCTGCAGATGGAATGGTTATAAAAACTAATACACCAAAAATTGAGAAATCTAGGAAAGGTGTGATGGAGTTTTTATTAGCAAATCATCCGTTGGATTGTCCAGTGTGTGATCAGGGTGGGGAATGTGATCTTCAAGATCAATCGATGTTTTATGGAATAGATAAGTCAAGATTTAAAGAAAACAAAAGAGCGGTACCTGAAAAAAATATGGGTCCACTAATTAAAACTCAAATGACAAGATGTATTCATTGTACAAGATGTGTGAGATTTGCAACAGAGATAGCCGGAGTTCCTGAGTTAGGTGCAATTGGAAGAGGTGAGGATATGCAAATTACTACGTACTTGGAGCAATCAGTTCAGTCAGAATTATCAGGAAATGTAATCGATCTTTGTCCAGTAGGAGCTCTTACATCTAAGCCTTATGTTTTTGAGGCAAGACCATGGGAATTAAAGAAAACGCAGACAATTGATGTTATGGATGCGGTTGGTTCAAATATTCGAGTTGATACCTATGACTGGGAAGTAAAAAGAGTTTTGCCTGTTATAAATGAAGATATAAATGAAGAGTGGATTTCAGATAAAACAAGATATGCTTGTGATGGATTATTAAATCAAAGATTAGACACTCCTTATATAAAGTACAATAATAAATTTGAAAAAGCCTCTTGGGATGAGGTTTACAAAATCATCAAATCAAAAATAGAAAATGCAAACAAAGATAAAATTTGTGGATTTGTTGGTGATTTAACAAATATGGAAACAAGTTTTATTTTCAAAGAATTTTTAGAAAGAACAGTTGATACCAAAAAATATGATTTTAGATCTACAAAAAGATTTATCGATAGTTCTAAAAGAGAGAATTATTTATTCAATTCATCGATAAATGGAATTGAAGAAGCAGATTTAATTTTGTTGATAGGTGCAAATCCTAGATTTGAAGCAACAATAATTAATGCGAGAATTCGAAAAGCATATTTAAGTAATAATACCAGAGTTATTTCCTTAAATGATCTTGGAGATCTAACTTACAACTATCAAAGTTTAGATGGGAGGGTAAAAACTATCAAAGATATATTTGAAAATAATAATGAATTGTCAAAAGAAATTATTAAGTCAAAAAAACCAATGATTGTATTTGGCGAGTCTTTTTTTAAAATTAAATCAGCAAGTTATTTATTTAATTTATCCAAAAAATTTTTATCCAAGAATAATAAATTGAATAATGATTGGAATCCAATAAACATATTATCAGTGGATGCATCTACTGTTGGGAATCTAGATTTAGATATAATTGATAAAAGTAATAAAATTTTAGATGAACTTCATGAAAATAAATTTGAAATTATTTTTTTACTTGGCCAAGATAATTTAGATTTTAAAAAGAAAGATGAATTTATTATTTATCAAGGAAGTCACGGAGATAGAGGCGCAGAAATTGCAGATATAATTTTACCAGGTGCTGCTTATACTGAACAATCTGGACATTACACTAACTTGGAAGGTAAATTACAAAAAGCTTATAAAGCATCCTACCCCCCAGGTGACGCAAAAGAGGACTGGCAAATTATTAATGATCTTGCTGAGGTAATGAATAATAGAAAACTTTTTAACGATAAAGATGAGCTCGAAAGTAGTATGTTTAACTATTTAAAGATGAACAAAGACCAGCAAAATACAGAATTAGAAGATAAATTATATGAAAGTGATTTTGCTGATGGATTATTAAAGGTTGATTATAAAGACTACTATTTTTCTAATGTAATTGCACGTTCATCAAAAACTATGCTTGAATGTAATAACGCAAAAGTTGAATTAAAAAAAACAGGCACAGAGGGTTAATCCATGGAATACTTAAATATTATTTTTCAAGAGAGTTACAAAATTTTATTTTTATTAGTGCCCGTTTTAGTTTCAGTTGCTATGATCGTATGGTTAGATCGAAGAGTTTGGGCTTTTGTTCAAAAAAGACAAGGTCCAAATGTTGTTGGTCCATTTGGCTTATTACAATCCCTAGCAGATGCCCTAAAATATATTTTCAAGGAAATTATAATTCCTGCTAGTTCAAACAAAGTAATTTTTATTCTTGCTCCAATAATAACAATGACTCTGGCTCTAATAGCATGGGCTGTAATTCCTTTTGGAGCTGAACAAGTGTTAGCAGATATAAATGTTGGAATTTTATATATTTTTGCTGTCTCTTCATTGGGCGTGTATGGGATAATAATGGGTGGATGGGCATCGAATTCAAAATATCCTTTTTTAGGAGCAATTAGATCTGCTGCACAAATGGTATCTTATGAAGTATCGATTGGTATCATTATAATTAATGTCTTATTATGTGTTGGATCTCTAAACTTGAATGATATTGTAGTTGCTCAAAAAGAAATGTGGTTTGTAATACCGTTATTTCCAATGTTTGTAATTTTTTTTATATCAGCTTTAGCTGAAACGAATAGACCACCTTTTGATTTACCAGAAGCAGAGGCTGAATTAGTTGCCGGTTACCAAACAGAATATTCTGGGATGATGTATGCAATGTTTTGGTTGGGAGAGTATGCAAACATTTTGTTAATGTGTGCACTAGGGTCAATTTTATTTTTAGGAGGCTGGTTATCTCCAATCGATCTTTATCCTTTTAATTTAATACCTGGCGCTCTTTGGTTAATTTTCAAAATTTTATTTTTATTTATTCTTTTTGCGTTGGTCAAAGCGATTGTTCCAAGATATAGATATGATCAACTGATGAGACTAGGTTGGAAAATATTTTTACCATTATCTTTAACTTATGTTGTTTTGACAGCAAGTTATCTTTTTTACTTTAATCTTTTACCTACAAATTAAATGAAAATATCAAGATTTTTTAAAACAATATTAATGACCGATTTTATCAGTGGGCTTTTTATTGCTGTTAAGGAACTTTTCAAATCAAAAAAAACAATAAATTATCCATTTGAAAAAGGCAAAATTAGTCCAAGATACAGAGGTGAACACGCATTAAGAAGATATCCTAATGGAGAAGAAAGATGTATAGCTTGTAAATTGTGTGAAGCTGTCTGCCCTGCTCAAGCAATTACAATTGAATCTGCCGAAAGAGCTGATGGAAGCAGAAAAACTACTCGCTATGATATTGATATGATGAAATGTATTTATTGTGGATTATGTGAAGAGTCTTGTCCTGTGGATGCAATTGTCCAAGGACCAAATTTTGAATTTTCAACCGAAACTCGTGAAGAACTCTATTATACAAAAGAAAAACTCCTAGATAACGGAGATAGATGGGAAAATGTTTTAGCAGCAAATATTAAATCAGACAATCCATACAGATAATTTATGATTGCACATACAATATTTTTTTATGTCTTTTCTGTCATTGCAGTTGTTTCTGCCATAATGGTAACTGTTTCTAAAAACACAGTTCATTCAGTTTTTTTTTTAATTCTTGATTTTATAAGTATATCTTGCCTCTTCATAATGATTGGTGCTGAATTTTTGGGGATGATTATGTTGATAGTTTATGTTGGGGCAGTTGCGGTGCTATTTTTGTTTGTTGTAATGATGCTTAATGTTGCTCAACAAAAAAATCAGTGGTTTGTTTCAAAAGATAGTTCAAGACATATTCCCATAGGATTATTAATCAGTGTAATAATATTTTTTGAATTGATAATTGTAATAGGTGGATGGAAATATAAACCGGATTTATTTAATTCTGCAAAATCATCGCTTGAAAACGGAGTTAGTAATACTCATTCATTAGGTCAGGTTTTATACACTGATTATATACATGTATTTCAAATTAGTGGGATGATACTTTTGATTGCTATGATAGGTGCAATAGTCCTTACTTTTAGACAAAGAGAGGGTGTTAAAAAACAAAGTTATTTAAAACAAATATCTAGAGAAAGGACTGAAGGTGTGGAAGTGCTTGAAGTTGCGTCTAATAAAGGAGTAAAAATAGATGATTGATATAGGTTTAGGTCACTATTTAACTTTAGGTGCTGTTATTTTTAGTATTGGAATAATTGGTATATTTCTTAATAGAAAAAACATTATTGTAATCTTGATGAGTATTGAACTTATCTTATTAGCTGTAAATATTAATTTAGTATCTTTTTCAATTTATTTAGGAGATCTTTCTGGTCAAGTGTTTACCCTCTTTATACTAACTGTTGCTGCAGCTGAAGCTGCAATTGGTCTTGCGATCATAGTTGTTTATTTTAGAAACTCTGGAACTATTCGAGTAGAGGAGATAGATAAACTAAAAGGCTAAAATGGAAATTTCAATTATAGCATTACCATTAATTGCTTCAATTATTTCAGGATTTTTTGGGAGATTAATAGGAGATAGAAGTTCAGAAATTATCACTAGCCTATTGGTATCTATTTCAGCAATTTTTTCTGCCCTCGTTTTGTATGAGGTTGTTGTTAATCAATATCAAGAGAACATAATAATAGCGACATGGATTAGCTCTGGATCGCTTGAAGTAAATTGGTCAATGAAAATTGATTCATTATCTGCTGTGATGTTAGTTGTTGTTACATCAGTTTCTGCCTTAGTTCATATTTATTCAATCGGTTACATGTCTCACGACCCGCACAAACCAAGATTTATGGCTTACTTATCTTTATTTACATTTGCAATGCTGATGTTAGTTACTGCAGATAATTTCATCCAATTATTTTTTGGTTGGGAAGGCGTAGGCTTATGTTCGTATTTTTTAATAGGATTTTGGTTTAAAAAAGAATCAGCTAATAAAGCTGCAATTAAAGCATTTGTAGTGAATAGAGTGGGTGATTTTGGATTTGCTCTAGGAATATTTTTAATTTTTTATTTATTTGGAACCGTAAATTATACTGAGGTTTTTGCTGAAATTCCAAACATTACAGATAAAAATTTGGTATTTTTAGGTATCACATTTAATGCTGTAGATTTGATTTGTTTACTTTTATTCATTGGTGCAATGGGTAAATCAGCACAAATTTTACTTCATACTTGGTTACCAGACGCTATGGAAGGGCCAACACCTGTTTCTGCCTTAATTCATGCCGCCACTATGGTAACAGCAGGAGTTTTTCTAGTTGTAAGGTGTTCACCAATTTATGAATACTCTGATTTAGCTTTAAATATCATTACAATTGTTGGTATGAGTACTGCATTCTTTGCTGCAACAGTAGCTCTGGTACAAAATGATATTAAAAAAATAATTGCGTATTCTACTTGTAGCCAATTAGGTTATATGTTTTTTGCCACTGGCGTGGGAGCATATAATGTTGCAATGTTTCATTTATTCACTCACGCGTTTTTTAAAGCACTATTATTTTTAGGATCTGGTTCAGTTATTCATGCTTTTAAAGACGAACAAAATATAAATAATATGGGCGGAGTGTGGAAAAAACTTCCATACACCTATTCACTAATGATTATAGGAACGCTAGCTTTAACGGGGTTTCCATTTTTGTCAGGTTTTTATTCTAAAGATGCAATAATTGAATTTGCTTATTTGAGAGGAAATACAACAGGTTATTATGCTGCTGGTATAGGTATTTTTACAGCATTTCTTACATCAATTTATTCTTGGAGATTAATTTTTAAAACTTTTCATGGTGAGTATAATAATAAAGAGATTAAGATAGACGAGACGCACGAGTCTCCTATCGTGATGTTGATACCTATAGTTTTATTATCAATTGGTGCAATATTTGCAGGATTTTTATTTAAAGAATTATTTATTGGTTATGAAGGTCTAAATAATTTTTGGCGTGACTCAATATTTTTTCTAAAACCATTAAGCACTGATCACCCACCACTATGGTTTTTATTACTTACTCCAACTTTGGTAATATTATCTATTCCATTAGCATATTATTTATTCCTTAAAAATAGAAATTTACCTGAACGATTAGCTAGTATAAATAAACCTCTTTATCAGTTTTTGTTAAATAAATGGTATTTTGATGAACTTTATGATGTTTTATTTGTTAAACCATCAAAAAAATTAGGTTTATTTTTATGGAAGTTCTTTGATTTGAAAATTATCGATGGGTTTGGTCCAGACGGTATTTCGTCGATGATCAAAAAATTTTCAGTAAAAGCTAATAAATTTCAAAGTGGGTATATATATCAATATGCTTTTGTAATGTTACTTGGTTTTTCTGCTTTATTAACATTCTTAATTGTAAAATAATGAACTTTCCTATTCTTTCCTCCTTGATTTTATTACCATCAATTGGAGCTTTATTCTTATTTTTTACCAAAAGTGATAAAAAAAATAATTTTACTGGAAAATATGTTGCTTTATTTACTTCAGCAGTAAATTTTTTTTTATCAATTTATCTATGGATATTATTTGATCCAACAACTTCTGATTTTCAATTTGTTGAGGAAAGAATTTGGATTAAAGATTTAATAAATTACAAGGTAGGTGTTGATGGTATTTCAATTTTGTTTATTTTGCTCACAACATTTATTACACCACTTTGTATTGTATCGGTAAATAATTCAATCAAAGAGAGACTAAGTGAATTTTTGATAGCTGTACTTATCATGGAGTCTTTTATGATCGGTGTATTCTGCTCTTTAGACCTTGTTATTTTTTATTTATTTTTTGAGGCAGGTTTAATTCCCATGTTTTTAATTATTGGTATCTGGGGTGGTGCCAGAAGAGTTTATTCAGCATTTAAATTTTTTTTATATACCTTACTTGGTTCAGTTTTAATGTTAGTAGCTATAATTACAATTTATTGGCTGAATGGAACTACAGATGTAGTTGAACTTTATAATTCTGGAATTGATATAAAGTATCAAAATCTTTTATGGTTAGCTTTTTTTAGCTCTTTTGCAGTTAAAACTCCTATGTGGCCAGTTCATACATGGTTACCAGACGCTCATGTTGAAGCACCAACAGCAGGATCTGTTTTATTAGCTGCTATATTATTAAAAATGGCAGGTTATGGTTTTATAAGATTTTCTCTCGGATTATTTCCGGCAGCATCAGAAATCTTCACCCCATTGATTTACACACTCAGTGTAATTGCGATTATTTTTACTTCTTTCATAGCTTTAATGCAGGAAGATATGAAAAAGCTAATTGCTTATTCATCAGTTGCCCATATGGGTTATGTTACTTTAGGAATTTTTACTATTCAGCAACAAGGTATTGAGGGAAGTATTATTCAGATGATCAGTCATGGACTAGTTTCTGCAGCACTTTTTTTATGTGTAGGTGTTGTTTATGACAGAATGCATTCAAGACTTATAAATACCTATGGTGGAATCGTGAGTATTATTCCAAAATATTCTATTTTGTTTATGTTATTTACTTTAGCAGCTCTAGGCCTACCTGGAACAAGTGGTTTTGTTGGGGAGTTTTTAATTTTGATGGGCGCATTTAAGGATAATTTTTTAGTAGCTGTGATTGCCAGCTTAGGGGTAATTATTGGTGCTGCATATATGCTTTGGTTATACAAAAGAGTAGTTTTTGGAAAATTAATAAATACAGATTTGAAACAGATGTTTGATTTAAATAGATCTGAGCTATTTATTTTATCTTGTTTAGCTGTACCAACTCTATTTTTTGGATTTTATCCAGATCCTCTAATTAACACAATTGAGGTTTCTATCTCTGATTTAATTGATCAATATAATTTTAAATTAGCAAGTAAAACATAATGGAAAATTTACAATTAGTATTACCCGAAATATTTTTATCTTTGTCGATAATGTTTTTATTAATATTAGGTGTTTTTAAAAAAAATAGCTCAAGACTTGTTCAGAGTCTCTCTTTAGCTGTTTTGATTGTAACCGCTGTTATTACTTTTAATGAAACAATTGGTATTAATGAAACAAAATTATTTAATAATAGTATTATTATTGATTATTTATCTTCTTTAATGAAGATTATCACTTTATTAGCTGCTTTCTTAGTCCTAATCATTTCTTCGAACTATCTTAAAACTTTTCAAATCTTTAAGATTGAGTATCCAATATTAATTTTAAGTTCTGTATTAGGCATGATGGTTATGATTAATTCTAATGACTTAATAGTATTTTACATGGGTCTTGAGCTTCAGTCATTGGCCTTATATGTTTTAGCAACATTCAATAGAGATCAAATCAAATCTTCTGAAGCGGGACTTAAATATTTTGTTTTAAGTGCCTTATCCTCTGGTTTGTTGCTATATGGTTGCTCTTTAATATATGGGTTTACTGGCTCTACTAACTTTAATGTAATAGCTGATCAATTGAACTCTAATGAGTATGCTTTAACATTTGGTATTGTATTTATTTTAGTAGGACTAGCGTTTAAAATTTCTGCTGTTCCTTTTCATATGTGGGCCCCAGATGTTTACGAAGGTTCACCAACTTCAGTGACATTATTTTTTACAATGGTTCCAAAAATAGCAGCATTGACAGTATTTATTAGATTTTTATATGTCCCATTTTTAAATCTGATTGATCAGTGGCAAATGATTTTAATTTTTTTATCGATCGCATCAATGCTATTTGGTGCTATTGCAGCCATAGGACAAACAAATTTGAAAAGACTTGTTGCATATAGCTCCATAGGTCATGTTGGCTACGCTCTAGCTGGTGTAGCGGCAGGTACTAATGATGGCATTCAAAGTTCAGTAATTTATATAACCATATATATATTAATGAACTTGGGATTATTTTCATGCTTGTTAATGTTGAAACGAGACAATAACTATTACGAAAAAATAGATGATTTGTCAGGTTTATCTAAAAATCATCCAATGCTAGCGTTATCATTACTAATAATTTTATTTTCTCTAGCTGGGATTCCTCCTTTAGCTGGTTTTTTTGCTAAGTTTTATGTTTTTAAAGCAGTCATTGAACAATCAATGTATTTTTTAGCAATCGTTGGTTTATTATCAACAGTCGTTGCAGCTTTTTATTATTTAAGGTTAATTAAAATTATGTATTTTGATGAGCAAAAAGAAAAATATGATACTGATCATGGTTTTTGGTTAAAATTTTCTTTAACAGCATCTACATTGTTAATTCTGATATACTTCATATTTCCGAGCCAATTAATAGAGGTAGTTTCCAGAATTAACATAATTTAATGAAATTCAGAATTTTAAGATTTAAAAAATTAAGAAGTACGAATGATACAGCCATAAGAATGGTTAAAAGTTCCAATTTAAATTATGGAATGATAATTGCTGATAGCCAAAGTAATGGACGTGGACAGTACGGAAGAAAATGGATTTCATTTAAAGGCAATTTATTTGTAAGTTTTTTCTATAATTTAGAAAATATGGATTTAAATTTAACTAAAATTACAAAATTAAATTGTATATTAGTAAAAAAACTAATTTCAAAATATTACAAAAAAAGAATTGTATATAAAAAACCAAATGATTTGTTAATTAAAGGAAAAAAAATTTGTGGAATTCTCCAAGAGATAATAAATAAACAGAATCAAAAATTTTTAATACTTGGAATTGGAATTAA
>CACDUM010000017.1:0-20338 GCA_902555965.1 uncultured Pelagibacteraceae bacterium | reverse complement strand
TTGCCTAATTTACGATGATCTCTTTTTTCTGCCTCTTCAATTCTTTTTAAATAATCGTCTAAATCTTTCTGGGAGGCCCAACTTGTTCCGTAGATCCTTTGAAGCATTTCATTTTTTGAGTCACCTCGCCAATATGCACCTGAAACTTTTGTAAGTTTAAAGGCTTTACCAATTTTACTAGATGATACTAAATGAGGTCCTCTGCATAAATCATACCAAGTATCACCATGATGATAGACTGAAAGTTCTTCAGTTTCCGGAATACTCTCAATGATTTCTGCCTTATATTTTTCTCCAATTTTTTTAAAATGCTTAATTGCTTTATCTCTTTCCCATACTTCTCGTCTTGTTTTTAAATCTTTGTCAATTATTTTTGACATCCTTTCTTCGATTTTTTTGAGATCGTCATTTGTAAAAGGCTCCTTTCTGGCAAAGTCATAATAAAATCCATTTTCTATAACTGGTCCAATAGTAACTTGGGTACCTGGATATAATTCTTGAACTGCCATAGCCATAATATGTGCAGCGTCATGTCTAATAACTTCTAAACCCTCTGGGTCTTTTGCTGTAAAAATTTTAACGGAACAATCTTTATCAATCGAAAAATATAAATCTTTTAATTCTCCATTCACACTCATTATCAAGGCTTGTTTTGCTAGTGATTTGCTAATTTTTTCAGCAATCTCTAAGCCTGTCACTTTTTTAGGAAAATCTAAATTGTTTCCGTCTGGTAAAGTAATTATGGGCATTTAATTTAGTAATCTCTTATACTCTGAATAAGTAGAAAAACACATTTTTTCAACATTAAATTTTTTTATAATGTTTTTTCTTCCCTCTTTACCCATTAATTTTAAGGAAGTTTCATCCATTGTCATTGCTTGAATGATTTTTTTACTCAAGGAGCTAGCGTCACCAGATTCAAATAACAACCCAGTTTTTTCGTTTAAAATTGTCTCATTTGATCCTCCAATATTACTTGCAATGATTATTTTTTCCATAGATTGTGCCTCTACCGCAACTCTTCCAAAAGCTTCTGGTTCAATTGATGCTGAAACTATAATATCAGAAACTTTATAAGCTAAAGCCATATCCTTACAATGGTCTATGAATTTTACTTGATTGGTCAGATTATATTTTTCAGTTAATTTGATAAGTTTTTCTTTATAAGAATCTCTTCCCTGATCATTGCCTAATATTACAACATGAAATGCTTCGTATCCTAATTCAATTTTAACTAAATTTATTGCCTCAATAAATAATTCTTGACCCTTCCATGACGTAAGTCGACCTGGCATAAGAATTATTTTTTTTTCATCAATAATATTCCACTCATTTAAAAGTTTTTTTTCATCAGTTTCAATTTTGGTTGTTGGATCAAAATAATCTACATTTATCCCCCTAAAAATTACTAAAAATTTTTTTTTAGAATTCAAGAATTCCTGATAATTCTCTTGAATATGTGAAAAGATAAAGTTTGATCCTGCTATTACTAAATCTGACCTTACCATTACTGAATTATAAAATTTTTTTAATCTACCTCTAAAATTATAAGTCCCATGAAATGTAGTAACAAACTTTCTTCTAGTTAATTTTGTTGCAAATAAACACGACCAAGCTGGTGCTCGACTTCTTGCGTGAACAATTGAAATGTTAAAAATCAAAATTATTGCTATTAAAATAATTGAATTTATCAAAATCAATAATGGATTTTTACTATGTACAGGAAGCCTTATTAATTTTACTTTTTTTTTATCAATAAACTTAGTTAACTCTCCGCCACTTGTAACAATGTAAGATTTACAATTATTTTCAGGTAAAAAATGTGCAATATCATAGCAACCAGTTTCTGCACCTCCGTAACCTAATTTTGGGATTACTTGCAAAACATTTAAATTAGATGACATTTAGAATAATTATATAATAATAGACAAAACTAATAAACTTTTATGACAAATTTTAATTACTTAAAAATTTCCACTACCAGAAAAATAAGATATTTGAAACTACATCAAAAAAATGCCCCCTACATTGTTTTTTTACATGGTTTTATGTCAGATTTGGAAGGTAAAAAACCTCAAGCATTTTTAAAATTTGCAAAACAAAATAAACTAGGTTTTCTTGCTTTAGAATATTCAGGTCATGGTAAATCATCAGGAAAATTTATTAATGGTAATATTTCAAAATGGACTAGGGATACTACTTTAGTAATTCAAAAAATCGTCAAAAAAAACGATATTATATTTATTGGATCAAGTATGGGGGCTTGGATTTCTTTAAACCAGTTTAGTCTTATCAAAAACAAAATTAAAGGTTTTTTAGGAATAGGTTCAGCGCCAGAATTTCTTGATAAACTAATGTGGAATAAATTTTCTAATAAAATGAAGATTGAAATCAAAAAAAAAGGTTTCATAAATTTAAAACATGGTGATTATGAATACCCAATCACTTACCAATTGATTAAAGATGGAAGAAAAAATAAAATTTTAAATAAAAAAATAAGTCAAAATATAAGTGTAACAATGGTTCACGGGAGTAAAGATAAATCTGTACCTGTAATTTACTCAAAAAAAGTTTTAAAAATATTTCAATCTAAGAAAAAGAAATTAGTAGTTATAAAGAATGGTGACCATAGTTTATCTTCCTCAAAATGGCTCAAGATATTGAAAAAAGAGTTAAAATTAATAATTAACTAACTTTTTGTATTTTTGTTTTTGTAGAGATTGGATTTTTAAGCTTATCTAACATTTCTTTAGGACAAACCTGTACAAAATTCTTTAACTCGTTTTCAAAGTCATCAATTATTTTTTTTGATAAACTTGACCCTGTTTCATTACTATGTTCGAGTACCAATTCTTTTAAAAATTTTGACCAATACTCAGTTTCAACATTTTGCCATACAACTGAGTCCGGATTAACTTTTTTTTCAAATTCTTTTGATTTATCGTAAATAAAAGCCATTCCTCCTGTCATGCCGGCTGCAAAATTATCTCCAACATCTCCAAGAATTACTGCTGTACCACCGGTCATATATTCACAACCATTTGAATCACAGCCTTCGATAACAGTTGTGGCACCAGAATTTCTTACCGCAAATCTATCCCCAGCTTGACCAGCTGCAAAAAGTTTACCTGACGTTGCACCATAAAGAACTGTGTTGCCAATAATAGTATTCTCATTAGAAATTAAATTGCTTTCATCAGGTAGTTTTATTGAAATGGTTGCTCCTGACAAACCTTTCCCAACATAATCATTTGCATCGCCTTTTAAATTAAGTTTAAGTCCTTTTGCTGTAAATGCACCAAACGATTGTCCGGCTGAACCTTTAAAATCTAGAGTTAAAAAATTTTCCTCTAATTTTTCATAACCATATTTTTTATATAAGTGATGTGAAATTCTAGTACCTACAGCTCTATTAGTATTTTTAATTAAAAACTCGTTATTTATTTTTTCTGAGTTATCTAAAGCCTTTTCTACTTGAGGCCAAATTTCTTGATCTAGTGTATTAGGAACTTGATTAATTTCTGATATCTCACAATACCTCTTATTATTACCGGGATCTGCTTGGACGAATAATGGATTAAGATCTAAATCATCTAGATTAGGCGAGGCTTTACTTACCTGCATTAATAAATCTGTTCGACCGATAACCTCATTTAAAGATTTAAAACCAAGTGAAGCTAAAATTTCTCTTACCTCTGTAGCAATAAATGTAAATAAATTTACAACTTTATCAGGAGTTCCAGTGAATTTTTCTCTCAATTTTTCATCTTGAGTACATACTCCTACAGGACAAGTGTTAGAGTGACATTGCCTTACCATAATACAACCCATCGCTACTAAAGCAGTAGTTGCTACACCATACTCCTCTGCACCCATCATTGCTGCGATAACAACATCTCTTCCAGTTTTAATACCTCCATCGGTTCTTAAAGTAACTTTATGTCTTAGATTATTTAATGTTAAAACTTGATTGGCCTCTGTTAGTCCCATCTCCCACGGAATACCTACGTATTTTACACTTGTTTGAGGTGTAGCTCCGGTTCCTCCATTATGTCCTGAAATTAAAATTATATCAGCTTTTGCTTTTGCAACACCGGCTGCAATAGTACCAACGCCAGAAGATGCAACTAGTTTAACTCCAATCCTTGCCTTAGGATTGATTTGTTTTAAATCATAAATAAGCTGAGCTAAATCCTCAATTGAATAAATATCATGATGCGGAGGTGGGGAAATTAGTGTTACACCTGGTGTTGAATGTCTTAGCTTGGCAATCTCATCTGTTACTTTAAATCCTGGCAATTGACCACCTTCACCGGGTTTTGCACCTTGAGCAATTTTAATCTCAATTTCATTACAATTGTTTAAATAATTAACTGTTACACCAAATCTTGCTGACGCAATTTGTTTTACTCTCGAATTTGCGCTATCACCAGAGTCCATGATCTTAAATCTATTTGCATCTTCACCACCTTCACCGCTACAGGATGCACCTTTAATTCGATTCATCCCAATAGCTAATGTTTCGTGTGCCTCCTTAGACAATGCTCCGTGAGACATACTTCCACTACCAAATCTTTTTAATATTTTTTCTATTGGTTCAACTTCAGAAATTTGAATAGATGGTCCTAATTTTTTTTTTCTAAAATCTATCAAATCCCTTAGGTTAATTGGTGGCAAGTTATATATTCCCTCAGCATATTTTTTATAAGCTGTATACGAGTTTGATCCTACAGCACTTTGTAATAAGTGGATTAATCTGCCCTGATATTGGTGTGTTTCTCCATTTTTTCTGTATCTATAAATCCCACCAATAGGTAACACCGTATCGGTGCTCTCAAATGCCTCTTTATGTATTGCACGTATTTTTTTTTCGATTCCTGACAATCCAATACCCGAAATTTTTGAAGTCACTCCCGGAAAATAATCATCAACTATTGATCTGCTTAGACCAACAGTTTCAAAATTACATCCGCCTCTATACGAACTTAAAACAGATATTCCCATTTTTGACATGATTTTTAATAATCCTGCATTCACTGATTTGATATATCTTTCAACACATTCATCAAAACTATACTGGCCAAATAACTTTTTCTCATGCCTTTGGTATAAACTATCAAAAGCTATATATGGATTAACTGTTGTTGCTCCAACACCTATTAATGTTGCAAAAGAGTGGGTGTCCAAAGCTTCGCCAGATTGAACATTAATTGAAACATATCCTCTTAATTTTTTATCAATTAAAAAAGTATTAATCGCACCAACGCATAACAACATTGGCATGGGCATACTTGTATCTGAAATAGCTTTATCGCTTAAAATTAATTGTGTAACACCCTGTCTAACGGCAATTTCTGACTCTTTTTGGATCCTTTTAATAGAATCAAATAAACTTTGATCATTCGAGAAAGTACAATCTATAGAGACAGAATTTTTTCCAAAAAAATTAATAAATTTGTTAAATTGTGAATTCGATAATATCGGACTATTTAAAACATAAATATTTTCTTTGGTTAAAGTATCAAAATCTAAAATATTCCCAAGATTACCAAATCTAGTTTTCAAACTCATAACTTTATTTTCTCTTAAAGAGTCAATCGGTGGATTGGTCACTTGGCTAAAGTTTTGTCTAAAAAAATGATAAAGTGGTCTGTATTTGTCCGATAAAACTGCTAAAGGCGTATCATCACCCATGGAACCCGTCGCTTCTTTTGCATCTTCAGCCATTGGATGTAAGATTAGTTCTAAGTCTTCTAAACTAATTCCAAAAGTGTGTTGTCGTCTCCTTAGATCTTCACCATCAAAATTATGTTTCTCATTTAAAATGGATAATTTTTCATCTAAATCTATTATCTGAGAATTGAAATGCTTATATTCTTTTGCCAAATAGTCCTTAATTTGATTATTCGTAAACACTTTACCTTTTTCAATTCTCACGCCAATTATCTCCCCAGGGCCAAGTCTTCCTTTTGATAGAATTCTTTTTTCATTTAATTCAATCATTCCAGTTTCAGATCCGGCAAAGAGAAACTTATCTTTTGTTATTGCATATCTTAAAGGCCTTAAACCATTACGATCATTTGCTGCAATGACCCACTCATTATCTGTTGCGGCAATTGCGGCAGGACCATCCCAAGGTTCCATAGTACTATTTAAAAAATTAAATAATTGCTGATGGCTTTTTGGAAGAGTTTTATTTCTTTTTGACCAAGCATCAGGGATCATCATTAATTTTGCTAAAGGTGCAGGTTGGCCAGATTTATTTAATAACTCAAAAACATTATCTAGTGCCGCAGAGTCAGAAACCCCTTTTTGTATAACTGGCTTTAAATTTTCTACATTTTCAAAAAGAGGGCTGCTCATCTCTTGCTCATGAACTCTCATCCAGTTTTTATTGCCTTTGTAAGTATTAATTTCACCATTATGGGCAACTGCTCTAAATGGTTGTGCCAAACTCCAGCTTGGAGCAGTATTAGTTGAAAATCTCTGATGAAAAATTGCAAATCTTGAAATAAATCTTTCGTCTTTTAAATCTAAGAAAAAATCTGAGATAGCCTCAGCTAAAAACATGCCCTTATAGATAATTGATTTAGAACTTATTGAGCAAATATAAAAATTATTTAATGATAAATTGAAAGCTTTATTCTCAATTTTTTTTCTCGTTTCATAAATTTTTCTTTCAAGATCTTTATCAAGCAAATTTTTATCATTCGATTTAAAAAGCACTTGAATTATCTCTGGCATAGTTTGGAAAGCTTTTTCTCCTAAAACTTTTGGATTAACAGGCACCTGTCTCCATCCATAGATACTAAAATCATTTTTGGTTAACTCACTTTCTACAATCGTTTTACAGCTTTCTTGTGAGGAGTAATCATTTCTTGGTAAAAAAATCATTCCAACACAAATATCAGAGCCATCATGTGTGTGACCTGTAACTTCTATTTTTTCAATAAAGAAATCTTTGGGTATTTCTAAATGTATTCCTGCCCCATCACCTGTTTTTCCATCAGCATCAACAGCTCCTCGATGCCATACAGCCTTTAAAGCTTCAATTCCATATTCTACAACCTCTCTTGATTTTTTTCCCTCTGTTGATGCAATTAACCCTACTCCACATGCATCATGTTCCATTTCTTCAGAATAAACATTGTTTTTAGTAAGTAATTTTAAATTTTTTTTGTATGTACTCATTATGCAACTTTAGATTTTTTTAATTCGATATTTTCAAGATAAGATTTGATTGATAAAGCAGCATCTCTACCATCTTTAATTGCCCAAACAACTAAAGATGCACCTCTAACAATATCTCCGGCAGCAAAGACACCTTTAATATTAGTTTCCATAGTATCAAAGTCAGTTTTAATTGTTCCCCATTTTGTAACTTGTAATTCTTGTGTTTCAAATAATAATGGCAGGTTTTCTGGATCAAATCCTAAAGCTTTTATTACCATATCTGCTTTAATTTCAAATTCAGATCCTTGTTTAATTTCTGGTCTTCTTCTACCTGAGTCATCTGGATCTCCAAGTTGAATTTGATCTACAATTAATTTTTCAATTTTATTTTTTCCTCTAAATTCTTTTGGACTAGACAACCAAACAAATTCAACACCCTCTTCTTCCGCATTAGCTACTTCTCTCGCAGATCCAGGCATGTTATCTTTATCTCTTCTATATAAACATTTAACTGAATTAGCTTTTTGTCTTATTGATGTTCGAACACAATCCATTGCGGTATCTCCGCCTCCAATAACAACTACATCTTTACCTTCAGCGTTTAATATACCTTTATCGAACAAATCAACTTTGTCACCCAACCCCTTTTTGTTTGATGCGGTTAAAAACTCCATAGCAGGAAAAATATTATCTAAATCATTTCCTGGTAGATTAATTTCTCTTGGTTTATAAACTCCAGTAGCAATTAAAATTGCATCATGTTTTTTTCTCAATTGCTCTAAAGTTGCATCCTTACCAACCTCAAAATTTTGTTCAAATTTAATTCCACCATCTTTCAATAATTTTGTTCTTCTCTCGACCACATGTTTTTCTAATTTAAAATTTGGAATTCCATAAATTAACAAACCACCCGCTCTGTCGTATCTATCATAAACAGTAATTTGATATCCATTTTTCCTAAGTTGTTCAGCGGCTGCCAGTCCAGCGGGTCCAGCACCAATTATTCCAACACTTTGGTCTTTTTCGTGTTTGATTGATATAGGCTTTACCCATCCGTTTTCCCAAGCACTATCTGTAATATATTTTTCGACTGATCCAATTGTTACAGTGCCATGACCTGACTGCTCAATAACACAATTACCCTCACATAATCTGTCTTGAGGACATATTCTGCCACAAACTTCAGGCATATTATTTGTACATTGAGATAATTCATAAGCTTCCTTCAATCTGCCTTCAGCAGTCAATTTAAGCCAATCAGGAATGTTATTACTTAAAGGACAATGAACTTGGCAAAAAGGAACTCCACATTGGGAGCATCTACTTGACTGCTCTTGTGCTTTTTGAGTGATAAATTCATCATAGATTTCATTAAAATCATCTTTCCTATTATCAACTCCTCTTTTAGGTGGGGTTTGTTGACCTATTTTTACGAATTTTAGCATTTTATCAGTCATAAATTTTTATAAATTTATCGCAAAATATACATAGTTTTTTTTAGTAAAAGAAATAAATAGGTCAATTATTATTACCTAATTACAATAATATTTAGCTTAAAATCTACTTATTCTGATTTTTGCATACCTAATATGATTAAATCGAATTGTTTAAAATGGATATTTTTTAAGCTACGACACATGTATGTTGCGAGATTTTATAGAAATTTTAATTCTTTCTGCTGTTCAAGGAATTTCTGAATTTTTACCCATAAGTTCGTCTGCTCATTTAATATTGGTATCAAATTTTTATAATTTAGAAACAAGTTCTTTATTAATAGACATAAGTCTACATTTAGGCTCATTAATTGCAGTAATTTTTTATTTTAGAAAAGAGCTATTTGATCTAAGAAATAATAATAGGTTATTAAGTTTAATAATTATTGGCTCCTTGCCTTTAATATTTTTTGGATACATTTTATATTCCACTGAATTTATTCATCTTTTAAGAAATACAAAAGTAATTGCATCAACAACACTATTTTTTGGATTCATACTTTTCTTTGCTGATCAAAGAAAAATTGATCGAAATATTTCTACAGATTTAAATATTAAATCAGTTTTATTAATTGGTTTATTTCAAATATTAGCGTTGATACCAGGAGTTAGTAGGGCTGGAATAACGATTACGGCAGCAAGATTTTTGAATTTCAATAGAACAGACGCTAGTAAAATTTCTTTTTTACTATCTATACCTGCATTAGCAGGAGCAAGCTTCCTAGGTTTAAGAGAGGCTTTTGAACAATCAATAGAAATAAATTATTTATTATTAATTGCTACTTTTTTATCATTCATGTTTTCATTTTTTACAATTAAATATTTTCTTAAATTTATAAGTAAAATTTCTTTTAATGTATTTGTTATTTATAGGATAATTCTTGGCTTAATTTTATTTTATATAATATATAGTTAACTTGCTTTGCTTAATAATGGAACTAATTGAGATAACAAAACTCCACTTAATATAAAAAAACAACCAAGTAAATTATTAATACCTAATATTTGATTTAAAAGAAACCAAGCAGCAATTGTTGCAAACACACCCTCCAAAGAAAAAATTATTGCCGCTGGTGCTGGAGTTATATTTCTTTGAGCATATATTTGTAAAACAAATGCAAAACCACCTGATAAAATACCGGCATATAAAATTGAGTCTATTTCATTTAATATATTATCGATTACAAATTCCTCGGAAAATAAACCTATTATAAATGAGAACAAAGCAACTAGCAGAGTTTGAATTGCTCCGATGGTCAATGGTAGATTGTACTTTTTGACAATCATGCCAGTAAAAATAATATGTGTACTCCAAAATAAAGCTCCTAATACCACTAGGGTATCACCTAATCTTACAGTTGCATCTTGAAAATTTGTTAATAAATATCCGCCGATTAAACATAAAATTACTGATGGCCATACACTCCAGTGCAAAAAATCTTTTTTAAAGATGAAAATAATTATTGGGACCATTGGCACATAAAAAATTGTAAAAAAAGCAGCATTTGCTACATCAGTGTAAAGCAACGCAACCTGTTGTAATGCTGAGCCCAAAAATAATGATAGTCCAATTAAAAAGGACAGGATAACGAATGTTTTTGTATCAAACCTAAATTCTTTTTTTAGTTTTTTTGCCTCAAACATTAATGCTAAAGGAACAATTGCTAAAAAACCCACAAAAAATCTTACTGAATTAAAAGTGAATGGGCCAATGTCGTCCATGCCCGTATCTTGTGCAATAAATGTAGTCCCCCAAATGAAAGTGCATAGTAGTGCACTAAATAATGAGAGAGTTTTTGACATATTTTTACACAGCTAATTTGTAAGCAAAATTTTTTCCAAGATTATCTTTCAAATCGTTGTTAAATCGAGCTGCTTCAGCTCCATCAATTATTCTGTGATCATATGATAAAGATAAAGGTAACATTGTTCGTGTAATAAACTTTCCATTAATAAAAATTTGTTTTTTTTGAGATTTGCCAACTCCCAAAATTGCAACTTCAGGATAATTAATTATAGGTGTGAAAAAAGAGCCACCAATCCCTCCTAGACTTGTTATTGTCATGGAACCACCAAATAATTCTTTTTTATCAATTTTAAGATTCCTACATTGATCACTTAATTTTTTAAGTTCGTTACCAATTAATGAGATATTCTTATTATCAGCATTTCTTAGTTTTGGCACCATTAGCCCATGTTTGGTATCTACAGCTATTCCAATATGGTAATACTTTTTTAAGGTCATTTTTCCTTTATCAATTTCATCTATAGATGAATTAAAATTTGGAAATTTTTTAAGTGATGCAGTTAATGCCTTGACGATAAAAGCTAAAGGAGTAATTTTTTTTTTTTCTCCAGTGTAAATATCTGTAAGAGATGTTCTAAACTCCTCTAATTCAGTTATATCTGCTTCATCATGATTGGTCACATGGGGAATATTGGTCCAAGAATTCATAAGATATTTAGACGATAGTCTCTTCACTCTTGGAATATCCTTTATTTCTGTTTTTCCAAATTCAGAGTGAGGATATTCTAGTTCTATCGTTTCATCTTTTTTGAATTCTACTTCAGAATTTATCTCAGGTTTATTTGCGACAAATGACTTTACATCACTTTCAGTTACTCTTCCTAGTCTTTCACTACCTTCAACTTTACTAATATCAACACCAAGTTCTCTTGCAAATTTTCTGACTTTTGGTGAGGCTGCAGTTTTTTTAGAAAAATCTTTTACGATAACATTTTTTGATCCAACTTCTCTTCTAATTTCTATTTTTTTTTCCTTAGTATTTTCTTTTTTAATTGTTTTTATTTCTTCAGTTTTTAATTGAGTTTCTACTTGATTGTCTTTTAATTCAATTTCTAATATTTTATCACCTTCAGAAACCTTATCCCCAACATTTAAATTTAATTCTGTAACTATTCCATTATGTAATGAGGGTATTTCAACACTCGATTTATCACTTTCAATTGTTATTAAAGGATCATTTTTTTTAATCTCTTGACCCTTTTTGACTATAATTTCAATAACCTCTACATCTTTGAATTCACCAATATTTGGAACTTTTATATCTTTTTTGGGCATTCTATAATTTTGTTGGCATAGGTTTATCAATATCAATCTTATACTTTTTGATTGCTTCTTTTGCATATTTTGATGCAATAAGCTGTTCCTTAGCTAAAATACTCAAACCATATGTTGTGATATGTTCCTTATCAACTTCAAAAAATTTTCTTAACTTCTTTCTTGTATCACTTCGACCAAATCCATCCGTTCCTAATGAATAAAAACTTTTATTTACGTATGGTCTAATCTGGTCAGAATTCATTCTCATATAATCAGAAGCTGCTAAAATTGGTCCTTCAGTATTACCCAAACATTTTTCTACATAGCTTTTTTTAGGCTCTTTATCAGGATTTAGAAGATTGTATCTCTCTACCTCAAGGCCATCCCTTCTTAATTCATTAAAGCTGGTTACACTCCAAATCTCACTATCGATTTGATACTCATTTTGTAATATTTCTGCACCAGCTATCATTTCTCTTAAGATTGTGCCAGATCCAAGAAATTGAATTTTAGTTTTTTTATATTTGTTAAACTCCTTTATTTTATACATTCCTTTTAAAATACCATCCTCACATGATTTATCTTTTGGCATTTCTGGATGAGGGTAATTTTCATTCATGGTCGTAATATAATAGAAAATATTCTCTTTTTTCTCATGCATTCTTCTTAAACCTTCTCGAAAAATGACTGCAAGCTCGTAGTGAAATGTTGGATCGTATGATCTGCAATTAGGAATAGTTGATGCCATCAAATGACTATGACCATCTTGATGTTGTAAACCTTCCCCAGCAAGAGTTGTTCTTCCAGCGGTTGCTCCGATCAAAAACCCTCTGGACTGGCTATCAGCACCCGCCCAAGCAAAATCACCAATTCTCTGAAAGCCAAACATTGAGTAAAAAAGATAAATTGGGATCATTTCTATATCATGGTTTGTATATGAAGTTCCTGCAGCGATCCAAGATGACATCGCTCCAGCCTCGTTAATTCCTTCCTCTAAAACTTGACCACTCTTTTCCTCTTTATACGAACTTAATTGAGCAGAATCTTCTGGTTCATATTTTTGACCTTCATGAGCATAAATTCCTATTTTTTGGAAAAAACCCTCCATTCCGAATGTTCTAGCCTCGTCAGGTATGATTGGAACCAGTCTTGGTGCAACATTTTTATCTCTCAAAAGGTTTGTTAACATTCTGACCAATGCCATTGTGGTCGACATTTCTTTTTCACCTGTAGAAACTTTCATATTATCGAAAATATCTTTTGGTGGTGCTTTAACAGGTTTAGCGTAAGTTGTTCTTTCAGGAATAAAACCACCAAGTTGAATTCGTCTTTCATTTATGTATTTAATCTCTGGAGAATTTTGATCAGGCTTGTAGTATTCAATATTCTTAACTTGTTGGTCTGTTAATGGAACATCAAACCTATCTCTGTAATACATTAAGTCATCGATATCTAACTTCTTAGTCTGGTGAGTTGTATTTACACTCTCACCACTTTTGCCCATTCCATAACCCTTAATAGTTTTTGCAATTACAACTGTAGGACTTCCAACGTTTTTAGATGCTTTATCATAAGCTGCAAAAACTTTATGAGGGTCGTGACCACCCCTGTTTAATCGCCAAATATCTTTGTCTGAAAGACTGGAAACCAACTCTTTGGTCTCTAAATATTTTCCAAAAAATTTTTCTCTCACATACGCACCGTCCCTTGCTTTCATTGCTTGATACTCGCCATCGACAGTCTCATTCATTGTTTTAACTAAATGACCTGTTTTATCATTGGCAAGCAATGGATCCCAATAAGAGCCCCAAATAACTTTTATAACATTCCATCCTGCACCTCTAAAAATTCCCTCTAATTCTTGAATTATTTTTCCGTTTCCACGAACTGGTCCGTCTAGTCTTTGAAGATTACAATTTACAACAAATATTAAGTTATCTAATTTTTCTCTTGCGGCTAAACCAATCGCGCCTAAAGACTCAGGTTCATCCATTTCTCCATCACCTAAAAATGCCCAAACTTTTCTACCTTCATCTTTGATGAGACCTCTATTGATTAAGTACTTCATGAATCTTGCTTGATAAATTGCAAGCATTGGACCTAATCCCATAGACACTGTTGGAAATTGCCAAAAATTCGGCATTAGCCAAGGATGAGGATATGAGGAAAGACCACCAGGGTTTACTTCTTGTCTAAAACTATCTAATTGTTTTTCGTTAAGTCTACCTTCTAGATAAGCTCTAGCGTACATACCTGGAGCGCTATGACCTTGAAAATAAATTAAATCTCCACCAAATTTATTATTTTTAGCTCTCCAAAAATGATTCATACCAACATCGTAAAGAGTTGCAGCAGACGCAAAAGTTCCAATATGCCCTCCAAGTTCTGGGAATTTTTTATTTGCTCTAACTACCATTGCGGCAGCATTCCATCTAATTAAAGATCTAATTCTTCTCTCTATGTTTTGATCTCCATTAGATTTTTTTTCCTCGTTAACTGGTATAGTGTTTATATAAGGAGTATTTTGCGTATAGGGTATATTAGCACCCTCCATATAAGCTTTGTTAATAAGTTCTTTGATTAAATAATGTGCTCTCTGATTTCCGTCTTTTTCTATTACTGCTGACAAGGACTCTAGCCATTCACTTGTTTCTAGTGGATCGATATCCCCTTCTTTAACTACTTGGATTATTTTTTGTTTTTCGGTCTCAATTATTTTTTGTGGAATATTTTGGTCCTGATGTTTTCTTAAAGTACTCTCAGCTTCTTGAATTAAATTTTCAGTTTCTTTTGGAACACTTTCTTTTTGAGATAATGATTGATTTGAAGAAATATTTATTAATAGATCTCCCTTTGAAACCTTATCTCCAACTTTAACATTTACAGACTCGACTTTGCCAGAAAATATTGATGGTATTTCAACACTCGATTTATCACTTTCAATAGTAACAACAGGATCATTTTTTTTAATATCTTGACCCTCTTTTACTAAAAGTTCTATAACTTCCACGTTCTCAAAATCACCTATGTCAGGAACTAACAATTTTTCAGTCATTTTTAAAAGTTTTATACATAAAAAAAATTTACTTAATCTTTAATTTTAACACATTCTATCCAATTTTTTGACACTCTTTATTGAAATACTCAAATAATGATTAAAAAGTTATTAAATATATTTATTCAACCAAAATTCAACACATATAAAGATGCTAATGTGTGGATCCAAAAAATCTTGTTAGAGGAAAAATACGGAAAAATTAATTCCTAAATTTTTTCTACACATAGCGCAATTCCCATACCGCCACCTATACAAAGTGCGGCACAACCTCTTTCTTTATTCTGTTTTTTCATTTCATGTATAAGTGTCACAAGTATTCTTGCTCCAGATGCACCTATTGGGTGACCTAAAGCAATAGCCCCACCATTTACATTAACTTTGTTTTCATCAATACCCAATTCACTGATAACTGCTATAGCTTGAGCGGCAAAAGCTTCATTAATTTCAAATAAATCGATTTCATTTAAATTCCAATTTACTTTTTTTGATGCTTGGCGGATAGCTTCTATAGGACCAAGACCCATTAAAGACGGTTCCAAACCAACAGATGCCCAGGAAATAATTTTGGCCAATGGTTTAAGTGAATTTTGTTGAGCTTCCTTAAATGTAGTTAATAATAAAGCAGCTGCTCCATCATTTATACCAGATGAGTTTCCGGGTGTCACGGTCCCACCATCTTTAAAAGCTGTTTTTAATTTTTCTAAATCAGATAATTTTAAATCTTTTCTTGGGTGTTCATCTTTTTTTAAAATAACACCTTTGTGATTTATCTGAACTATTTCATCATCAAATTTATTATTTTCAATTGCAATTTCTGTTTTTTTTTGGGATTTAAGAGCAAATTCATCTTGTTGTTTTCTAGAAATATTAAACTTTTTTGCAACATTTTCAGCTGTAACTCCCATGTGGTAATTTTTAAAAGCATCAGTTAAACCATCGTGAATCATAGTATTGATTAATTGATCTTTTAAAATTTCTTTTTTCTCTGAATAAAAATAAGAGTAAGGTGTCATCGACATATTCTCTTGACCCCCACAAATTACATTATTTGCATCTCCTAATTTAATTTGTTGATAACCTGAAATAATGGCCCTTAGTCCTGATCCACAAACTTGGTTTACTAAATAAGCAGGTTTGGATACAGGTACTCCAGCATTTACTGCTGCTTGTCTCGCGGGGTTCTGTCCTCCAGCAGCAGTCAAAACCTGACCCATTATTACTTCATCAATTTGATTATTAGATATTTTACTTCTTTTCAAAACCTCATTTATTACGATAGTACCAAGTTGGTCTCCTTTCAAATCTTTTAATGATCCCTTATAAGTGCCTATAGGAGTCCTAACTGCACTACAAATGACCACGTCATCAGGTTTGTTGTTCATAAATTTTAATTTTATCTTATCATTAAAATACACTAAATATTGATATACTATAAACAAATATATTTATAAATGCGCCTGTAGCTCAATTGGATAGAGCGCTTGGCTACGGACCAGGAGGTTCTGGGTTCGACTCCTAGCAGGCGCACCATAAAAAAGGAAAATTATGTTAAAATGGTTAGAAAAAATATCTCTTCAAATGTCAGTAATATATTTTTTTGTTTCTATTTTTGTAATTATATTAATCTTAACTTTTGTATTATAAAAAATTATGTCTAATCAATTTGAACAAATCAGTCTCAAACCAGGTTTTATGAAACATAACGGAGGCCTTTTATTTAGAAATATCTCTGAAAATGAATACGAATTTAAATCAACGATTAATAATAATCATTTAAATGCTGCAGGAATTACTCATGGGGGTTATTTGTCTGCGCTGATAGATGCTGGTGCCGGCACAGCAGCACATAGATCAGCTGATAATGCACCCTGCGTGACAATTTCTTTAGATATAAAGTTTATTGGATCATCAAAAGTTAATGATGAAATCTACGGGAAAGTTAAAATATTAAAAAAAACAAAAACTCTTGTATTTTTATTTTGTGAGTTAAATTGTAATGGCAAGATAATTACGTCAGCATCAGGAATTTGGAAAATTTTAAAAATCAAAACAACTGACTAAGCATTCAGCGCATAATCTTTATAATTAATTTAATTATGTTAAATTAAATTATTATTTAAAAAAAAATGAGAACTTTTTATCCATCGATTCGGTCATGTTTTAGTCTATTTTTGTTCTTTAACAACAACTAGATCTGGTAGATAAAAATTAAGATATACCAAAGATAGAAATGACAAAAAATAAAATTACAGCTGTCCTTGGCCCAACAAATACAGGTAAAACTCATCTTGCTATTGAGACTATGCTGTCGTTTGACACTGGAATGATAGGTTTTCCTTTGAGATTGTTAGCTAGAGAAGTTTACGACAAGGTAATTAAAAAGGTAAGTTTAGATAAAGTTGCATTAATTACTGGTGAAGAAAAAATAATTCCTACAAATGCAAAGTATTATCTGTGTACTGTTGAATCTATGCCTATTGATAAAGAATTAGATTTTGTAGGTGTGGATGAAATTCAAATGTGCGCAGACCATGAGCGAGGTCATATTTTTACAGACAGATTATTGAACTTAAGAGGAATAAAATTAACAATGTTAATGGGATCAAATACCATGAGACCAATTATTTCTAATCTTGATGATGACATCGAATTTATAAATCGAACTAGACTTTCAAAACTTTCTTATGTTGGTCATAAAAAAATTTCAAGAATTCAAAGAAAAACTGCAATTATAGCATTTTCTGCAGAGGAAGTTTACGCCATCGCTGAACTTATAAGAAGACAAAAAGGAGGAGCTTCTATTGTTATGGGATCTCTAAGCCCAAAGACAAGGAATGCACAAGTAGAGCTGTATCAATCTGGAGATGTTGATTTTCTAGTAGCAACTGATGCTATTGGTATGGGAATTAATATGGATCTTGATCACGTTTATTTTTCCAATTTAAAAAAATTTGATGGAAAAAAATTAAGAAAGCTAAATTTAGCAGAAATTGGCCAAATAGCTGGTAGAGCAGGAAGATATTTGAACAATGGAAATTTTGGTATAACAGGAGAATGTAAAGAAATAAATGCTGATGAAGTAGATTTATTGGAAAATCATAAATTTGAGGAAATCCAATCTTTATTTTGGAGAAATTCAAATTTAAACTTTGAGAGTCCTTTTAAATTATTAAAGTCTTTAGAGGAGAAGCCTAGTAGAAGATGGTTAAGAAAAATACATGAGTGCGAAGATGAAAAAGCCTTAAAATTTTTTTTAAGAGATAAAAATTTAGAAAATATTAAATTTGATAAAAATAAATTAAGTCTTTTATGGGAATGTTGCCAAATACCAGATTTTGTTAAAAAAACCTATGGCAATCACTATGAAGTGATTGAAAATGTTTTCAAATATTTAACAAGTGAAAAGGGTAAAATTACAGATGATTATATGCGACTTCAGCTCGTCAAACTTGATAAATTAGATGGAAATGTAGATTCTTTATCAAATAGAATTGCAAATGTAAGAACTTGGTCATATGTTTCAAATAAAAATAATTGGATAGAAAATCAA
Organism: uncultured Pelagibacteraceae bacterium; assembly: GCA_902555965.1. GTDB lineage: Bacteria > Pseudomonadota > Alphaproteobacteria > Pelagibacterales > Pelagibacteraceae > Pelagibacter. The sequence continues at coordinate 2,000 of CACDUM010000017.1, read as the reverse complement.
AACTATTGGATAGAAAAAACAAAACACTTAGAGGATAAGTTATCAGATAGATTACATGAGGAGCTTACAAAAACTTTTATTGACAAAAGAGCAAGTGTCCTAGCAAGAGGCTTAAGGCAAGATATGGAATTTGATACTAAAATTTTAGAAAATAACGAAGTAATGATTGATGATCAATTTATTGGAAAGATAAATGGACTTAAATTAGAACTAGATTTAAAAAAGGGTGCTTTAGAAACAGATATCAAATCGCTCAAAAAAGCAGCAAGACAGACAGTTGGTCCAGAACTTCAAAAAAGAATATATACAATAATCGAGACAGGTTTAATAGAACTAAACGAAGATTTTAAAATTTATTGGAGAAAATCTCCAATAGCAAAATTGCAACCAGGTAGAGATTATTTAAATCCAAATATTGTTCTTATGGTTGATGATATTCTGGAAACAGATCAATTAAAAAAACTAAATAATTATTTAGTTAAATGGCTAAAAAATAAAATACAAAATGTTTTGAGCAGTTTAATTGATTTGAGAAATCTTAAGGAAAAAAATTCATCAATTAAAGCTCTTGCATATCAATTGTATGAAAACAATGGAGTCCTTCAAAGAAATCAAGTTACAGATTATCTAAAAATATTAGGACAAAATGAGAGGAAATTTTTGAGAGATCAAGGAGTAAAATTTGGAAGATATCATGTATTTTTACACAAATTAATCAAACCAGAGGCTGTGTCCTTAAGAACTTTACTTTGGAAAAATTATCATCAAAAATATTTTAATTTAAAACCTCCTGTGTTTGGTTTAAATTTTTTAGAAAACGACAAAATTAAAAACAGAAATTTTATGTTACTTTGTGGATTTGAGAAATTTGACAATTTTTACGTAAGGATTGATATTTTAGAAAGATTATTTGTTCAAATTATTAATTCAAACACAGAAAAGAATGAAATTAAGTTAATTCCTGAAATGTTGAATTTACTTGGATGTAATAAGGACAACTTTAAAAAGCTTTTAAAAATTATGGGTTATAAAGTTTTTGAAAAAAATAATGATATATTTTTTAAATACAATCCAAGAAAAAGCTCAAAAAAAGTAAATAAAAAATTCATTAAAGAAAGTCCTTTTAAAGTATTAAAAAATTTAAATTTAAACCAGTAAGTAATGTTTTTTAAAGAAAAAAAAGGAGATACTAAAACTAGTGATTTAGCAAGAGTTGCGGCATTATTGATTCATGCTGCAAAAATTGATGAGAACTTCTCAAAAGAAGAGGAGGTTATAATAAGTAAGGCACTTTTGAAAATAGGTGCAGACCAAGATAATTTAGACAATATTTTAAAAGAAGGTAAAGAAATAGAAGAAAACTCTAACCAAATTTTGGATTTTACAAGGGAAGTTAAAAATATGGATGATAAAAAAAAAATTGAAATTATAGAAACCCTTTGGAGAATAATTTACTCAAATAAAGAGGCAGATATGTTTGAAACTAATTTGATGAGACGACTTGCAGGCTTATTGTATATTGACAATAAGATCATGGGAGATATCAAAGAAAAAATTAAAAAAGAAAATCAATAATGACATATATAGTTAATGACAAATGCATTAAATGTAAGTTAATGGATTGTGTTGAAGTTTGCCCTGTAGATTGTTTCTATGAGGGAAAAAATATGCTTGTAATTAAACCTGATGAGTGTATAGATTGTGGCGTTTGTGAGCCTGAGTGTCCTGTTGATGCAATAAAAGCTGATACAGAGCCAGGGTCTGATAAATGGCTTGAGATCAATAAACAATATTCCGAAATCTGGCCAAATATAACAGTTAAGAAAGATCCTCCATCGGATCACGAAAAATATAAAGATGAGCAAAATAAGTTTGAAAAGTATTTTAAAGAAAACCTTTAAAAAAAATAAAGCTACTAAATCAAAAAAAAAGGCAAAAACCAAAAAGATTGTTAAATTAAAAAAAGTAAAAAAGAAGATAAATAAATTACCGAAAAAATT
>CACDUM010000016.1:0-22880 GCA_902555965.1 uncultured Pelagibacteraceae bacterium | reverse complement strand
AATAAATGTCAAAAAGGTTAAAAAAACCTAGAAATAGTGTGATACTAGATAGAATAATAATGATTATATTTTTTTTCAAAAATTCTAACATAAATTAGAATTATAGCATTTAAACGAATGAACAACTATTTTGTAATATTAGCTGCTGGAAAAAGTAAGAGATTTAATAAAAAAATACCCAAGCAATTCTTTAATTACCGAAATAAAGAAATAATTGATCATTCCATAGAAAAATCACTCAATTCAAAGCTTTTTAAAAAAATTTTAATTGTCTCAAATAATCTTAAACATTTAAAAAAAAAGAAGTATCCTAAATTAATAAGTGTCATTAAAGGAGGAAAAGAAAGATCAGACTCCTCTTTTAAAGCTTTAAAATTTCTAAAAAGATATAAGCCAAAAAATGTTTTTATACATGATGCTGCTAGGCCTAATTTCTCAATTAGATTACTCAAAAATATTACTAAAAATTTAAAAAATAACAAAGCTGTAGTTCCAATTATCAATCCAAAAGATACAATAAAATATAAAACTCAAAATCAAATATTTAATCTTAACAGAAATAATTTGTTATTAACCCAGACCCCTCAAGCATTTAGATTTAAAGAACTATATGAAATTGCAAAAAATCAAAAAAATAAAGTTACTGATGAAGCAACGTTATTTATAAATAAAGATTTCAAAATAAAATTTATACCTGGTGAAAAAGCAAATAATAAAATAACATATATTGATGATATAAAAACTTCTAAGACTTTTTTTGGTATAGGTTTCGACATTCACAAATTAGTAAAAAATAAGAAATTGTACCTTGGAGGTATAAAAATTCCTTTTCATTCAGGTCTTGAGGGTCATTCCGACGGAGATGTAATTTTACATGCAATTATTGACTCTATTTTAGGAGCTATTAGAAAAAAAGATATTGGAACATATTTTCCAAATACAAAAAAATTTAAAAATATCAGATCTCCAAAAATGTTAAAGCCAATTATATTTAATCTAAATAAATCTAATTTAATTATAAATAACTTGGATATAAATTTAATTTGTCAGAAACCAAGAGTTTCAAAGTATAGAGGCAAAATAATTAGGTCAGTCTCAAAATTAACTGGTCTTAATGAAAACCAAATAAATTTAAAGGGTAAAACGGTAGAAAAATTAGGTTTAATAGGAAAAGAAAAGGCTATCGCTTGTGAAACCATAATTTCAATCACAAAATATGATTAAAACTTTTAATTCATTGTTAGTTACAATGTTTGGGTTAGGAAAAATTAAGATTATTCCTGGAACTTTTGGATCTTTTGCTACAACTATTTTTCTTTATTTTTTTTTTCATATATTAAAGTTATCACCAAATATAATCTTAATAGGTTTGCTAATTATTTTTTTTTATTCATTCATAGCAGTAGCATCACACATCAAGGAGAAAGAAAATAAAGATCCAAAAGAAGTTATTATTGACGAATTTATAGGTCAATCTATACCAATTTATCTCTATGAAATATCCCATGGAACACAAAAAACCTCTGATGAAGCCATAATTTTTTATGGTATTTGTTTTGTACTTTTTAGAATTTTTGACATACTGAAACCATTTCCAGTAAATTATTTTGACAAAAATTATAAAAATAGTTTCGGTGTAATAATGGACGATGTTTGTGCAGGATTATATGTTGTTCTATCATTAATTTGTTTTATGTTATTAAGCAGTTATTTAATTTAATGAAAACTTTAGTCAAACTTTTAACCAAAAAAAAATTAAAACTTTCTGTTGCTGAGTCTTGTACTGGCGGGATGTTAGCTGGCTCAATTACGTCAATAAGTGGTGCCTCAAAAGTATTTAATTTAGGACTAGTCACCTACTCTAACCAAGCTAAAATTAGAATTCTTAAAGTGAATAAAAATATTATTAAAAATTATGGTGCAGTTAGTCACCAATGTTGTTTGGCAATGGTGAATAACTTATCTAAAATGTCAAAAGCCAATATTAACGTTTCTATAACTGGTATCGCTGGCCCCAAAGGTGGCACCAAACAAAAGCCTGTCGGTTTAGTTTATATCGGAATTAAAAAAGGTAAAAAAGTGCAGATTAATAAGTGTTTATTCAAAAGTAAAAAAAGATCTTCAATTCAAAAAGCGACTGTCAAAAAAACTTTAGATTTAATTCTTAGAATTTCCAAATAATTTTTCAGCTCTTTTTTGAAAGGCATCAGCTATTTTTTCTAAACCAAATTGAAAAGAGACTACCATTAAAGAATTTAAAAATTTATTCTTTATTTCAAAATCAATATCAAAGGTAACTTCAGTGATACCATTATTTTTATCGCTAAACGTCCAATTATTTGTTAAATGATTTAATGGTCCTTCTATGTTTTTAACATAGATTGAGTCATTTTTTTTATTGAAAACAACATCACTTTTGTATGTATCTTTAAATGGTCCTTTACCAATGGTTAAATCAGCAATAATTTTTTGTAAATCACCCTCTTTTTTGTTTTCATATATTTTTGCATCAAAACAAAATGGAACAAATTCAGGGTATTTTTCTATATCTAAAACAAGTTCAATTAAGTCTTTTTTTTCACATTCAATTAATCGCTTAACTGAAGCTTTTGGCATTAATGATTGTTAATCCGATTTTGTTGTAACTTAGCAAAATCTTCATCTGCATGATAAGAAGATCTTGTTAATGGTGATGATGAAACTAATAAAAAACCTTTCGCTTTTGCAATACTTCCTAATTCATCAAATTCCTCTGGAGTATAGTATCTTTCAAGAGGATGGTGTCTAACAGATGGTTGTAAGTATTGACCAATGGTTAAAAAATCTACATCAGCAGCTTTTAAATCATCCATTACTTGCAGAATTTCGTCTTTTTTTTCACCTAAGCCAACCATTATTCCTGATTTTGTAAAAATTTTCTTATTTATCATTTTAGCATTTTTCAAAAGTTCCAAAGATGCAAAATATCTTGAACCTGGTCTTACTTTTAGATAAAGACTTGGAACAGTTTCAATATTGTGATTAAAAACATCAGGATTTGCCTCTAAAACTTTTTTATAAGCATCACCCTTTCTTAAAAAATCAGGGGTTAAAACTTCAATTGTAGTATTTGGATTTGTTTTTCTTGTTTGATTAATAACTTCAAAAAAATGATTTGAACCGCCATCATCTAAGTCATCTCGATCAACTGATGTTATTACAACATGTTTAAGATTTAATTTTTTTACAGCTTGAGAAATTTTTATTGGTTCTAAATTATCCAGTTTTCCTGGCTTACCAGTTTTTACATCACAAAAAGCGCATGCTCTTGTACATGTGTCACCCATAATCATAAAGGTGGCATGTCTTTTACTCCAACATTCCGTAATATTTGGACAATTAGCTTCCTGACAAACTGTTACAAGATTATTTTTATTTACAATTGTTTTTGTTAAAAAAAATTCTTTGCTATTTACTAATTTTGATCTTATCCAATCTGGTTTTTTTTTAATTGGATTTATCGGTTTATTCTGCTTTTCTGGATGTCTAATTTTCATTTTTTTTAATTATATAAATTTTTTCATTTTTTTTACCAAATATGAACCTTTCTCTAATCAAAGATTCTGTATAATCAAGATCTAGATTGTCACTTAACAATGAATTCTTAAATTCCAAGTCACTTATTTGGTTAATTATTAAAGATTCTTGTTGTTTTAAGTTTTTTAAAATCTCTTTTTTTTCAAAATATGAAATTAACCCTCTTTGACCAGATAAAAGATTAAAAAAGAAATAAAGAATCAAAAAAGTAGAAACTAATAAAAGATAATTTTTTTTTAATCTTTGAAGCATTAATGAATCTTATTCATTCTAGCTTTTTTTCCAAGTTCTTCTTCTATACGAATTAATTGATTATATTTGGCCACTCTTTCAGATCTAGCTAAAGATCCTGTTTTTAATTGGTTGGAGTTAGTGCCCACTGCTAAATCGGCGATAAATGTATCTTCGCTATCTCCTGATCTATGTGAAATGATAGTATTAAACCCAATAGTTTGAGCAAATCTTATGACATCAAGTGTTTCAGTAACTGTACCAATTTGATTTAGTTTTATCAAAATTGAATTTGATGAAACATTTAAAAATCCCTTTTTCAACCTTTCCAAATTTGTAACATAGAGATCATCTCCAACTATCTGTACTTTTTTAGTAGATCTCATTAATTTACTCCACGACGTCCAATCATTTTCAGAAAATGGATCTTCTATGGATTTAATTTTATATTTATCAATCATTTTTTTGTATTCTGAAATTGTTTTATCAACGGAAACATATTTTTTCGAGTGAATAGAATATTTACCTTTTTTAAATAATTCATTAGCTGCAACATCCAAACAAATTGAAACATCTTTACCATTTCTAAATCCTGATTTTTTAATTGATAAAACAATCAAATCTAAGGCCTGATTGTTGCTATTAATCATCGGTGCAAATCCGCCTTCATCCCCGACCGATGTAGCTAAACCTCTTGCTTTAATTAACTTACTTAGATTTTTTATTACTAAATAGCAAATTCTCATCGCCTCAGAAAAAGATTTTGCTTTATCCGGTCTAATCATAAATTCTTGAATTCTAAGACCATTGTTCGCGTGTGCTCCACCATTAATAATATTCATTAATGGATAAGGTAATTGAAAATTTTTTTTTGCATAAAAAGATTTATAAAGAGGAATTCTTTTTATTTTAGCTGATAATTTTTTTGCAGCCATCGATACAGATAAAATTGCATTAGCTCCTAGTTTTGTCTTTTGCTTAGTGCCATCTAAATTAATAAGTATTTCATCTATTCTTTCTTGATTATGTACGTTTTTATTTCTCAGAGCTCTAGATATTTTAGAATTAATTAAATTTATTGCCGAGAATACACTTTTGCCTAAATATCTTTCATTGTTGGTATCTCTTTTTTCATAGGCTTCATAAGTGCCTGTAGAAGCTCCTGAGGGACATATTGCTTTTGCACTTTTGTTTTTAACATAAACCTCTGCTTCAATAGTTGGATTTCCTCTACTATCAAAAACTTGTCTTGCTTTAACTTTTAGAATTTTACTCACTTAATTTTTAATAAGATTATCTATATCGCTTAATTGTTTTAGAAGATCTTCTAATTTATCTAATGATACCATGTTGGGTCCATCAGATGGAGCATTATCTGGATCTTGATGGGTTTCAATAAAAACTCCAGCAACTCCAACTGCAACTGCAGCTCTTGCTAAATATTCAACAAACTCTCTTTGACCACCACTTTTTTCTCCAAGACCACCTGGTTGTTGCACTGAGTGTGTTGCGTCAAAAATTACTGGATAACCATTCTTAGCCATTATTGGTAACGACCTCATGTCAGAAACTAAAGTGTTATATCCAAAACTCGCACCTCTTTCAGTTACTAATATTTTGTCATTTCCAGAATCCGAAATTTTCTTTGTTACATTAACCATATCCCATGGTGCAAGAAATTGACCTTTTTTTACATTAATAATTTTATTTGTTTTAGCTGCAGCAATTAACAGGTCTGTTTGTCTACATAAAAAAGCTGGAATTTGTAAGACATCAACATGTTTTGAAACGATTACACATTGATCAGCATTATGAACGTCCGTTAAGATAGGAACATTTAATTCTTTTTTAATCTTATCAAACACGGGCAATGAAGCTTCTAATCCAGCTCCCCTTTTGCCTTTTAAGCTTGTTCTGTTCGCTTTATCAAATGAAGTTTTGTAAATAAATCCGAGACCAAGTTTTGAGGTAATTTCCTTAATTTTTCCGGCCATATCCATTGCATGTTGTTCACTTTCAAGCTGGCAAGGTCCAGAAATTATACAAATCTTATCATTGTTCGAAATGTCTATTTTTCCACAATTTACTTTAATGCTATTCATTTATGATTTTTTGATGCTTTGATAAAAGATGAGAATAAAGGATGTGGAGCAAAAGGTCTAGATTTAAATTCTGGATGAAACTGTACTCCAATGAACCAGGGATGATTTTTTAACTCGATTATCTCGGGTAAAAAACCATCTGGTGATAAACCAGAAAAACTCATCCCTTTTTTTTCAAATTTATCTTTTAGATTGATGTTAACTTCATATCTGTGTCGGTGTCTTTCTTTGATAATTTTTTTTCCATAAATTTTTTTAATTTTAGAATTATTTTGTAATTTCGCATCGTAAGAACCTAATCTCATTGTTCCACCTAAATTTTTATCAGTTCCTTTGATAGTTTTTCCATCTTTAATCCACTCATTAATCAATCCAATTACAGGCACACCATTTCTATCAAATTCACTTGAGGTTGCTTTTTTTAAATTTAATTGATTTCTCGCAAATTCTATAATTGCCATTTGCATTCCATAACATATTCCAAGAAAAGGAACTTTATTTTTTCTAGCATATTTAATTGACTCAATTTTTCCAGTTGTTCCTCGTTTACCAAAACCGCCAGGTATTAATATACCTGAAATATGTTTAAGTTTTGATTTAATCTCAGAAACCTTTAATTTTTCAGAGTCAATTCTTACTAAATTTACCTTTATATTATTTTGTATACCTCCGTGAGTGAGAGCTTCATCTAAAGATTTATAAGCATCTTTTAACTCAACATATTTACCAATTATGGCAATATTCACTTGTTTTTTAGTTTGTAAAATAATTTTAGTAATCTTTTTCCAGGGTTTGAGATTTACAGGTTTTTTTGATTTAAGCTTAAAATAATTTAATACTTGAACATCAAGTTTTTCTCTAAAAAAACTTATTGGTGCTTCATAAATTGTTCTTACATCAACAGTTTCTATTACATTTTTAATATCTACGTTGCAGAAAAGTGAGATTTTTTTACGATGTTCTAACGGGATAGGTCTTTCTGATCTACATATTATAATGTCAGGTTGAACACCTATACTTCTTAATTCTTTAACAGAATGTTGAGTAGGTTTAGTTTTAATTTCATCTGAGGACTTTAAATAAGGTACTAAGGTAAGATGGATAAATAATGCATTTTTTTTTCCTATATCATTTGCAAATTGTCTTATAGCCTCAATAAATGGTAGACTCTCAATATCACCAACAATTCCACCAATTTCACAAATAACAAAATCTTCTTTCGACGAGTCATTCTTTATAAACTCTTTTATTCTTTCTGTTATATGTGGAATAACTTGAACTGTTTTTCCGAGATATTTTCCTTCACGTTCTTTTTTTAATACATCATTATAAATTTTACCTGTTGTAATATTATCAGACTTCTTTGCAGATACTCCAGTAAATCTCTCATAATGCCCAAGATCCAAATCTGTTTCAGCACCATCATCAGTTACAAAAACCTCTCCGTGTTGAAATGGGCTCATTGTTCCAGGGTCTACATTTAAATAAGGATCTAATTTCCTTAATCTAACTTTATACCCTCTCGATTGAAGTAAATAAGCTAGAGATGCAGAAGAGAGACCTTTTCCTAACGATGAAACCACGCCGCCCGTGACAAAAATAAATCGCGCCATGGAAGTATCTTATAGCGAATAAAAAAGGAAATTAAAAGTATTAATTATTATTTTCTGGAATAGCGGGAGTATCCTCTGCTTTTTCTTCAATAGTATCCAAAACAGATGATGTAGGTGTTAATTCTCCTCTAGATACAATTGTAAGTGCTAAACTACAAATTATAAATAAAGTGGCAACAACGGCTGTTGCTTTAGTCATAAAATTACCTGCTGATCTGGAAAACATAAAACTTTCCTGAGAAACTCCAATTCCTAAAGCACCACCCTCAGACTTTTGCATCAAAACTAGTAACACCAATATTAATCCGAATATGATGTTCAAAATTAACAATATATTTTCCATGAGGGGTTAATTATATGTTTTTTTAATTATATCAATAAATTTTTTAGGATCTTGAGATGCCCCACCTATTAAGTAACCATCAATATTATTTATAGATTTCAATTGATTAATATTTTTTGGATTTACTGAGCCACCATAAAGAACTTTATAATTCTTTTTTTCTTTTTTAATAAAACTGATTGTCTTAAATAAGTCATCAGATTTTGGTATAATTCCTGTACCAATTGACCAAACTGGTTCATATGCGATTATAATTTTTTTATTATTTTTAATATTTTTCAAACCTGCTTTAATCTGTTTATTTAAAACACTTTTGGTAATTTTTTTTCTTTTTGCTTTAAGCGTCTCACCAATACAAAAAATTACCCTCAGCCCAGACTTCAATGCACTTTTAATCTTTAGATTTATTAATTTATCAGTTTCACCAGCGTGTCTATTTTCAGAGTGGCCAATAATAATATATTTAGCACCAACACTTTTTAACATTGACGAATTTACTGAACCTGTAAAAGCACCATAAACATCCTGCTCATGACAATTTTGCGCACCAACTTCAATATTTGAACCTCTTAATTTTTTTGCCATTGGCTCTATTAAAGTGCTAGGTGGGCAGTAAATTATTTTCAAAGACTTTCTTTTTTTGAAGTTTTTAAAAAATTTAACAACTCTATTCAGCGTATTTAACGAATTTAAAACACCAAACATTTTCCAATTGGCAATAAAATACATATATTTATTTGTCATGAGGCTTATTTTAATTTATAGGTTTGCTTTTTATAGATCAATAAATTTATAGTAATGATTAGTAGTTTAAGAAATTTTGCAAAAACTAAGTTTGCTGGTTTGTTAGTTTTTATAATGATAATTCCATTTGTATTTTGGGGTATGGGTGGAATGTTCAGCAGTGGTAATACTAACAATATTGCTAAAATTAATAATAATAGTATTTCCACTGAAGATTTTATTGATTACGTAAATAAATCAGGAATCCCTGAAAAAACAATCAGAGAAAATTTAGAGCAAAACATTATTGAAGAAATTCTGTCTGGTTTAGTTTCTACTACTTTACTGGATCTAGAAATAAAAGATTTTGATCTGACAATTTCTGAAGTCACTTTATTAAAAAAGATAAAAGAAAATAAAAATTTTAGAGATGAAAATGGTGTTTTTCAAAGAATTAAATATGAAAAATTTTTATTAGAAAATAATTTATCTGCTCCGGGATTTGAACAGAGACTTAAATTACGAGAATTGCAAAGAAATCTTTTTGATTATATTGGTGCTGGTACAACCTCCCCTCAATTTCTTACAACAAAACTATTTAAAGAAGAAAATCAAAAACTTGAAATAGAATTTATTGATTTAAACGATTTTTATGTAAATAAAGATGATATCACAGATAAAGAATTAGAAAATTTTATTAAAGATAATAAAGATGAGTTAAAAATAGAGTACTTAGATTTCAGCTACACAATCATAAATCCAAAAAATTTAATTGGAGTAGATGATTTCAATCAATCTTTTTTTGATAAAATTGATGAAATTGAAGTTGCCATATCCAATGAAATTGATTTTAAAACAATCACATCAAATTTTGATTTAAAACCAGTTGATATTAGTAATTTTAGATTTTCTAAAGATAAAAATGAAATTGAAAAAAAAATTTACGAATTAAGAAATAATAAATTTGATATTTTTGAAAATAAAAATGATTATATCCTATATAACATAAAAAATATTACCCAAAAATCACCAGATTTAAGTGATAAACAAATAAAAGAAGAAGTGCTCGAATTAGTTTTTCAAAAAAATAAATTTGATTATAACCAAAAATTATTAAATGAAATAACTAATAAAAAATTTAATGACAATAATTTTTTAGAAATGGGAAAAGATAAGATCCAGGCAATAAATTTGAATTCTGTGCGAGATAATAAAAAATTTGATATTAATGCTGTTGAAGTTTTATATAGCTTACCTGAGAAATCATTTACTTTAATAAATGATGAAAATAACAATATTTACTTAGCAAAAGTCAAAAAATTTGAGGAACAAATCATAGATACAAATAAAGAGGAATTTAAACAATATATTGCAAAACAAAATTCTAACAACAAAAATTCATTATTAAAATCTTATGATATATTTTTAAATGACAAATATGATGTTTCTTTAAATCAACAGACTATTGAACGAGTTAAAAACTATTTTAAATGAAAATTAATCGAAGCTTCAAAGAATTCAAGTTTCGACACAGAAACAACGAAAATCAAATAATCTATACATCAAAAAAAGTAAAAACTGACGAAGAAATAATTAATTTAATTGATAACTTTTTAATTGAAAAAAATAGCTTTATTTTTGAGTCAGTAGAAAAAGGTAAGATTAGAGGCAGATACACTATATTTGGTAAAAATCCTGATAAGATTTGGGAATTTAAAAATAATAAATCTTATTTGATAAAGAAAAATAAAAAAATTAAGTTAAGGGATAAACCTAAATATTTGATTGAAAAAATAATTGAAGATTTTAAGTTTAAAACTCCCAATAAATTACCTAAAATTTGTTCTTTAATTTCAGGATATTTTTCATACGATGCAATTAGGTACATCGAAAAAATCCCAAACAATTGTAAAGATGACTTAAAATTACCTGATGTTAGATTATTACGTCCAAGAACACTTATTATTCACGACAATTTGAAAAAGGAAATATTCTTTATCAATAATATTTTTAAAGATGAAAAAATTACGAATTACAAAAGTAAATATAAAAATATCCAATCTGAACTTTTTACGCTCTCTTTACAATCATCAGTTAAAAAAATTGATAATGTAATAAATAATAAGTCAGAAAAAATTATAATTAATTCAAATACCTCTAAAAATAAATTTTTATCTATAGTAAATAAGGCAAAAAAATACATTAAATTAGGAGATATATTTCAAGTCGTTTTAAGCCAGCGTTTTGAGACTAAATTGACAAAAAAACCAATCGATATTTATAAAAAATTGAGAATAACTAATCCATCTCCGTTTATGTTTTTTTTTAATTTTACTGATTTTCAAATAATAGGTGCAAGTCCCGAAATATTAGTAAGGTTAAGAGATGGAGAAATAACTGTAAGACCCATTGCCGGGACAAGACCTCGAGGAAAAACGACTAAAGAGGATCGTTTTTATGAGAAAGATTTACTTAAAGATAAAAAAGAGCTTTCTGAACATCTAATGTTATTAGATCTTGGAAGAAATGATGCCGGAAAGGTATCTAAGACCAATTCTATTAAAGTCACTGAAAGTTTTATAATTGAAAGGTATTCACATGTAATGCATATAGTTTCGAACGTAACAGGTAAACATGATAAAAGATTTTCTAAATTTAAGTCTCTTTTAGCTGGTTTTCCAGCTGGAACTGTCTCTGGAGCTCCCAAAATAAGAGCTATGGAAATTATTGATGAACTAGAGTCTACAAAAAGGAAGGTTTATGCCGGTGGCATTGGGTATTTCGCAGCGAATGGAGAGTTTGATACATGTATTGCTTTAAGAACAGCTGTTGCAAAAAATAACAGATTTTATGTCCAAGCTGGAGCTGGAATTGTTGCAGATAGCAAACCATTAAAGGAATACGAAGAAACAGTAAATAAAGCAAAAGCTTTAATTAATGCGTTGAAATGAAAAAGATAATTTTAATTGATAATTACGATAGTTTTACTTTTAATCTCTACCATTATCTGTCTTCATTAAAAGTGAATGTTGAAGTAATTAGAAATGATCAAATAACATCTCATGAAATTTTAAAAAAAAGATATCATAAGATCGTAATTTCACCTGGACCTGGTAACCCCAATCAATCAGGTAATTGTCTTAAAATCGTTAAATCTTTATATAAAAAAATACCAATTCTCGGAGTTTGTTTAGGCCATCAAATTATAGGTCAAGTATTTGGCTCAAAAATTATTCAAGCTAGAAAGCTAATGCATGGAAAAACTAGTAAGATTTTTTCAAAAAAAATTGGTATTTTAAAAAATCTCCCTAAAACGTTTGAAGCCACTCGATATCACAGCTTAATTATTGATAAAAAATCATTATCTAAAGATCTTGAAATTACTGCTCTGACTCAAGATGGACTAATAATGGGAGTACAACATAAGAAATATCATATACATGGAGTGCAATTTCACCCTGAAAGTATTAAAACTAAATTAGGAATTAAAATTTTAAAAAATTTTATAAGAATTTAGGATTAATGAAACAATTCATTGAAAAAATTAAGAAAAAGGAAAATTTAACTTTTGATGAAAGTAAATCTGCTTTTGAATTATTGATGGAGGGTAAAGCAGAAGAACAAGAAATATTTGATTTTTTAACACTTTTATCAGCAAAAGGTGAATCTTCCGATGAGGTAGCTGGTGGAGTTTTTGTTCTTAGAAACAAGTCTAAAAGAGTAAATATAGAAAATTGTGTTGATACTTGTGGAACTGGTGGAGATGGTATGAACACACTAAATATATCAACAGCTTCAGCATTATTACTTTCGAGTATGGGTGTTAAAGTAGCTAAACATGGAAATAAAGCTGTATCCTCAAAATGTGGATCTGGTGATGTTCTAGAGGCTTTAAATATAAAAATAAATTTAGAGCCAAAAGATATTGAAAATCAAATTAATGATAATAATTTCGGATTCATGTTTGCACCAAACTATCACAGCGCAATGAGATTTGTGGGACCTACAAGAAAAAAAATTGGAAAAAGAACTATATTCAATATGATCGGACCTTTGAGTAGCCCTGCTCTTGTAAAAAGACAAGTTATTGGTGTTTTTGATAAAAAACTATTAAAAATATTTGCAAATGCTTTAAAAAATTTAGATATTAAATTTGCTTGGATAGTCAATAGTGAAGATGGATTAGATGAAATTTCACCTTATGCTAAAACAAATGTAATTCAATTAAAATATGGTGTCATCTCTGAGATTATTATTGATCCAAATAAGTTAAATATAAATGCAGATAAGTTTGAAAATCTAATTGGTAATGATGCAGCTTTTAATGCAGATAGAATGATTAAAATATTTAAAGGTGAGGATAATGATTTTTCTAAAGCAGTTAGTTTAAATGCTGCAGCAGGATTAGTTGTTAATGAAACTCATCAGAATTTCGATAAAGCTTATGATGATGCTAGAAAACACATTTTATCAGGTCAAGTATTTAAACAATTAGAGAAAATTCAAAATGACTGAAAATGTTCTTGAAAAAATAATAAATACTAAAATTGAAAAAATTTTAGAACTTAAAAAAAGTATAAGTCTTGAGACACTCGAAGAATTAATTAAAAAAAATATTTCATACGTTGATTTTAAAGATACAATTAAAAAGAATGTTGAAAATAAAAAATTCTCAATTATTGCTGAAATAAAAAAAGCGAGTCCCTCTGCAGGGATTATTATTAAAGACTACGATCCTGTAAAAATAGCTAATATATATAAATCAAATAAAGCAACCTGTTTATCTGTTTTAACTGAAGAAGATTTTTTTTTAGGAAACTTGCTACATATTAGTAAAATAAAACGAGATGTTAATTTACCGATTCTTTGTAAAGATTTTTTTATAGATAAATTTCAAATTCCTTTAGCAAAAAGTTATGGTGCTGATGCTATCTTAATTATTTTAGCTGGAGTTTCAGATAAATTGGCAGATGAATTATATGAAGAAGCTTTAAAATTGAATATGTCAGTTATTGTAGAGGTACATACTGTTAATGAAGCTAAACAAGCACTTAGATTTAAAGATGCTTTATTAGGTATTAACAACAGAAATTTAAAAACTCTAAAAACTGATATTAATACAACTTATGATATCCACGATGTTTTGGTTAATCACCCTGGACCATTGATTTCTGAAAGTGGAATTAAAACTAAGGAAGAATTGTTGGAACTATCAAATAAAACATCCATCAAAACCTTTTTAATTGGTGAATCACTTTTAAAAAATTTAAAAGATAATTCGATTTTTTCCGTTTTATAGTCAAAAAAGTCAGTATTTTCACAACTTTTTAACTATTGTTAATTTTGAAGAACTTTTATAGAACATTGTTTGTACGATATTTGTTCTTATGCTTACAAAAAAACAAAAAAACCTACTTTTATTTATCAACAAGAAGTTGAGAAGTTCTGGTGTATCCCCTTCTTATGAAGAAATGAAGGAATCCCTAAATCTTAAATCAAAATCTGGAATTCATAGATTAATTAGCGCCTTAGAAGAAAGAGGTTTCATTAAAAGGCTTGCTCATAAAGCTAGAGCTTTAGAAGTTATAAAATTACCAGAAACCGCTTCTGCAAATGATATTTACAATAATTTTTCCCCAAGTGTCATTAAAGGAGGTTTGGATGAAGAAAAACCTTTATCCGACGACGCAGAGGTACCAGTTTTAGGTAAAATAGCAGCTGGAACACCTGTTGAAGCAATTCAAAATGAAGTTTCTAGAATTCCATTACCAAATAATTTAGAAAAAAATGGAGATTATTTTGGTCTTAAAGTTCAAGGAGATTCAATGATTGAGGCTGGTATTTATGAAGGTGACACAGTCATAATCAAAAGAACTGATACAGCTGATAATGGAAAAATAGTGGTGGCTTTGATTGACGAACACGAAGCTATGCTTAAAAGAATTAGAAAAAAAGGTAAAGTAGTAGCGTTAGAAAGTGCTAATAAAAACTATGAAACCAAAATTTTTGGCCCTGATAGAGTAAAAGTTCAAGGTGTTTTAGTATCTTTATATAGAAACTTCTAAAAAAATAGTCTAAACCATTTTTAATGAAAAAAGTAGCAACTAGATTTGCTCCATCACCTACTGGACCTTTGCATATTGGTGGGGTGAGAACAGCCTTATTTAATTGGTTATATTCAAAAAACCAAAATGGTAATTTTTATCTACGGATAGAAGATACAGATAAAGAAAGATCAAAAGAGGAATACAAAAATCAAATTATAAAGTCACTGGAATGGATAGGTATCAATCATGATGGAACAGAATATATACAATCTCAAAAAATTGATGATCATATAAAAGTTGCAAATGAGCTATTAAAAAAAGGTAGTGCTTATAGATGTTATTGCTCAACTGAAGAAATTGAAGCACAGAAAAAAAGAGCTAAGCAAAAAAAAATTCCATACGTTTATGACAGAAAATGGAGAGACAAAAACGAGAATGAGGCTCCTAAAGATGTAAAACCTGTCATAAGATTTAAAAGTAAAATTGATGGTACATCAATATTAAAAGATAAAGTTCAGGGAAATGTAGAAATTGAAAATAATACCATCGAAGATTTTGTAATATTAAGAAATGATGGTACACCAACATATAATTTATCTGCTGCTGTTGATGATCATCAGATGAATATGACACATATTATTAGAGGTGATGATCATAAAATCAATACATTTAAACAAATTCAAATTTATGAAGCAATGAAATGGGCTTTACCAACATTTGCACATATACCATTAATTCATACAATTGAGGGGAAAAAATTATCAAAAAGAGATAAAGCATCAACTCTAGAGGACTATTCTAAAATAGGTATTATGCCAGATGCTTTGAGAAATTATCTTTTAAGATTGGGTTGGTCATATGAAGATAAAGAAATTTTTACTTTAGATGAAAGTGTAAAATATTTTAATCTTGAAGGTATTGGAAAATCACCGTCAAAATTAGATTTAAGTAGAATTCTATCTATGAATGAACATTATATAAAAAGTATTGATGAAAACGAACTTTTTAATCAACTAATTAATTATTGTGAGATTTTTAAAAATAAGATTATTGGGGAAAAAAAAGATAAAATTAAAAAATCTTTAAGTTTTCTTAAGAATAAAGCTAAAACACTAGAGGATATATATAATAATAGCCAATATATTATTAAAGACGAAGTTAATTTTAATAAAGAAGATCTAAAATTAATTGATGTTAATGCACGAAAAATTATCTCTGAATTTAAAGATAATATCGAAGAAATAAACAACTTTACGAGGGAAAATTTAGAACCGATAGTTCAGGAACTAATAAAATCTAATAACACCAATTTTAAAGGTGTTGGTCAGCCCTTAAGAGTGGCTTTAACAGGTTCAAAATTTGGTCCTGGTATTTATGATATAATTGTATCTCTGGGTAAAGAAGAGGTTAAAAAAAGATTATCCAACAAGACTATTTCTTAAGATTGTGGCTACTTCATTAGATGATGAAGAATTCGATCTAATTCCTTTTAAAGTTTGATTGCATTGTTCTAATTGTTTTTTTCCAATCTCTGGATTTTTAAGCATATATAAAACAGAATTATAAATTTCTTTTGCATTACACTCACTTTGCAACAATTCAGGAATGACTTCTTTATTATTAATTATATTGATGATATTTGCAAATTTAACATTTACCAATAATTTAAAGATCATAAAATTTATAAAATTTAACTTATAAATAATTATTGAAGGAACATTAGCATTACAGACTTGAAGAGATATTGTTCCTGACTTACATACAGCAAAAATTGAATTTGATAATATTTCTTTTTTCATATTTTCATCTGAAATTACATCAATATTATTCAAATCCTTATCTTTAATATACTCAACAATGTTTTTTTTGTTTTCTTCAGTAGCATGAAAAATAAAATTATAATTTGAATTTCTTTTGTTCATCATATTTATAAAATCAATCAATATTGGCAACAAAACATTTGTCTCTGACTTTCGACTACCCGGAAATATAGAGATTATTTTTTTATTATTAGAAATATAATTATTGATATCTATTTTATTATTTTTGTTATTTTCTATTAGTGGATGACCTACAAAAGTATTATTTATATTTTCTTCATCAAAAAATTTTTTTTCAAAATCAAATAATAAAAGAATATGATCAATAAATTTTTTAATCTTTTTTACCCTTCCTTTCCTCCAAATCCAAACTTGCGGGGCTACATAGTGAATTGTCTTAATTTGAGGATTAATTTTTTTTACCTTTTCTGCAACTCTTAAAGTAAAATCTGGACTATCAACACTAAACAAAATATCTGGATTGAATTTCAAAATTTCTTTAACAGTTTGATTAATTCTTTTATTAATCTTAAAAATATTAAGAAAAACACTCGTAAAACCCAAATAAGTTATTTCTTTCAAATCAAAGATAGATTCTATGCCAATTTTTCTTAAATTTGACCCACCTACAGATAAATATTCAATATCGATATAATCTTTTTGAAGTTTTGAAATTGCTGTAGAAGCTAATTTATCTCCAGAGGGTTCTCCTGTAAGTACAAATATTTTTTTCATCTTATTAAAATAAAAATCTTATTTTTATTTGCAAATTCAATACTTTTAGATTTATCTAAAAAGATATTTTTTTTAGATTTAAGAACTATTCCTTTAAATCCATATTTTTTACAATCTTTTAAAGTTTGGATCCCTATTGTTGGTAAATCCATTCTCAAATCTTGTTTTTTTTTGGGGAATTTGATTAAAATGCCACCTGAATTATTTTTTAATTTGGTCATCATTTTTTTGGTACCTCTA
Organism: uncultured Pelagibacteraceae bacterium; assembly: GCA_902555965.1. GTDB lineage: Bacteria > Pseudomonadota > Alphaproteobacteria > Pelagibacterales > Pelagibacteraceae > Pelagibacter. The sequence continues at coordinate 5,450 of CACDUM010000016.1, read as the reverse complement.
TTGTCCTCTTTTGCTATTATCTTATTATCTTTCACTACTAGTGCTTGAATATGATCATAACTATTAGTTTTGGCTAAATATTTTACACCTCTATTGATTGATTTAATATCAGCTAGAGAAGGTTTTATCTTTGTATGTAAACCTTTTTTACCAGTTAACTCAGGATTGAAATGAATTGAACTTATAACATCAATTTTTTCATTTTTAAGGATTTCAATTATGACTTTAATTATAGCTGCATCTCCTAATTTAGCAGCCTTTATAATACTCGGCATGTGATAAATGCCTTTCAAATCTAATCTTAATTTAGAAAATTTTGGTTTAGCGATTTTCCCAGCAAAAAGAACTTTATTCGATTTTTGCTTTTTAATTAGGTCTATTATTTTTCCAAATTTTCCAATACTAATTCTGTAAGAATTTTTTTCTTTAGCAAAATCATTCTTATTGGAAATATCAATTATAAAGTATTTTTTTTTTAGTTTTTTTATTTTTTTAAGAACTATTTTCGAAAAATCTGTATCACCTAAAAACAAACCTATCATTTTATTTTGAAAAAGGTGTGCATATTGGTCTTTTTTTATCTTTTTCTAAAAATTCAACGACGTCTTTTACAAGACCATTTTTTTTTATCTCGGTATTTAAATTTTTCAAATTTTCTGTCAAATTTTCATTTTTAAAGATCTCTTTATATGCTTCACTCAAAACTAAGATATCTTTATTAGATATATTTTTTCTTCTTAAACCAATTAAATTTAAACCCTGAAGAACACTTCTATTTCCATGTACCATCGCGTATGGGATGATATCTCTTACAACCCCACACATTCCACCTATCATTGCAAACTTACCTACTCTAGTAAATTGTTGTACAGCTGAATTACCTCCGATTATTACATTTTGCTCAATATGTGCGTGTCCACCAAGAGGGACATTATTTGCAAGTATTACATTGTCCTCGACTAAACAATCATGCGCTATATGAGAAGAAACCATAAATAAACATCCATTACCAATTTTTGTAATACCACCCCCACCTTTAGTACCTGGATTTATTGTTACATATTCTCTAATTTTATTGTTATCTCCAATTTCTAATTTAGTATCCTCACCATTAAATTTTAGATCTTGAGGATCGTTTCCGATAGAAGCAAATGGATATATCTTATTTTTTTTCCCAATCTTAGTATTTCCCACAATACTAACATGAGACTGGATAATGGTATTTTCTCCTACCTCAACATTTGGTCCAATTACTGAATAGGGACCTACCTCTACATTAGATGATATTTTAGATTTTGGATCAACAATAGCAGTTTTATGTATCATCTGTTATCTTTTAAAAATTCTCTAATTCTTTTTGCTGGATAACCCATAACTTTTGTATTATCGGGTATATCCTTAATAACACCACTACCACCACCGATTTCAACATTATTACCCACTCTAAGATGTCCAGATATTCCAGCTTGACCGCCAATTTTCACATTATTACCAATAATCGCGCTGCCTGCAATTCCGACTTGTCCAGCTATAATTGTATTTTCACCAATTTTAACATTATGTGCTATATGAATTTGATTATCTAAAAAAGTGTTTTTACCAATTTCTGTATTAGATAAAGAACCACGATCTATTGTAGATCCACATCCAATTTCAGAATTTTCATTAATTATAACGATACCTATATGAGGATATCTAAAATTTTTAGTCTGTGATGGAAAAAAACCAAATCCTTTTTTTCCAATTACACAATTATCTAAAATAGTTACATTATCTTTTATTACAGAATTTCTTAAAATTGTGTTAGATCCAATTTTACAATTGTCACCAATTTGAACATTGCGTTCTATAATTGAGTTATGACCAATTAAACAATTTTTACCAATTTTGACGTTATCTCCAACTAATACATTTTTTCCAGCAGTTACTATATCTTTTAGAGTGGTATCTTTTATATCAACAGCGGAGATATCATACTCATCCTCAATTGAATTTGGATAAAACTTTTGAGTAATAAGTGAAGTTGAGATTAATACATTTTCAACCATAATAGGAGTACAATTTTTTGGAAGATAGTCTTTTAAATTTTGTGTTGTGATACAATATGAAGCTTTGGTTTTTTTTGCTATTTGATTATATTTTTTTGAATGAAAGAATGTTATACAGTCTTTATCAGCATTGTATAAATCCTGAATATCTTTTACTAAAAGATTTTCCTCAATTTTAAGTTCAATTTTTAAAATTTTTAAGATTTCTGAAATTTTAAATGGTCCATTGTTAATAAAAAATGGATTAGACATAATTGCTTTTACCAAAGCACGGGTTGTTATGTTATCAAGAATTATTGCTAATTATTTCCTATCGACAATTGTAGCTGACCATACTGCGTCTGCCATTTTTTTATCATCAACAAATGCCTCACCTTTATATTTCCAGACACGTCCATGAGATCTAATTGCCTCTATTTTCAAAATTAACTTACAATCAGGTATGACCGGATTTCTAAACCTTGCCTTTTCTACTCCCATTAAAAATACTAATTTATTTTCGTATGTTGATTTATCCAAACCATGCGCTGTCAGAGCTGCTGCAGCTTGACCAAAAGACTCTACAATTAATACACCTGGCATTACTGGTTGGTCGGGAAAGTGGCCATTTACAAAAAAACTATTTTTTTTTACATTTACAACAGCCGTTGCAGAAAATAATTTTTTAATATCGTAAAGTTCGTCTATCAACAACATTGGTTCACGATGAGGTAATAATTCTATTATTTGTTTCTTGTTCAAAAAAGTGCTCATTTTATCTTAGAATCAATTATTTTAATTATATCTTGAGTTATATTTTTCTCTTTGCTTGCAATAAAAATATTCTTTTTATCTAAAACAATATCAATATTTTTCTCTTTAACATAGTTTTCAATTATTGGAGTTATTTTTTTAAAAAACGTTTGAAATTCTACTTTTTTTTTTTGATTAAATTCATTGATTACTTTTTCTCTATCTTTATGAAAGTTTGAAACTTCTTTTCTAAATTCAAATAATTTTTTTTTTAATTCTTCCTCTGAAATTATATTTTTTTGTTTATTTATTTCATTTTCAATCTTTTTTAAATCTTTTTCTTTTTTTTCAAATTTAAGTAATGCTGTTTTTTTTGAATTTTCAAGTTTAGTGATAATCCTTTTGCCAGCTTCTGTATTGTTTACAACATTATCTAAATTTAAATAAACAATTTGATCTTGTGCGAGAGAGGTGGATACTGCGGTCAATAGAAATAAAATTATAATGAGAATTTTTTTTAATGTGCTCATTAAAAGCTGGTGCCTATATTAAATCTAAATGTCTCTTCTATATCAGTGGATTCTTTAGTTATTGGTTGAGCAAATGAAAAAGTAAGAGGCCCAACTGGAGTCAACCAATCAATTCCAATACCAACTGAGCTCCTGATACCTGCTTTATCTAGTGAGCTATTGTAATCAACACCCCAAATATTTGCCGCATCTGCAAACAAAACAATATCAACACTCTGAACATTTTCTAAAATCATTGGGATAGTGGTTGTTGCATTTATACTTGAGGCATAGTTTCCCCCAATAAAGTCACTTCCATCTTTTGGCCCAACTTTACCGCTCTCAAAACCTCTTAATCTTTTTCCAGGTATATATAACCTTTCCGACAATTTAATATCATCACTACTAATAGAATTCGCACTCTTAAGCAAAAACGACAAGGTAGAAACATTATTTTCGTACAATTCTCTAAAAATTTTATAATTGTAAACATTTGTCAGTGTATTTGTATCACTTAAAATTGGTAAATTGATATTGTAATTACTAAAAAATCCACTTGTTGTTTGAAATCTTTGATTTCTCTTGTCATAAAGAAAATCTAAACCAATAAAACTATCAAAGTAATTTCCTTCTTGTTTTTTTTGTCTAGTTGATGCACTTTTATCAACAGAAATTTTTTCAAATGTATTTTTTGTGGATAATCCAAACCGAAAATCATCTAAATATTCAAATTTTGTCCCCATTGTAAAACCTGTAACGTCAGACTCGTATCCAGAGGTTCCTAGTCTATCAATAGATGTAGCTTCAAGAGCAAAATCTAAATTTTTATCAGAATTTTTAAAATTAGGGTTAGAAACAAGAAATCTACCTTTAACTCTCTCTTGTGAAACATATAAATTACTATCTAATCTGACACCTCTTCCCAAGTAATTATTCTCTTTTATTCCAAAAGAGAAATTTGAGCCATCTGTACCAGTACCAACACCAGCAAAAATTTCCCCTGTTGCTTTTTCAGTTATATCAATATTTATTATTTTTGAATTAAATTTGTTTCCATCTAAAATTTCTCCAGTCACATTCTCAAAAAAATTTAAAGCTTTTATGTTATTTAAAGACTTGGCATAAAGAATCTGATTAAAAGGATCACCTTCATCAATTTCAATTTGATTTCTGATAACTGACTCTCTAGTTACATTATTCCCAAAAATATTAATTCTTTCAATAAAGAATTTTTCAGTTTCCTCGATTATAAAATTTATATTAATCTTATCAGAATCAATATCTTCATCTATGCTTGCCTTAATTGACTCATATTGTTCATTAATTGTAATTGTTTCAATTTTTTCAACAATATCCTCAATTCGATTTATTGAATAAGGTTCATTTTTTAATTTCTCAAAAAATCTCTCAACATCCTCATAATTAGATTTAGAAAAATCCACAGGTAAATCTATCTTAAGGTCACCAAAAAATAGTTTAGATTTTGCATCAATATTAAATATTAATTCAAATGATTGATCTTCAGTTAATTTTGCAAATGAGGAATTTATAGTGACGTTGTAGTAACCTTTATTTAAATAAAAATTCTTAAGTAGTCTCTCATCATAACTAATCAATGACTCATTTAAATATTTTTTACCAGATAAAAATTTCCAAGGCTTGTATTCTTCACTTAAAATAATTCCTTTTAATTTTTTATCTTTAAATACTTTTTCTCCAATAAAAGAAATTTTCTTTATTTTAGCTTTTTCACCGAGAGTTATTTTATAAATTAAATTTATCTTATTATCTTCTAGTTCTTCTATCTGTATATCTATTTCAGAAAAGTAATAGCCTAAATTTTTTAAAAAATTTTTAATACTTTTGCTATCTTTTTCTAGCAGTACTTTATTAAAAGATGATCTAGATTTTAAACTTACATTTTTTTTTAAGTCTTCAAGTATTGATGATGATTTTATACCATCATAATCGACACTCTGAATTATTGGATTTTCTTTTACATTAATTAAAAGTATATTATCTTTGAGATTAACAGATACTAGGTCAAAAAAATTTGTATTGTATAAATTTTTAAGTATTTTATTTAAATCATTTTCTGATAAATCGTTATTAATAGATACTCCAGAAAACATTTTGATTGTTTCTGTTGAAATTCGCTGAT
>CACDUM010000015.1:0-23501 GCA_902555965.1 uncultured Pelagibacteraceae bacterium | reverse complement strand
GTGAGAATTGATTAAAACCCACCAACCTACAATTTAGTTTTGGATTATCGATATTAAGTGTTTTGCCAGAAATCATTATACCATCACTTTTTAATCTTAAATAATGAGTCAATTTATCAGATGTTTTATCTGTAATTCTCTTTGATATTTCGCTGTAAATAATCTTATTCTTTGATACTGCAATTTTACCAATTACATATGGCAGATTCTTTTTTCTATTAAAGAAATAAGATTTGTATAAATTTTCTGCATCTTTTTTTAAAAGCCCCTTTTTAACTCTAATGTTGTTTTTTCTTAATATTGAATAACTCTTGCCCTTTACTTTTAAATCAATGTCATCCATTGAATAATAAACTTCTCCGATCTTATTCTTTATGATATTTTTGGTACAGGGCGGTGTTTTTCCATAATGATTACATGGTTCTAGAGTAACATACATTTTTGAGTCCTCTAAATTTTCTGAACAATTTAAAATAGCATTATGTTCTGCATGAGGTCTGCCATTATAGCCTGTTTGTCCTATAGATATTATTCTATTATTCTTTACAATTACACATCCAACTGATGGATTGTTTCCTGTTAAACCTCTTCGCGCATTAGCTAAATTTAAAGCTAATTTCATGAAATTTTTATCTTGAGTTGAAAATTTATCTTTTTTTGTAGACATCTAGCTTGTCCACAAATTGTACGAAATCTTGTTCTTCTCTAAAATTTCTGTATACAGATGCAAATCTAACATAAGCTACTGGATCAAGTTCCTTTAAACCTTCCATGACCATTGTTCCGATTGTATTACTTGCAATTTCATTCTGACCTAGTTCTTCTAAAGATCTTGTAATTCGACTAATAAATTTTTCGACAGTTTCCGTATCTAAAGGTCTCTTTTTTAATGCAATGTAAATTGACTTAGCTAATTTGTCTCGATCAAAAGAAGATTTCCTTCCATTTTTTTTTACAACCATTACCTCACGATGCTGAATTCTCTCAAATGTAGTAAATCTTGCACCACAACTACATAGTCTTCTTCTACGAATCGCAGTTCCATCTTCTGTAGGTCTGGAGTCAACTACAGAAGTTTCCCCTTTTTTCTCACAAGGACAGATCATTTATTCAAATTTTTATAAATTGGAAAATTAGAACATAAACTTATAACTTCTTGTCTCACTTCATTTTCCACTTTACTATTATCCCCTGGATTTTCAGATAATCCTTTTATTACTCTAGTTATTAAATCGCCTACTTTTTCAAATTCTTTTAAACCAAATCCTCTTGTTGTAGCAGCTTGTGAACCTAATCTTATACCAGAAGTTATCATTGGTTTTTCTGTATCAAAAGGGATCCCATTTTTATTACAAGTAATATTGGCTCTACATAAACTCTCAGAGGCTATATTTCCTTTTACACCAAAAGGTCTCAAGTCAACTAACATTAAATGTGTGTCTGTGCCACCTGAGTAAATTTTAAATCCATTATTTTTTAAAGTCTCCGCTAACATTTTAGCGTTTGCTAAAACATTCTTTATGTACGTTTGGAACTCTGGTTTTAGTGCTTCAAAAAAACCTGCAGCTTTGGCAGCAATGATATGCATTAAAGGACCACCTTGATAACCAGGAAAAACAGCTGTATCAAATTTTTTTCCTAGATCTAAATCATTCGATAAAATAATTCCGCCACGTGCACTTCTAAATACTTTATGTGTTGTGGATGTTACGACATGTGCATAGTCGCAAGGGTTTGGATATCCTTTACCGGCTACTAAACCAGAAAAATGAGCCATGTCTACCATAAGATATGCACCAACTTTATCAGCAATTTCTCTAAATCTTTTAAAATCAATTACTCTTGAATACGCACTACCACCAGCAATAATTAATTTTGGTTTATGTTCTAGAGCAAGTTTTTCAACATTGTCATAATCGATTAATTCAGATTTTTTATCTACGTCATAACTTATTGCATTAAACCATTTACCAGACATTGAAATCTTCAATCCATGAGTTATGTGACCTCCTGAATTTAAGCTCATACCCATAAAGGTGTCGTTTGGTTTTAACAAAGCCAAAAATACAGCACCATTTGCTTGAGCACCTGAATGAGGTTGAACATTTGCATACTTACAATTGAAAAGTTTTTTTATTCTTTCAAGTGCCAGTTGTTCTGCTACATCTACATGTTCACAACCATTGTAATATCTTTTACCTGGATATCCTTCTGCATACTTATTTGTTAGAACCGATCCTTGAGCTTCTAATACAGCTTGTGAAACTATATTTTCAGAAGCTATTAATTCAATGTGATTTTGTTGTCTAATTAACTCATCATTTATTGCCTTAAATAAATCTGGATCAGATTTTGAAAGACTTTTTTCAAAAAAATCCTGGTAAGAAGAATTTATATATTTTGTTTCACTTGACATTTTTTCCTTATATTTTTTTTACTCTTTTTTTATGTCTACCACCCTCAAATTTAGTATTAATGAAAGCTTCAATACATTTAAAGGCAGTATTTTTTTTTGTCAATCTAGAACCTAATGTAATAATATTCGCATTGTTATGCAATCTAGATAATTTTGTGTTTTTTATTGAATAACACATCGCAGCTCGAATTTTTTTGTGTTTATTTGCGGCCATTGACATTCCCATACCTGAACCACAAACTAAAATACCCATATTTTTTGAGTTAACGCTGACCTTTTTACATAATTTATGAGCATAGTCTGGATAATTTACTGAGACCTTTGAGTTATCAGTCCCAAGATCATGAAAATTGTATCTTTTTAGAAACTTTTTTTTAATTTGTTCTTTCAAATTATATCCAGCGTGATCTGAAGAAATAAATATTTTTTTCAAATTAGTTAAATTTGTAATCTAAAACGCATGCTACTAAATGGATTCTATTTTCCTCTCCACCATTGAATGCATTATGATATTTAGTATTATTAGTAATCCAAACAGATCCGTCTGCAGGCATATGTTTCGCAACATTATCAATAACCATTATAGAGCCCGGGTTAGTAATTATTGGAATATGTAGTCTAGGTTCTGGATCTCTGTGCCAACTTAAAGTTGATCTTGGCTCCTTTAATAAAATTCTTACACGTCCTAATTTATACTTTGAGGAAAGGACATCAAACACTTCTTTGAAATAAGTATGTTTGTAATCTTCAATAAATTCAGAATAAGCAGACTCATCTATCATTTCATCTCTCATAGCTTCTTTTCCGGAAGAGTCTGGTTTAGTCCAGAACACACCTCTTGCTTTATTACCTTTAATAGAGTCTGGATCACCTGGTATTTGTGTTAATGAAATGGCGCCAAAATTTGAAACACCATCAACTCCTGAAAAACCCTTGATGGTTAATAATTCTTTATAAGCATTTTGAAGTTTGTTTACATCAAACTTAATATCTTGTTTTTGAAAATCGTTAAAATTTAAATTCATTTGTAATATATTGTCTCCTGATGTTGTTTAATATCTTTTTTAAGATATATTTGTATATAACATTTGTCGCATATTTAAAATAGATTTAAACATGATTACAGGAAAATTCCCAGCATTGAGACTTAGACGCAATAGAAAAACTGATTGGTCAAGAAGGTTAATTGAAGAAAATAATCTTACACCTAATGATTTTATTTTACCCATTTTTCTAATTGATGGAAAAAATAAAAAACAATCAATTAAATCAATGCCAGGTGTTTACAGGTACACAATCGATAAATTAAATGATATAGTAGATAGAGCAATTAAAAAAGGCATACCTATGATTGCCTTGTTTCCATACACTGAAAAAAGAAAAAAAAACAACTTAGGTACTGAGGCTCTTAACGAAAATAATCTGGTTTGTAGGGCACTACAACGAATAAAGAATAAATATAAAAATGAGATTGGAATAATGTGTGATGTTGCATTAGATCCATATACTTCACATGGTCATGATGGACTTTTACAAAACAAATATGTGTTAAATGATGAAACCATAAAAGTTTTATTAGATCAATCTTTGTTGCAAGCACAAATGGGTTGTGATGTTTTAGCACCATCTGACATGATGGATGGTCGAATTGGTGAAATTAGAAAATATCTAGACAAACATAATTTAAAGATGACACAAATACTTTCTTATGCTGTTAAATATGCATCAAGCTTTTATGGCCCTTTTAGAGATGCAGTTGGTTCAAAAGACTTATTAATAGGAAATAAAAAAAGTTATCAAATGGATTATCGAAATAGTGATGAAGCCTTAAGAGAGGTTGCTTTAGATATTAAAGAAGGAGCTGATATGGTTATGGTTAAACCTGGGCTACCATATCTTGATATTATTAAACAAGTTAAAGAAAACTTTAAGATTCCAGTTATGGCATATCAAGTCTCAGGTGAATATTCTTTATTAGAACATGGAATTAAAAACGATTTAACTGATCGAAACATTATTTTAGAAAGTCTTATTTCTTTTAAAAGAGCTGGAGCAAATGCTATTGTTAGTTATTACGCTGATAGATTAGACCAAATTATTAAATAATTACTTTAAAGTATTAATAAATTGTAATCTGCTGATTGGTTGGTTTAGGTTATTTGGCTTTAAAATTGACTTTTCAAGATAATCACTCAACAATTTAAGACCTCTTAGTAAAGATCCTATATCTTCAGTTGAACTATCTTTATCTATTAAAAAATTAGGTATAATTCTTTTTTCTGTTGATGACTTCGATATATATTGTTTTTGATAACCAATAATTTTTTCATTAACTAAATTCTCAAAATTTAAGTCATAGCCAAGAGATTTAAATAATTCCAACTCCCAAAAGATATAATTTTTTATCCAGTCTTTAGAGTTCAATAAAATATAAAATTCTTCTAACAAAGAAAATATCTTTTCATTTTTTTGTGACTCAGCTGTAAGCAATTTAACCAAATTCATAGCTGAGGAAATACAAGTTAATTTTTGATGATTATCAAAATATAATGGAGATAAAGCTTCTTGAATCTCCACTTTAAAATAACCCATGCTATTTTCATTTTTAGAATTATAATTTACATATAGTTTATTTCCTATTTGAAGATAGTTCTTAATTTTTTTTGAAGTTCCACCGAAAATAATGCCACTCACTTTACCAAAATTTTTAGTATAAATTTCGGATATTAATGAATTTTCATTATATCTATTCTTATTCAATAAAAATCCAATATCGTCCCATATCATAATTTACTCTGATTTTGTAAACATTTAATAGCAGCATTTTGTTCAGCATCTTTTTTTGAACTACCCTCTGCTAAAAAAAACTTAGTATCAATTAATTTTACACCAACTTTAAAAAGAGGTTTATGTCTTGGTCCAGTATTTGAAATTAGTTTATAAATAGGTAATTTCTTAAATCTTTTTAAAGAGAATTCTTGTAATTTTGTTTTTGCATCTATTTGAGTAACAACACTGTCTTTAATATTTTCTGACCATAATTCTAAAATAAATTTTTCTACAGAATTAAAACCTTTATCTAGATAGATAGATCCTATTAATGCTTCACAACAATCAGAAACAACTTTATCCTCTGTTTTATTTTTCTTTTTCTTAATATCTAAAGTTAAAATATACTTATCAAGATTAATTTTTTTTGCGATTTGTAAACAAGTTTTCTTATTTACTAAAGATGCAAACTTTTTATCTAATATACCTTCTTTTTCATTGGGGTAAATTTCCAAAAGTTTTTTTGCAATTACTAATCCTAAGACACGATCTCCTAAAAATTCTAATTTTTCGTTATTAATTTCTTTGCTATAGCTTTTATGAGTTAATGATCTAACTAACAAATCTTTGTCTTTAAAATTGATCTTAATCTTTTTTTCTAAAGTTTGATAATTAATTTTCATTATTTGATCTTTTGAAAAAACCTATCAAATCTGATTGATTTGTTCCATTTCCAAAATGAAAAAATACTTCCAACAGATCTATCTGATGAGAAGAAAATAAATTGGGCCTTTCCTACAAGATTATCTTTGTGTACATATCCTACACTTGATAAATATCTACTATCCTTAGAACAATCTCTATTATCTCCTAAATAGAAGTAGTGATCCTTTGGAACTATAAATTTATCTGAATTTTTAAAAGTAAAATCTTTTAAGTAAACAGTTTTATGTTTTTTTCCATTAGGTAAAATTTCCTCAAAAGTAAATACATCAATGTTTCTATTTCCACAGAATATTTTATCACTTTCTGAGATTCTGGATTTTAAAACCTCTGAGTTATTTATATACAAATTTGAATTAATAAATTGTACTTGGTCTCCGGGCAAACCAATTAATCTTTTTATATAGTCAGTTCTATTATCTGCAGGAGTTTTGAATACTACAACATCTCCTCTTTTTGGCTCACTGAACATTACTCTTCCTGTAAAAATAGGAGGACTGAATGGAAATGAATGTTTGCTATAACCATATGAATATTTAGTTACAAATAATCTGTCTCCAACTAACAGATTAGGCTCCATGGATGAAGATGGTATATAAAATGGTTGGAGAAATATAGATCTAATAAAAATAGCAATAATTAATGCATAAAATAAAGTTTTTATGTTTTCTTTAAAGAAATTTTTATCTAACATTATCTTTTAACCAAAATTGTAAACGCTATTGAATTATCTTTTTCATCAGATAGTGAAAGAAACAAGTCATATTTCTTAATTTTGAACTTTTTTTTTATAATTCTATCAATTTTTTTTGATTTATAGAAAAAAGGTTTACCCATTTTATCATTTAAAATTTCAATATCTTTGAAACTTAGATTATCTCTAATTCCAGTACCAAATGATTTTGATAGAGCTTCCTTGGCTGCAAATCTTTTTGCAAAAAAGTTTGTTCTATTAACTTTATTTTTAGAAAATTTAAGTTCATTTGGTCCAAAAGTTCTTTTTATAAATTTTTGGTTTCTAATTAAAGGCTGAAATCGTCTATTTTTTACTATATCAACTCCAATTCCTAATATTTTCATTTCTGTTATTTAATAATTTTTTTGAATTTTTTTATTACTTTGGACAAACCAAAAAAAACCGACTCACCGATTAAATAATGTCCTATATTGAATTCTTCTATTTCTTTAAATCTAGATAATAATTCAGTTGTTTTATAATCAAGTCCATGACCAGCATGAACTTCTAAACCAATTTTCTTTGCAATAATTGAACATTTTTTTATTCTATTAAGCTCTTTAGAATAATTCTTCTTCAATTTTACTAATCTAGAAAGTCTACCTGTATGGATTTCAACACAATCAGATCCTAGTTTATATGAGGTTTTGATATCATTAAGTGATGGATTTATGAATAAACTTGTTCTAATTTTTCTCTTTTTAAATTTCAAAATTATATTTTTAATTTTATTTTTATTTTTATTTAAGTTTAAACCTCCCTCCGTGGTAACTTCTTCTCTATTTTCTGGCACTAAACAAATATAATTTGGTTTTATTTTTAACGCTTTACTTATCATTTTTAAGTTAGTTGAGATTTCCAAATTAACTAAAATATTTTTTAAAGAACAAATTTTTTTTGCATCATTATCTTTTATATGTCTTCTATCTTCACGAAGATGAATTGTTATTGAGTCAGCCCCTGCTTTCTTAACAAATTTAGCTGCAAATATCGGATCTGGATGTAATTCACCTCTAGCATTTCTCAGGGTTGCTATATGATCAATATTTACTCCAAGACGTCTCACTTCGTGTATCTACTTCCTGGCGTTGAAATTGGAATTAATTTCAACTCATTTGGAATGTTGTTCTTTTTATAAGTTGGAACAGAAATTTTGAGGTGTGAAACTATATTTTTTTTTATCTTTAAATTATTTTTTGATGATCTATCAATAATTGTTGCAAAACCAATTAGTTTTGCTTTTGAATTTTTAATCAATTTTACACATTCCATGCTTGATTTGCCTGTGGTTATCACATCTTCGATAATTAATACTTTTGATCCTTTTTTAATTTGAAAACCTCTTCTTAATTGAAATTTCCCTTTTACTCTTTCACAGAAAATAGTTTCTTTTTTAAGCAGTCTACCAATTTCATAACCGATTACTATACCTCCCATTGCTGGTGATAAAATTAAGTCGAAGTTTTTAAATTTTTTCTTAATTTTTCCGGCTAAAGATTTACAAATTTTCTCTGCCTTATGCGGAAAACTTAATAGTTTTGCGCATTGAATATATTTTGAAGAGTGTAATCCAGAAGATAAAACAAAATGTCCCTCTAATAATGCATTAGTTTTTCTTAAAATATCTAAGGATTTTTTGTGTGAAAGCATTTCTTTTATCTTCGTGTCTAATTATCTTAAATTTTATACCTTTTTGTTTTAGCTCTGCAATAAAATTAGTGAAATTTTTTAAATCTCTTATGATTAATTGAAATTTAAAATTTATATAGTTAGGGTTTTTGCCTGCCATCACAAGGTTTGAAATATTCAGTTTATGCTCTCCGATTAATGAACTAACATTACCAAGCTGACCGGGTTTATCTGGTAAAGATATCCATAAAGTAGTATTGTACTTTTTTACTCTTTCCTCTTTTCTTTCTCCCTTTTCATGCCAATAACGTCTTATAGCTGCCCTTGCTTTTCCTGTTTTTGTTATTGGGATCCAATGCAATGATGGTGAATGATTTTTAGAGGTAATAATTTTAACTCGATCTCCATTTCTTAAAATAGTTTGGAGTTCACTTTTATTACCATTAATTTCACATCCGATTGCGGTATCTCCTATTTTAGTATGTACGGCATATGCAAAATCAATTGGAGTAGCATCTTTTGGTAATTTAATAACCGATCCTTTTGGTGTAAAACAAAATACATTTTCTTGGAACATTTGTAGTTTTGTATATTCATACGAATGTTCTGGATTTTCATTTTTTTCAATGATTTCTACTAAATCTTTTAACCAGTCATATTCTTTCCAAGTTAAAGAATTAAATTTCTCAGAGGATTTATATTGCCAATGTGAAGCAATACCTCTTTCAGCGAAATCATGCATTTCTGTTGTTCTAATTTGAATTTCTATGGGTTTTTTATTAGATCCAATAACTGCGGTATGAATTGATTTATAACCATTAATTTTAGGTGAAGAGATATAATCTTTAAATTTGCCAGGTATACAATTGTATTCTTTATGTATTATCCCTAAAGTTTTGTAACAATCATCAATATTTTTTAAAATTATTCTAAATCCAATAATATCAGTTATTTGCTCAAGAGAAACTCGTTTCTTTTGAACTTTTCTCCAAATTGAAAAAGGTGTTTTGCCTCTTCCATAAATTTTAGATTGTATATTATTGTCATTTAACAAAGTGTTGATTTCAATAGAAAGAGATTCGAAAATATCTTTTTTGTCAGATTTGATTTCATCTAATCTATTTTGAATTAGTGTTCTTGCATCATTATTCAAAACCTCAAAAGATAAATCTTCTAGCTCATCACGAATTCTATGCATTCCCATTCTATCAGCTAATGGTGCATAAATTTCCATTGTCTCTTGTGCAATTCTTTTTCTTTTATCTTCTTTAGTGATAGCTTTTATCGTTCTCATATTATGTAAACGATCTGCAATTTTAACTAACAAAACTCTTATATCTTTTGAGGTTGCTAAAATAAGTTTTCTAAAGTTTTCTGCTTTTGAGTTTGTGGTTGCGGTGTTTTCAAAAACTGAAATTTTCGTAACACCATCAACTAAATCTGCAACCTCTTCACCAAATTCTCCTTTAATGGTCTCGTAAGTAGCGTAGGTATCTTCGATTGTATCATGTAATAAACCAGTAGTAATAGTAGCGCTATCTAATTTGAGATCTGTTAGGATATTTGCGACTTCTATTGGATGTACTGAATATGGGTCACCTGAAGCTCTCTTTTGATTACTATGTGCTTTAACAGCAAAATCATAAGCTTTATTCAGTTTTTCAGGGTTTAAAAATTTGTTATAAATTTTTACTTTATTTATTAAATCTTCAGAATTAAGCATTCAAACACTATATCACTAAATTAAATTTGTTTAATAGACCTAATGTCTCTATTTTTTAATGATAATAATAGTTTTTTTATGGAATGTTTTGAAACTGGATGTTTCCAATTTTTATCTATCTCAAATAATGGAAAAAGGACGAAATTTCTTTTATGCATTCTTGAATGAGGTAGATTTAATTCACCTTTCATTTTTCTTCTATTAAAATCAATTATATCAATATCGCACTCTCTAGGAGTATTTCGAAGTCTTTTCTTTCGTCCTAGGCTTGTTTCAATAGTTTTACAAACACTTATTAATTCAAAAGGTGATAATTTAGTTAGAACCTTAACTACAACATTGTAAAATTTAGGATTGTTATTATCAGGCCAAGACAAACTCTCATAATAGCTTGATGATTTTACTATCATAATATCATTAAGAATTAATTTTGATTTAGCTAATTCAATATTATTGATTTTATTTCCAAGATTAGAACCTATACCTAAATAGACAGGATTAACTTGATTTTCTAATATATCTTGCTCTATCACGATTCCAGTCTCTTTGTTTTTTTACTGCTCTTTTATCAAATTGTTTCTTACCCTTGGCTACAGCTAACTCTAATTTTGCTTTTCCTTTTTTAAAATACATTTTTGTAGGTACTATTGTAAGCCCGTCTCTTTGCATTTTCCCAATTAGTTTATTAATTTCTCTCTTATTTAATAACAATTTTCTTTCATCGGTTGGATTATGGTTTGAATAACTAGCTTGCTTATAAGATGCAATATGTGAATTTATCAAGACTATTTCACCTTTTTTTTCTATTGCGTAAGAATCTGCTATGTTAACTTTACCATTACGAATTGATTTTATTTCAGAACCTTTTAAGACAATACCTGCTTCAAACAAATCCTCAAAAAAATAATTGAAACTAGCTTTTTTATTAAGACAAATTATTTTTAAACCACTATTGGTTTTTTTTTTCATTAAACTAGTTTTGCAGAATGAAGTGCTTTTTTAACGATATCCTTAGTTTCAGCTGTCACTTTTACAAGAGGTAGTCTTACATTATCATCACAAAGATTTAATAATTTTGCTGCGTATTTTACTGGACTTGGATTACTTTCGACAAACATTGCATGATGAAGAGGTTGTAATATTTTATCAATTTTTTCAGCCTCTTTAATTTCATCGTTATTTTCAGATTTTGAAAATTTTTGAAAATCAGAACAAAGTTTTGGAGCAATATTTGCAGTAACACTTATAGCTCCCACTCCACCTCTTTTATTAAATTCTAAAGCATTATCGTCATTACCAGTTAATTGAATGAATTCATTTCCCATCTTTTTTAAAGTTTGTTCAACCCTATTTAGGTCTCCAGTTGCATCCTTAACACCAATAATATTTTTCAATTCAAATAATCTAGCCATAGTATCAACTGACATATCAATAACCGATCTCCCAGGAATATTATAAATTATTATAGGTATTCCACATTTGTCATTTATTGCTTTATAATGTTGGTATAAACCTTCTTGTGTTGGCTTGTTATAATAAGGTGTTACAATAAGAGCGCCTGTGGCTCCAATTTTTTCTGCATGAGTTGTAAGTGAAATAGCCTCCTCTGTAGAGTTCGATCCTGTACCTGCAAAAACTGGTAATTTTCCATTACTTTCTTTTACACATAACTCAATCACTCTTTCATGTTCATCATGACTTAAAGTTGGTGACTCACCAGTTGTTCCTGCTGGAACTAATCCATTTGTCCCATTTTGGATATGAAAATGAATTAAATTAATATATGTCTCATCATCAAGTTTATCATTTTTAAACGGGGTGACTAAAGCAACATTTGATCCTTTAAACATAAATACTTATAACATACATTGTAGATTCATATAGTAAAAGATTATGATTAAAAAAATCTTATTTTGGATAGTATTGATTAATTTATTCGGTCTACAAACTATAGCTCAATCTGACATAATCCCATTAAAAAAACCTATCCAATCTGATGAGCTAACACAAAAAAAATTATTAATAGATGTACTAAAACCCTTACCCAAACCAATACCAAAAATAGTAACAAAAGAGATAGAAAAAAAAATTGAATCTAAGCCAGAAAAGAAGATAAGTGAACTGATACTTCCCAAAAAAAAACCATTAATCGCTGGAACAAAAAAAACAACAGAAATAAAGATATCAAAATATTATCGTAAAAAAGATTTTGCATTAGCAAAAAAAGCAATTTCCGAAATGAAAAAAGCTAGTTGGACAGCTGCAATTAAAACTGCCAAAAGAGCTAAAGATAAATCTATATATGACTTTATTCAATGGAGGCATTTACTTACAAAGGGAAATCAAGCTTCTTATTATGATTATAAAACATTTATAGATTCAAATGAAGATTATCCTAGAATTGGAAGAATAAAATATTTAGCAGAGCATAAACTTTCTACAGAAAAAGTTAGTCCACGAAAAATTATAGAATGGTTTGGTCCTGCGGAACCTTTAAGTGGTTTTGGTAAAATGATATTGGGTGAAAGTTTTATTCTTAATGGTAATAAGGAAAAAGGAATAAGATTCATTAAAGAAGGCTGGATATCAGCTGAATTGTCTAAAACAGATTTAAGATTTTATCGTAAAAAATTTAAGAAATATCTTAATGCAGACGATTATATTAAACGAGCAGAATATCTTGCTTGGAATAATAAATACTGGGACTTAAAACGACTATTAAGATATTTACCTAAAGATTATGAACTATTATATACAGCGAGACAACTATTGATGAGTAAATCGTATGGTGTCGATAATGCTATTTCTAAAGTTCCATCTAATCTTAAAAATGATGCTGGTTTAAATTACGATAGATTAAAATGGAGAAGAAAAAGAGGAAGAGTTGATAGTTCTGTTGAAATTCTTCTAAAGATAAAAAACACAAAAGATTACTTAGTTCGTCCGGATAAATGGTGGATAGAAAGAGAAATAATTTCCAGATCATTAATATATAAAAAAAAATATGAATTAGCTTATAAAATTGCCAGTAACCATGGAATGAATGATGGACCTGAATTTGCTGCTGCTGAGTGGATGAGTGGTTGGATTGCATTAAGTTTTCTAGATGATCCAGTATTAGCCAAAGAACATTTTGAAAATTTTTATAATAATGTTGGATACCCTATTAGTACAGCTAGAGGTGCATATTGGTTAGGTAAAACTTATAAAAAACTTGGTGATAAAGATCTATCTTATAAATGGTTTAAAGAAGCAACAAATTATTTGACCACTTATTACGGTCAATTGGCATTTATGGAAATTAGTCCAAATGAAAAATTTGAGCTTTCAAAAGACATGATTATTAAAAAAGAATATCGTGATTATTTTTTTAAAAAAGATTTAGTCAAATTGATATATTTACTTGATGAATTAGATGAAGATAAATATGCTAAGCATATACTAAGACATTTGGCTAATGATGATGTTGGTAGTGGTAGTGAGGTTTTAGCAGCTGAACTTGCAACAAATATAGAACGATTTGATTTTGCTATTCAAATTTCTAAAATAGCATCCTATGAAAAAAGATTTCACAACAAATATAATTACCCAATCATAAGCACACCCAAATATATTAATGGAAGAAAAATTCCAGATAATGCTTTCATTCTTTCAATCATAAGACAAGAGAGTGAGTTTGATTTAAGTGCCAATAGTCATGCTGGTGCAAAAGGTTTAATGCAATTAATGCCTTACACTGCTAAACTAGTTGCTAAGCAGGCAAAACTTCCTTATTCAAAATCTAGGTTAACTACTGATGCAGAATATAATATTAACCTAGGGTCACATTATATAGCAGGATTAATTCTTGAATATGACGGTGCTTATCCATTTGCAGTGGCTGCTTACAATGCAGGACCAAAAAGAGTTCGATATTGGAAAAAAATAAACAAAAATCCTCAAAAAAATCAAATTGATTATATCGACTGGATTGAATTAATTAAATTTAAAGAAACTAGAAATTATGTCCAAAGAGTATTGGAAAACTACAATGTTTATAGATACGTGCTTGAACAACAGCCAATTGCAATGAAAGATTTCTTTAAGAATAATCCCTTGTTTTAATAATGGCGGAAGAGGAGGGATTCGAACCCTCGGTACAAGTTTCCTCGCACGGTCATTTAGCAAACGACTGGTTTAAGCCTCTCACCCACTCTTCCAAGAAATTTGTCGCCTTTGATTGTATTGAATAATCAACATTAATAAAGTAATTATTCATTAATTATGAAAAATAAGTATTCAATATTTTCGCTTATTAAAAATGCTTTTTCTTATCATGAAAATTGGGAAAAAGCATGGAAAGACCCTGAGCCAAAAAAAGAATATGATGTGGTAATTATTGGTGGTGGTGGCCATGGTTTAGCAACAGCTTACTATCTTGCAAAAAAACATAATATGAAAAATATTGCTGTTGTTGAAAAAGGTTGGATTGGTGGTGGGAATACAGGAAGAAACACTACAATTATAAGATCTAATTATTTATGGGACGCAAGTGCTGGTCTTTATGATCACGCTCTAAAAATATGGGAAGGCCTTTCTCAAGAATTAAACTACAATGTAATGTTTAGTCAAAGAGGAGTAATGAATCTTGCTCATAATCTTCAAGATGTAAGAGATTTAAAAAGAAGAACCCATGCTAACAGACTTAATGGTATTGATGCGGTATATTTAAATACTGAAGAAATTAAAAAATTTTGTCCAATAATAAATACATCTCCAGATATAAGATACCCTGTATTAGGTGGAACTTTACAAAAAAGAGCTGGAACCGCAAGACATGATGCAGTTGCATGGGGATATGCACGTGGTGCAGATGAAATGGGTGTGGATATAATTCAGAATTGTGAGGTTAAAGGTATTAAGAGAAATGGCGATGCAGTTGAAGGTATTGAAACTACAAAAGGATTTATTAAAACAAATAAAATTGGTGTAGTAGCTGCAGGTCACTCTAGTGTGATAGCTAATATGGCTGGATTAAGGTTGCCATTAGAGAGTAAACCGCTCCAAGCTTTAGTTTCAGAGCCTGTGAAACCAATCATAGATACAGTTGTTATGTCAAATGCTGTTCATGCATATGTTAGTCAATCAGATAAAGGTGAATTAGTAATCGGGGCAGGAACTGATGATTACGTATCGTACTCACAAAAAGGAAGTCATGATATTGTTGAGGGGACATTAAATGCAATTTTAGAGTTATACCCTATCTTTAGTCGTATGAGAATGTTAAGACAATGGGGTGGAATTGTAGATATTTGTCCAGATGCAAGCCCAATTATAAGTAAAACATCAATCAAAGGTTTATATTTTAATTGTGGTTGGGGAACGGGAGGATTTAAAGCTACACCTGGTTCTGGAGATTTGTTTGCGCATACAATAGCCAACGATGAACCGCACAAACTTAATGCTGCATTTAATTTGAATAGATTTGTAAGTGGTGACCTTGTGGACGAACATGGTGCAGCAGCTGTAGCACACTAATGTTTTTAATTAATTGTCCTTTTTGTGGTGAACGAGAACAAAGTGAATTTAAAGCTGGTGGAGAAGCTCATATTGTTAGGCCTAAACAACCAACTGAATTAAGTGACGATCAATGGGCAGAATATTTATTTATGAGAAAAAATATTAAAGGTATTCAATTCGAAAGATGGAACCACATTCATGGTTGTAGAAAATGGTTTAACATGGTGAGGGATACATCAAATGATGAAATTAAAGCCGTTTACAAAATGGGTGAAAAACCACCAGTTAAATAATCAATGACAAAAAATTTAAGAGTTAAAAGTAGTAAATTAGTTGATGAAACATATCGAATTTCATTTAAATTTAATGGTACAACTTATTATGGATTTAAAGGTGATACACTTGCTTCTGCCCTATTGGCTAATAACATCCACCTAGTTGGTAGAAGTTTTAAATACCATAGACCTAGAGGAATTATGACTGCTGGGTCAGAGGAACCAAACGCCATTGTTCAACTTCATAATGGAACTTCAAGAACAGAACCAAATGTACGAGCTACTGAAATAGAAATATATGAGGGTCTTGTTGCTACAAGTCAAAATTGTTGGCCTAGTGTAAAGTTTGATATTGGAGGTATAAACAATTTTTTAAGTCCATTATTACCCGCAGGTTTTTACTACAAGACTTTTATGTGGCCAGCAAGTTTTTGGGGGAAATATGAATATTTTATTAGAAAATCTGCTGGTTTAGGAAAATCACCTGATGTTCCAGACCCTGACATATATGAACACAAATACATTCATTGCGATGTATTAGTTATTGGTGCAGGTATTTCAGGACTTATCGCAGCAAAAACCGCAGCAAAAAGTGGTTTTAAAACACTATTGGTTGAGGAAAAATCATATTTAGGTGGTTCTACAATTTATCAAGACTCAGAATTTTTTAAAATTAACAATCAAAATTCAGCTTCATGGTTAGAAAAGGAAATCAATGAAGTAAAAAAAATTGAAAATTTAGAAATTAAAACCAGAACAAGTGTTGCCACTTGAACAAAGAGAAAATAAAACTCGTCAAAGATTACTTAAAATACGCGCTAAAAAAGTTATTACAGCCACAGGGTCTATAGAAAGACCTTTAATTTTTGACAATAACGATCGCCCAGGGATATTACTTTCATCTGCTATAAAAAAATATGCAGATTTATTTGGTGTAGCATGTGGAGAGAAAAATATTTTATTTACCAATAATGATAGCGTTTATGAAACTGCAATAAGTTTAATTCAAAAAGGGATTAAAGTACAAGCGATAATTGACAATAGAGAAGAAATTGATTCTAAACTTATTAAAGAAACTGAAAAAAACAATATTAAGATTTATAAAGGTTACACAATTGTAGATACATTTGGATACAAAAGAATAAATAGTGTCTCTATAATGAAATTATCTAAAGATGGTCAAAAGGTTATAGGATCAAAAGAAAATATTTCATGCGATAGTTTAGGTATTTCAGGAGGTTGGACACCAGCAGTTCATCTATTTACTCAATCGGGTGGAAAACTTAAATTTAGAGATGATGATCAAGTTTTTATTCCAAATACTTATCCATCAAATCAGATAAGTATCGGAAGTTGTAATGGTGATTTTACTTTAGATGAAATATTAATTAATACGCCCAAATTACTCAAAGAATTTTTAAATATCAAAAAAACCGAATACGAAAATATTGAAATATATTCAGCATTTAACAAATCAAAAAGAAATATTTGGTTATTGCCTTCGAATAAAATTGTAGGGAAAACTAAATCATTTGTAGATTTTCAAAACGATGCAACAGCCAAAGATATTAAATTAGCTTTAAGAGAAGGTTTCAGGTCTATTGAACATGTTAAAAGATATACAACAACAGGTATGGGTACAGATCAAGGTAAACTTGGGAATATGCATGCCTTAGGAATAATTTCCGAAACAGCGTCTTCTAAAATGGGTGAACTTGGTACTACAACATTTAGACCACCCTACACTCCTCTTACATTTGGTACTATCGTTGGAAGAAATGTTGGTAAATATTTTGATATAATAAGAAAAACACCAATTCACGAATGGCATATTGAAAACAAAGCTGAATTTGAGAATGTAGGACAATGGAAAAGAGCTTGGTATTATCCAAAGAATGGTGAAAACATGCACGAAGCTGTTCAAAGAGAGAGTAAAGCTGCAAGAGATAGTGCAGGCATATTAGATGCATCCACGTTAGGTAAAATTGATATTCAAGGTACTGATGCCTCTGAATTTTTAAATAGAGTTTACACCAACGCTTGGTCAAAACTTGAGATTGGAAAATGTCGATATGGTTTAATGCTGAACGAAGATGGCATGGTCTATGACGACGGTGTTACTACCAGATTAGACGAAAATCATTATATCATGACAACGACAACTGGTGGTGCTGCTACAGTTTTAGGTAAACTTGAAGATTATCTTCAAACAGAATGGCCTGAATTAGATGTGTATTTGACATCTGTAACTGACCATTACGCAACTATTAGTGTTTGTGGTCCTAATAGTAAAAAGATAATACAAAAAGTAATACCTGAAATCGATTTATCAGATAAAGATTTTCCTCATATGTCATTTAAGAATTCAAAAATTGGTAAAGTGAAATGTCGAGTTATGAGAATAAGTTTTACTGGTGAACAAAGTTACGAAATCAATATTCAGGCCAATTACGCTAAATCAGTATGGGAAAATTGTATGGAGGCAGGAAAGGAGTTTAATATTACTCCCTATGGGACTGAAACAATGCATTTATTAAGAGCGGAAAAAGGATTTATCATAGCCGGTCAAGACACAGATGCAACTATGACACCAATTGATTTACAAATGGATTGGATAGTTAGTAAAAAGAAATTTGATTTTATAGGTAAAAGATCTTTATATAGATCAGATACTATTAGGGAAGATAGGAAACAATTAGTAGGTCTTATCACAGACAATCCAGAAGAAATATTAGAAGAAGGGGCACAAATTGTTGCAGATATGAATAAAAAACCAATAGAAATGTTAGGTCATGTTACCTCTAGTTATTTTAGTCCAAATTTAAAAAAATCTATTGCTCTTGGAGTAGTTAAGGGTGGAAAAAATATGATGGGTCAAAAATTAATAATTCCAATGGAAAAAAAACAAATCAATGTAACAGTTACAGATCCGGTATTCCTAGACAAGGAGAACAAAAGATTAAATGCTTAATTATTCAAATGTAATTGAAAATGATAAATCTTATCCAGGTTTGCAAATGAGAGAAATAAAACCTGTCATGAAACTTATTATTAGAGGAAAAAAAAGACAGTTTTTATCTGCAGTTGGAAAATCATTAAATCTACTTTTGCCAAATGAAGCAAATACTTCCTCAAGAAGTGATCAATTAACAGCTCTTTGGTTAAGCCCAGATGAATGGATGATTTTTTCAAATGAAATTTTAAAATCAGATCATAATAATTATGATGTAGAAAAATTACTCAATAAAAATATTTGTAAAACAAATTTGGGTGCTGTAACTGATGTCACAGACCAATTTGTATTAATAAATCTTAAAGGTGATAAAATTTTTGATTTATTTGAAACTGGATCTCCGTTTAATTTTAATGATTTTAAATCCAAAAAAGGCCTTGTAACTCAAACAATTTTGACAAAAATTGATATAATTGTTCATAATCAGGACATTAACGATGTAAATTTATTTGTGAGAAGATCCTTTTCAGATCATTTATTTTCATGGATGAATGATAGTGCGTCAAGATTATAGATCTCAATAATAAAAAAAATAATATAATTCTATAAATTATGAAAAAATTACTATTACTAATATTATTTACCTTTTTACCATTCTCACTTAACGCAGACTCAAATTTAGATAAAATACTATCATCAGGTGTATTAAAAGTTGGCACTACTGGGGATTGGGATCCCATGACAGTTAAGGATCCAGCTACTAATAAATATAAAGGTTTTGACATTGATGTCATGAATCAACTTGCAAAAGATATGGGTGTAAAGATTGAATTTGTACCAGCAGAATGGAAAACTATTGTCTCAGGTATAACATCAGCAAGGTATGATATTTCAACAAGTGTAACAAAAACTCCAAAACGAGCTGAAGTAGCAGGATTTACTGATACTTATTACAAGTATGCTACTGTTCCACTAGTTCTTAAAAAGAACTTAAAAAAATTCCCTACTTGGGATTCCCTAAATAACGAAAACGTAACGATAGCAACTACTCTTGGTACTTCTCAAGAAGAAAAGGCAAAAGAATTTTTTCCAAAATCAAAATTAAACTCAATTGAAGCCCCAGCTAGAGACTTTCAAGAAGTATTAGCAGGTAGAGCTGATGGTAATATTACAAGTTCAACAGAAGCAAATAAATTGGTTATCAAATATCCTCAATTAGCAATTGTTCCAGATGGTGGAAAAAATCCGGCTTTTTTAGCGATGATGGTGCCAAAAGGTGATACTAAGTGGAACGATTACGTAAATAAATGGATTAAAGATAAAAAATCCTCAGGGTTCTTCACTAAGTTATTAGCTAAATATAATTTAAAGAGTTTATAAAAAATTAGTAATTAGTTTTTAATTCTTTATAACTTGAAGAGTGAGAAATTTATTTTTTTTACTCTTAATTTTCCCATTAACTTCATGCGGTAAAAGTGAATTAAATTGGTTAATCTTGTCTCCAAACAATATTGAAGGATTAACTAACTTAAAGTTTTTATTAAGTGGTTTAACAACCACTATCTATATTAGTATAGTCTCTATAATTATTTCAATTATCCTAGGTCTTTTAGTTGCTATTCCATCACTAGCTAAGAGTAAATTTTTAACCTATCTCAATATTGGATATGTAGAGATTGTAAGAGCAATTCCTTTACTCGTTTTGATTTTATGGATTTATTATGGTTTACCAATTATGACAGGTATAAGTTTTAGTCCTTTTGTTTCTGGTATCATAGCTCTTTCAATTAGTGAAAGTGCTTTTCAAGCAGAAATATTTAGAGCAGGAATTAATTCAATTAAAAAATCACAATGGGAAGCGGGAAGTTCTTTGGGATTAAGTTTTTTTAGAAAATTACGTTTAGTTATCTTACCTCAAGCGATAAAGAATATTTTACCAGCTATAGGTAATCAGTTCGTTTATGTTCTTAAAATGTCGTCACTTGTGTCAATTATTGGTATTGGAGATTTAACAAGAAAAGCAAACGAATTAGTTGTGACAACTTATCGGCCCTTAGAAATTTATACATTTTTAATCCTGGAGTATCTTATTTTAATTTTGGTTGTTTCTTTTTTAGTTAGAAAATTAGAGAAAAAATTACAAAAAGATTAATTTTTTTTTCTCCAATCCCAAGGATATTCAAATTTCATTGACCACATCCCTAAATTATTTGATCTTGCATAGTTCTCATCAGGGACGAATTTCTTTGAGTATTTTCTATATGCAAAAGCATAGCCCTCTTTTACTAAATAACTTGATAAACTGATATTATTTACAAAACATTCAGCTAAAATTCTTTTATACTGATCCTTGCCCTCTTCAACACATTCAACCTCTTTGTTTCCTATTATATTAATTAGTAATTTTTTTGCTTCAATCCCACAAAAAATTATTTGATTATTTTTACTACAGGTTTGTTTTAATTCAGGGGTATCAATTCCACTAAATCTAATTTTTTTTCCATTTAAATGTATAGTATCACCATCAACAACTTTAATTTCATATGACTTAACATCTTTTAGAGTTAAGAAAAAAGAAGATAGGAAAAAACTAATAACTAAAAATAGCTTTATTTTGTTTAAATACATTATTTAGAAAATAACCAATAAATATTAAAACAGCAATTCCCATAGCCCAATTAGTCACCATAATAGTATAAAAAATATCTTCGTAATCACCACCTCTTATATTTATCACATACCATAAACTTAAAAAAGGAAACGCAGTTAATCTTAAAATACTCAAATAGAGACTATACAAAGGTTTTTTAACAGCTTGAAATACTGCTGTAGTAATAAAGAAGACTGGATAAATTGGTCCAATTAAAGCTGCAACCTTGAGATAAATAGCTCCACTCATAACTGCTTCTTGATTATCAGTAAATAAAGATACGAAAAATTCAGCCCCAAAAAAAATTATTACTCCAGCAACAGTCATAAATGATATTCCAAAAAATAAAGCCTTAGTATAAAGCTCTCTTATTCTATTATAGGCTTTTGCACCAAAATTTTGTCCTCCGATTGAAAGGACTGCAGTATTTAAACCAATAACAGGTAATAAAAAAACTTGCTCTACTCTTAATGCTGCACCATAACCAGCTGTTGCTAAATCCCCGAATTTACCTATGAAATATAAGATGTTAAAAATACCTACACCAATAAACAACATACTGAACATTACTGGTACAGCTTGATTTGTTAATGATTTTAAATATTCAAATTTTGGAATAAAGCATTGAGGTTTAAGGTAATTCCTTATTTGACAATTATTAACCTTAAAAGCTAAATAGATCGTTCCTATTGATTGAGAAATTACAGTAGCAATAGCAAGACCAGCTATTCCAAATCCTGGGATAAATCCATATCCCCATATAAAAAGAGGATTTAAAAAAATGTTAAGAAAAAAACTAAATATCAATACATTTCTATAACTTCTGGTATCACCTTGAGCATTCAAAGTTCCATTTAGAGATATCTGTATCAATACAATAAAAGTTCCGTAGAAAATAATATCTAAATATTCTCTCGTTAAAATTATTCCAGCTACATCAGAGCCCATGACACCTAAAAGATAATTTGATGCATTTAAACCAAATATTGTAACAATTATTGACACTAACACTGCAAAGATTAAAGACTGAGCCACATATAATGATGCAACTCTTATTTTTTTTTCACCGATTGAATTACCAATTAAAGCATTAGTTGCAGCACCTAATCCAACACCAACAGCTATAATGGTAAAATATATTGGAAACGATTTCGCAATTGCACCTATTGCTTCTGCAGAGATTCTACCTGCAAACCAAGTATCAACTAAATTATAAAATGTTTGAAATAATGAGCCTACACTTGCAGGTATCGTAACTCTTCTCAATAGTGTCCAAATTGGATCTTTTGTTAATTTTATTGATTTAGACAAAATTATCCTTATTTAAATTCTTTTTGAAAAATATATTTTTTTCCAGATTGCTTTGCTTTGTATATCTGACTTTGTCTCATTCTAAAACGAGATTTTTGGTTTTTTGAGAGTTTATCAATACAATTGGGACAAGTTACACCCTCTTCATATCTTTTAGATTTTTTATCTTTAGTTGAAATTGGTTGTCTACATCCGCCGCAAATTGAATAGGTTCCTTGTACTAATCCATGTTTTAGAGTTACTCTATTGTCAAATACAAAACACTCACCTTTCCACAAACTGTTTTTTTGTTTGATTTTTTTTAAGTAATTCAAAATTCCACCCTTTAATTGATAAATATTTTTAAAACCTTTTTTTTCTAAAAATACAGAGGCTTTTTCACATCTAATTCCACCAGTGCAAAACATTGCTATTGGTTGATCTTTTTTTAACTTTTTTAAGTATTTTGGGAAATCTCTAAAGTTGTCTATATTTGGATTTACCGATTTTTTAAAAGAACCAACTTTATGCTCAAAAGGTTTTCTTGCATCTAATAAAAAAGTTTTCTTATCTTTTATTAATTCATTCCACTTCGTTGGTTCAATATGTGTATTCTTTTTTTTAATCTTGTTTGAGATTTTAAGATCCATTGGAACGACTTCTCTTTTAATCTTCACTTTAGATTTGTGGAAAGGTTTAAATTTACTTTTTGAATTATTGAAACTATCAAATTCTTTAATACTAAAAATTTTTTTTAATTTAATAATTGAAGCCTTAATATCTTTATTTTTTCCAGATATAGATCCATTTAAACCCTCTTCTGATATAATAATTGATC
>CACDUM010000014.1:0-23793 GCA_902555965.1 uncultured Pelagibacteraceae bacterium | reverse complement strand
TTACTGAATTCAAAAAAATAAATATTGGAGGAATAGACGTTGAAACTTACGTTATAAAATTTGAAAAAGATAAAGCAAATGGAATGGTGCCTGTTAATAAACAATTACACTTAAGACCATTAGCTACTATTAATCAGGTAAATAAATGCATCTCAATATTAAAAAGTAAGCCTAAAATAAAAAGATCTATGTGGAGTAGGAGAGCACAGGAATATGAAGCAAAGATTTCATCAGGTAAGATTTATGAGTTAGCTGAAGTAGTAAGAGACCTTAATAAGGGGGATGATTTGATGGTTGACCAATCTTATAGTGAAAGACAATTGTTTGAAAAAGCATATGAAAGAATCCTTTCAGAATTTCAAATAATTCTAAATCTGTCATTAGAGGATACTCAAAAAAAATTAGATAAAGCTTTAAAAAGAAACTTAAATACTCAACCTAAACCAGAGGCAGCACCAATAAAGCAAGCTTCATCAGATTTACCTGAAGAAGAGGCTGTTTCAGAAAATGAAGAAGATATAGAGGAATAAAAAAAAACGCCTCTCACACGTAAATCGTTATGAGAAGCGTTTTTAATAAAGAATACTAAGTAATTATCTTCTTCTTCTTTTTTTAGCTTTTTTCTTAGCTTTTTTCTTAGCCTTCTTTGCTTTTTTTCTTCTCTTAGGCATCTTTAGCTCCCTTTTTTAAGTTAAACGAATCAATTGATTCGCTATTAATCTATTTTTATTTTTTTATGTGCCTTATGTCAAATCTTAAATTTTAAAGAAAATTTTAAAGATAAAATTAAAATAAAAATTTTTTTAAAAAAAAATTTAAATTGTAAAAAAGTTAGTGTTTATGCGCTTAATAATCAAATATTTTGAAAAAAAATTAATAAAGTTTTTCTAAATCTTCTTTATATTTTTCTAAAATTTTTTTTCTTTTTAGTTTTAAAGTCGGTGTTAACATTCCATTTTCAATTGTAAATTCTTCATTAATTAATTTTATTTTTTTTACTCTTTCAACAAGAGATAAGTTTTTATTTAGATCATCTATATATAATTCAATTTCTTTTTTATTTTTTTCACTATCACTTACAATTAAAGCAACTAAATAAGTTTTTTTGTCTCCATAAACAAAACTTTGTTTAATTTTGTCGTCAAGACACAATAAATTTTCAATTTTCGAGGGTGAAATGTTATCACCACCAGAATTTACAATAATTTCTTTTTTTCTGTCAGTAATTTTCAAATTTCCCTCTTTTGTAATTTCACCTATATCTCCTGTGTGTAACCAACCATTTTTAAGTATATCGTCTGTTTCTTTTTTCATGTTCCAGTAACCAAGCATTACATTTTCGCCTTTGACCAGAATTTCACCATCCTGTGCAATCTTCACCTCATTAGTTTTAAAAGGAGGTCCAACTGTATCAATCTTGATTTTTTCAGGTATATTGCAACTTACTACTGGGGATGCTTCTGTTAGGCCATAACCTTGTAAAGTTGGCAATCCGATAGAATTCAAAAATTCACCAATTTTTTGATCTAACGCTCCCCCACCAGAAACAAAAGCCTTTAAATTTCCCCCAAACTGATTTTTGATTTTTTGTCTTACTAATTTTTCACATAAATAATTTAGTATTTTTTCTCTGAAGCTCATATTCTCATTATTTAGTTTTTTTATTCCGAGCAAAATCGTCGAGGATATTAATTTTTTCTTGAGACCTGTTTGTTTTGAAAAATTAATCGAAATCTTGCTATACAAATTTTGATAAAATCTTGGCACAGCAGTCATTATAGTTGGTTTAGCAACTGACATATTAGATAATAATTTTTCTAAACTTTCAGCATAATAAATTTTTGCTCCTAATGTGATTTGTACAAATTGAACAGCATGTTCATATGAGTGAGATAAAGGTAGCCAAGTCAAAAAAACAGGTTCACTATCTTTAACAAGCGAATTCAAAATTTCTTGTGCACCCTCACAATTAGATAAAATACCCCCATGACTCAGCATTACACCTTTAGGATTACCAGTTGTTCCTGATGTGTAAATGATACAAGCTAGATCTTTTCTTTCAATATTTTTGTTAAAGCTTAAATGATCTAAAATTTTTTCTTTAGAAAATCTTTCAAAGATATTTTCTATACTATCAATTTGTTTATCTATATTTTCTATAGATAAAACTTTTATTTTATCTGAAATGAATTTATCTATTTTTTTTAATTGAGTATAATTTGAGACAATACAAATTTTTGGATTACAATCATTAATGATATATTCATAATCTTTGTCAGAGTAAGTTGTAAATAAAGGAACTGTTACCCCACCAGCGTTCATTATGGCTATATCAGAAATAAGCCATTCAGGTCGATTTTCAGATAATAAAATGCACCTATCTCCTTTAGA
This sequence comes from uncultured Pelagibacteraceae bacterium, assembly GCA_902555965.1. GTDB lineage: Bacteria > Pseudomonadota > Alphaproteobacteria > Pelagibacterales > Pelagibacteraceae > Pelagibacter. The sequence goes on along the minus strand of CACDUM010000014.1, from coordinate 21,402 downwards.
TAAATTTTTTCTTAAATATTGAGATAAAATTTGAATATTTCTTTCAACTTGTTTCCAAGTAAGAAAATCTTTCTTATTATCCTTTAACCACTTTAAAAATGGTTTATTAGAAGTAGAGTTTAACTCCTTATACTTCGTGAAAAAAAGTTCTACTAAACTTTTAATTTTACTTAATTCCATAATTTGGTGGGCGAAGAGAGAATCGAACTCTCACTTCTTGCGAAACACGATTTTGAGTCGTGCGCGTCTACCAGTTCCGCCATTCGCCCTAGTTATTTAATAATTTATTAAATAGTATAAGAACTAAAATTATATTAAAACCAAAAAATGTTTAAAAGTCTTTACAAAAAATGTTTAGATTTAGCAGCTCACAAAAGTTCTAAATATTATTTGGCAATAGTCTCTTTTGTTGAAAGTTCATTTTTTCCTATTCCGCCAGATGTAATGGTTATTCCAATGGTAATATCAAAAAAAAATGATTTTATTAAAATATTTCTTATAACTACAATTTTTTCAGTTTTAGGTGGTATGCTTGGTTACTTAATTGGTGCGTTCTTTTTTGAATTTGGAGCACACATTATGAGTTTTTATGGTTATGAGGATAAGTTATCAAAAATTAAAGAAAACTTAGTTAATAGTGATGGTTTTTATGCTTGGTTAGGAGTACTTTTTTTAGCTGGTTTTACTCCTCTTCCATATAAAGTTTTTACAATTGCAAGCGGCCTAATAGGATTTAACTTTTTAATATTTGTTTTGATAAGTTTAATTTCCCGAGGATTAAGATTTTTCATCGTATCATACCTTTCTTATAAGTTCGGTGATTTATTTAATGAATATATGAATAAGCATGGGTCAAAATGGTTTACAATAATTGGAATATTAATTGTTATTATTAGCTTAATAATTTATCTGATTTTTAAATCTCATGTTTAATCTTAAAACTGAAATTTACTTGAGAATAATTTTTCTATTTAGTCTAATAGCTTTAATTTCTGCTTATTTTATAGAGCATGTTCTGGGCCACCAACCATGTAATTTATGTTTGATAGAGAGAATTCCTTATGGGTTAAGTATAATTTTGATATCTCTAATGTTTATTATAAAGAAAAATGAAAATTTCTTTATTTTACTTTTAATACTAACTTTTATTTTTTCTTTTTTTATTTCATTGTATCATTTCGGCATAGAACAAGGCATTTTTCAAGAATCAACTGTTTGTGGTGTAAAAAACTTTTCTGAAAATGTAAGTAAAGAGGAATTGCTAAATCAACTAAGTGAAAAGACTATAAGCTGTAAAGATGTGACATTTAGGATTTTAGGATTATCACTAACTACTATTAATATTGTAATAAGTATATTATTTATTATAACGCTAGCAAAAATTTTTACTAAATATGAAAAAAACTGATAGAAGAGTTGAAGAATTTATTAGAGTTGACCATGCAGGCGAGAGGGGTGCTGTCAAAATTTATGAAGGTCAGTTATTAGCTTTAAATACAATTGTTAAAAATGACAATTTAAAAAAAACAATTGAGGATATGAAAGAACATGAAGTTGAACATTGTCAATTTTTTGAAAACGAAATAAAAAAAAGAAATATTGAGCCAACAAAATTTTTGCCCTTGTGGGATCTGCTAGGTGTAGGTTTAGGTTTTGGGTCTACTATTCTTGGGAAAAAAGCAGCTATGCTATGTACTGCCTCCGTTGAAGAAGTAATAGATAAACATTACCAAGACCAAATAAATCAACTTGGTCCAGAAGAAAAAAATCTAAAAAAGAAAATTATAAAATTCAGAGAAGATGAGCTTCATCATAAGGATATTGCTTATGAAAAAGGAGCTACCAAAAAAGGCATTTATTCAATTATGGATAAAATAATAAAAACAGGTTCAAAAATTGCAATTCGAATATCAGAAAAAGTATAAAACTTAAGCTTCTAATTCAACATCCCAATATAAATAATCCATCCAGCTTTTATGTAAATAATTTGGAGGAAAATTTTTTCCATTACGATGTAAATCTTCTGTTGAAGGTTGATAAGGATGTTGGGCCAGTTTCATGCCCGATAACTTTAATAGTTTGCCTCCTTTTTTAACGTTACAAGCAGAACATGCTGTAACGACGTTATCCCAATTAGTTTCTCCACCTTTTGATCTAGGCAATAAATGATCAAAAGTTAATTCCTCGTTGCTGCCACAATACTGGCAGGAAAATTTATCTCTCAGAAAAACATTAAATCTTGTAAAACTTGGTTTAGATTGAGGAACAATATAATCTTTTAGAGCAATTACACTAGGCAATTGCATATTAAATGAAGGACTTCTTACTACACGATCGTAATTACTTACTATAATTACACGATCTAAAAAAACTGATTTAACAGTATCCTGCCATGACCATAGTGATAGAGGATAGTAGCTCAATGGTCTATAATCAGCATTTAAAACTAGTGCAGGACATTTTTCTAGTGAAACATCTTGATCAATAAAATTATTCATATCAAATTTTAACTTAAATAAAAATTTTTTTCAATATTTAGGAATTATTAAATTTTTTTAAGATATAATTCAATGCAATACTTGAAGCATTTACAGGAATATGATGGTCACAATTTTTTATGAGATGCGTCTCAATGTCTATGTTATTTCTCATAAAAAAATCTTTTGCCTCTAACATAAAATTTGGCGATACAACTTGATCAGAATCACCATGAATTAACAAAATACTTGATGAGTTTTTTTTTCTCAATTTCAAATCCTTTTCATCAATAATTTTTCCAGAAAAACCCACAACGCAATTAAAAGGTTCTTCAGAAGTAAGTCCTAAGTTAATTGACATCATGCAGCCTTGGCTAAAACCAGATAAACAAATTTGTTTATTTTCAAAATTAAATTCATTTTTAATTTCATCAATAAATTTTGATAACTTTTTTTCAGCCTTTATAGATTGATCCAAAATATACTCTGAATCATCTTTGCTTAAATCAAACCACTGATATCCATTTGGGTTTATACTGCATGGTTCATGACCATTAGGACAAATAAAAATAGTATTAGGTAAATGTCTTTTCCAGTTCAGTGAGAGCATACTAATATCCTTGCCATCACCACCATATCCATGAAGTAAGATGATAGCATTTTTAATCTTTTTATTAGTCTCTGGTTTGACCATTACTGAATCTAGGCAAAATGTCATAGTGTGTGAATTATGTTTTTTTATTTTAAAAACACCCTACAATACCTTCATGTTATCTGGAATAGTAGTTAAAATATTATCTATAATTTTGTTAATGGCGGTTGGGATTGTTTTAATTCTTGGTATCGGAACTTTATTTAAAGGTGGTGAAACCAGCAAAAAATATTCAAATAAATTAATGCAGTTAAGAGTTTTGCTTCAATTTATTGCAATAATTGCTTTGGTTGGTTTTGCATATTTTTTCAAAAATTAGTTGTAACTAGCCAACCATTCAACAAAATTTTTTTCCTTAAAATCTATTGACCCAACAATTCTTGCAAACTCATATCCATCCTTGTTTATCAAAATTGTGGTGGGCACTCCTCTTAGTCCAAACTTTTTCGCTAAGGTAATTGGTGAGTCGAAATATATCTTAAGATTATCTATACCTAAATCCTCAAAAAATTGAGAGGCTTTTTCTAAATTATCCTGACCAACATTAATCGGAAATATTTTTAAATTATTTAAATTTTTTTGAGATTGCAATTGATCAAGAGATGGCATTTCCTCTTTGCATGGGGCGCACCAAGTTGCCCAAAAATTGAGCAAAACCAAATTGCCTTTAAATTGATCAAGTTGAATTTCATTACTCTGATCATCTAAAAACGTTAATCCATCATATTTTTTAAGCTCTTTATTGATAACAAGATTTTTTATGTCTTTAATTTCTACCGCTACACAATTAGATATTAAAAAAGCAAATATTATTAAAAATCTCATGTTAAATAGGTATAATTAATTATCATGTCGAAAAATAAAAACAACCAGGCAATATGGGGCAATAGAATAAAAAAAAACACTTCATCAATTTTTCAAAAAGTGGGAAATTCAATTGATGTTGATAAGAGACTATATAAAGAGGATATAATTGGATCTATTGCACATGTTGAAATGCTATTTAAACAAAAAATTATTACTTTTAAAATAAAGAATAAGATTGTTTATGGTCTAAACAAAATCAAAAAAGAAATAACAAACAAAAAATTTGAATTTAATAAAAAGTATGAGGATATTCATATAAATATTGAAAAAAGACTTTTTGAAATAATTGGTGAAGATGCGGGTTTTATTCACACAGCACGATCAAGAAATGATCAGGTGATTACAGACTTGAAAATTTGGATGAAATCATCAACGAAAGAAATTAATATTTTATTAGATACTATAATTAAAAGTGTAATAAGAGCAGCAGAGAAAAATATATATACTCTTATGCCTGGATTTACTCATTTAAAGAATGCTCAGCCAGTTTCATTTGGCCACTATTTGATGGCTTATGTTGAAATGTTTAAAAGAGATCAAAAGAGATTCATAAATAATCTAGATAGTTTAAATGAAAATCCTTTAGGTGTCGCTGCTTTAACTGGAACCTCTTTTAATATTGATAGAAATTACACTACAAAAAAACTTGGATTTACAAAACCAACTAATAACTCAATAGATACAATTTCTGACAGGGATTTTGTGCTAGATTTTCTTTACTCTGTTTCAGTCTGTGCCATGCATATTTCTAGAATAGCTGAAGAACTTATCATATGGAACTCTGATGCTTTCAAGTTAATAAATTTATCAGATAAAGTTGTAACTGGTTCTTCGATAATGCCACAAAAAAAAAATCCAGATTTACTGGAATTTTTACGAGGAAAGTCTGGAATTATTTATGGTAATTTGTTTTCTATGCTTACAGTTTTAAAAAGTTTACCTTTATCTTACTACAAAGATCTTCAGGACGATAAGGAAATTGTTTTTAAATCTAATGATACACTACAAAATTGTTTAAAAATACTTGATGAGATTCTTAAAAATTTTACACCAAATAAAAAGCAAATGATAGAATTAGCTAACTCAGGATATTTGACTGCAACTGATCTTGCAGATTATCTCGTAAAAAATCACTCAATGCCATTTAGAAAAGCATACAAAGTGACTGCTAATATTGTGAACTTTGCTGAAAAAAAGAAAAAAAATCTCGATCAATTAACGCTGGCTGAACTTAAAAAAATTGAACCAAAACTATCAAATGATGTATTAAAAGTGTTTGATTTAAAGAATTCTGTAAATTCTAAGAAATCATATGGTGGAACATCTTTTGATAATATTAAAAAAATGATATTGAAATATAAAAGAAAAAAATGAAAAAAAAGATTATTTTAGCAATAATTGTATTTTCTACATTGATCGCTTGTGGAAAAAAAGGAGACCCAGTCTATAAAGAATCTCAAAGTAATTCAAAAATACCAAGCTACTTTCAAAATAAAGCTTAATGAGATTTTTAAATAGTAAACTTAAGATTGAAAATACAATCCTACAAAATATTGCTAAAAAATATGGAACACCTGCATATTGCTACTCGTATAAACAACTTAAAGAAAATATAAATGATTTTAAAAAAAATTTTAAATCCATATCACCATTAATTTGTTTTGCTATTAAATCAAATACTAACTTAAATTTAATAAAAGAAATAAAAAAATTTGGACTTGGGGCCGATGTTGTATCAATGGGTGAATTAATGTTAGCTCTTAAGGCTGGAATTAGTCCAAAGAAGATTGTTTTTTCAGGAGTTGGTAAGACTTCCAAAGAAATTAATTTTGCAATTGATAAAAATATTTTATTAATAAATTCAGAGTCCAAAAGCGAAATCATAGAAATTGATAAAATTGCTAAAATAAAAAAAAAACAAGTTAATATTGGTATTAGATTAAACCCAAATACTGATCCGAAAACTTTGAGCCAAATATCGACAGGTAAAAAAGATAATAAATTTGGAGTTAATGATAAAACATTTTTTGAACTTGTAAGATATTGTAAGAATTCTAAAAATATTAATTTAAAATGTTTAAGTGTTCATATTGGAAGTCAAATTTTAGATCATAAACCCTATGAAAAAATGTTAAGAATATTAGATAAAATCATCAAAAAAACCCAATATAAATTTGATTTTATTGACCTTGGGGGAGGTATGGGCATCCCATACAATAATGATAAAAAACTAAATTATAAAAAATATCATTCAGCAATTAAAAAATTTTTAAAAAATAAAAAATCTCAGATTATATTTGAGCCAGGTAGATCGATAATCGGCAATACAGGAGTTTTAATATCAAAAGTAATTTACATAAAAGAGAGTTATAAAAAAAATTTTGTTATCTTAGATGCTGCTATGAATGATTTAATGAGACCCGCACTTTATGGTGCAGTACATCGCATCTTACCTTTGTTAAAAAGAGGTAAAAAATCAAAGAAAATTTATGAATTTGTTGGCCCAATTTGCGAAAGCACTGATAAGTTTACGTCCATAAAAAATTTTCAAGAACTAAAAGAGAAAGATTTTATCGCAATTTGCGATGTAGGTGCATATGGTATATCACTCAGTTCTAATTATAATCTTAGACCTAAATCTATAGAAATATTAATTAATGGATCTAAAATAAGAGTAGTTAAAAAAAGACAAAAGCACCATGAGATAATTTAGCTTTTGATAATTAATGATAAGAAATTTTCTATTTTCAATTTTCTTTTTTTCAGGGATAATTTTAATTTCAATTATTTTTTTGCCAGCGTTAATCTTACCGCAAAAATTTACACTTTTTGGTGGGAAATTAATGGGTTATTGGGCTGCTATTTGTTTAAAAATTTTCTTGTCCACAAAAATCATTGTCAAAGGCAAAGAAAATTTAATTAAAAATGAAAAATTTTTTATTGCTTCCTCTCATCAATCTATGTTTGAAACTTTTTTCCTACAAACGATTTTTAATTCTCCTGTATTTATCTTAAAAAAAGAATTACTTATGATACCTATTTTTGGCTGGTACTTAAAAAAAATAGGATCAATTTCTATCAAAAGAAATAAGGTATCGAAAGAAAACATCAATTTTTTTGAAGATATTTCTAAAATAATTGCAAATACAAATCGACCAATAATAATTTTTCCTCAAGGAACTCGAGTATTACCCCACGAACAACCTCCATTTAAAAAAGGTGCATCAAGGATTTATGAAGAATTGAAAATAAAATGCCAACCGGTTGCTATTAATTCCGGTTACGTCTGGCCAAAAAAAGGAAAAAAAGATATTAACAAAACAATTACAATTTCAATTTTGGAACCTATCAAACCTGATTATTCCAAGGAAGAATTTTTAGGGATTTTAGAGAAAACTATATATTCTGAACTTAAATTGCTAAATTAACCTTTCATTGGCATAACTACAAAAATACTATCGAAATCACCAGGATCTTTGATTAGCGCAGGTGAACCTGAATCATTTAGAAACATTTCAATATTATTTCCATCTAATTGTGAAGCAACATCTATAAGATATTTAGAATTAAAACTAATTTCTAAATCATGATCAAATTTTACTACAAGGGATTCTTTTCCATCACCGCTGTTGGTATTATTTACAGACAAATCTAGTTTATCTTTACTTAAGCTAAATTTTACACCATCTTTTTTATCAAGCGATACTGAGGCTACTCTATCCACCGAACTTTGAAAAATTTTAAGGTCAATTTCTAATTTTTTTTGATTATTTTTTGGAATTACTTGAATGTAATTAGGAAATTTTCCATCTATTAACTTAGAAATTAAAATACTATTATTTAATTCAAATTTTATCTTAGATTTCATATTTGAAATTTTTACTTCACCATCATAGTTTTCTAATAATGAACTTAATTGAAAAATAGTCTTTTTAGGTAATATAATCGGTTCAAAAATTTTTTTTTCATTTAATCTGAGTTTAGAAATGGACATACGATGACTATCAGTTGATACTGCAGTTAAGTAATTCTTATCCTCAACCTCTGTTTGATGAAAATAAATTCCACTTAAATAATGTCTGGTCTCATCATTTGACACAGAAAATTTACATTTATTTAGCAACTTTAATAGGTCTTTTGATTTAAGGTTAAATTCATTCTCACTAAAATTTTCATCTGTTAAAGGAAATTCCGAAGCGGGCATACAATTTAAATTAAAAATAGATTTTTCTGATTCTAGATGAAGTTTGCTATTGTCTGTTAAAGTTAAATTTATTTTTTTTCCTGATGAGAGTTTTCTAACAATATCATACATAGTAGACGATGTAGTGGTTGTTTTTCCTTCCTCTATGACTTCGACGTTATTTATTTGATTAATAAATATTAAGTCTAAATCTGTCGCTGTTATAGTGAGTTTTGAATTTTGTGCATCGAGCAATATGTTTGACAATATTGGAAGTGTACTTCGTTTTTCTATGACTCCTTGACAATAATTTAATGCTTGCTGTAGGTCTTGTTGGTTTACATTAAATTTCATTTTCTTTATTGCTATATAATATTTGATTTTTTAGTTTATCTATATTTGCAATCATATCTGGATCTTTTTCTTTTAATTTTTCAATAGTTTTAACTGAGTGAATTATAGTTGTGTGATCTCTATTTGAAAACTCTCTTCCAATTTCAGGCAGAGATTTTGAAGTCAAAATTTTTGTTAAATAAATTGCTGTTTGCCGTGGTCTCACTAAGTACCTAGATCTTCTTGATGAAAGCATTTCATTTTTACTAATCTTAAAAAATTTACACACAATAGTTTGAATGAGATCAATAGTTACTTTATTTTCATTTAAATTAAGTAAATCTTTTAATATAACTTTTGTCTCAGCTAAGCTTGGTATTTTGTTATAAATTCTTGAAAAGGATATAATTCTATTTATTGCACCCACCAATTCTCTTACACTCGTTGTGATTTTAATGCTTATAAAATCCTTAATTTCCTCAGGTATATTAAACTTTTCAGGATACAAATTATTTAAGTCACTTATTTTACTTTCAAGGATTTTTTTTCTGAGTGCTAAATCAGTTTTTTGAATATCCACAACTAGACCTCCTGCAAATCTTGACTTTATCCTCTCCTGAATTCTTGACAGCTTATTAGGAGATCTATCAGCAGAAATTATAATTTGAGAACCTTTATCTAATAATGCATTAAAAGTATGAAAAAATTCTTCTTGCATTGCCTCTTTACCATTCATGAATTGTATATCGTCAATTAACAAAATATCTGTATTACGAAAATACTCTTTAAATTTGACCATATCATTTGATTTGATTGATTTTACAAATTGATACATAAAACGTTCTGCCGATATAAACATAACCTTATTATCTTTTTTCAGGTGATAACCAATTGCATTTAAAAGATGCGTCTTGCCCATTCCAACACCACCATAAAGATAAAGTGGATTATAATGTGAAATATTCTCTGAAACTTTTACAGAAGCTTCGTATGCTAATTTATTGCTGGAGCCAGTAATAAAGTTTTCAAAATTTTTGTTAGGATCTATTCGATTATATTGTAAATAAGAGTCTTTTATAAAAGAAACATTTTCTTTATTTTCTATGACATTAATATTATTTTCATCCTGAATTGAAATAGATTTATTTTCAGTTATTTTGAATTCAATTCGAACAATTTCTTTTTTATAATTTTTTATAATTTTCAAGATTTGATCTAAGTATCTAGATGTAATCCAATCTCGAATGAATCTAGTAGGTACAGATAATAAGATATAATTATTGATTTCCTCGACAAAAGTTATTTTTTTAAGCCAACTTTCGTAAATATCTAGTCCTAATTTATTTTTCATTTCAGCTTGAACTAAATTCCAATCAAGAATATCGGATTTAGAGTCTTTTAAACTATTATTATTTATAGAATTGTTCATAAATGTGGAGAGTGTTCAGTTAGAACCATAATTAAATTATTGCAACAAATAATTTTCAAAAATAAAAAAAAAATAAAATCTAGGATTGTGTAAATTTTTTTTTTTTAAAAAAAAGTATTTGACAAAAAAAAATAAAGAAAAATAAAAAAAAAATATAAATAAAATTTATAATTGAATTAAATAAGTTTGTTTATTTACTAAATCTAAATATTGTGTGGAGAATTTTTAAGATCACAGATTTTGTAGATTTAAAAGTTGTATTAAGATTAACAACCTGAAGTGTTATTAAACTAGATTGATGCTATTTTTTTGGTAAACCTTGAAATGTTTCTGGAAGCGTTTTGTTTCTTTACGATACCTGTTTTAGCTATTTTCATCAACTCAGAATTCAACTTAGGTAAGAACTTTAAAGCCTCAGACTTCTTTTTAGCTTCAATTAAAGAATTCATTTTCTTCAAAGCATTTTTATATCTACTTTTTCGAGCCTTATTAACAGCTGTTTGTTTTGAAATTCTTCTAATTCTTTTGATTGCTGATTTTGTGTTAGCCATATGCGCAGGGGTATAACTTGAGAATGAATTTTGGTCAATTAAATAATTATTATATTTGGCAGATATTACAAAAAAAAGAAGATCTATTGGAAATCATTTTTTTTTTAATAATTCCGTTGCATCCAGACCTTTTACAATTAAGTCCTTTTCTCTCATAAACATTAAAATTCTTTTGGAAATTTCCTGATTTACCTGATGTGTTTTTAAAATCTCTAATACTTGATCCTCCCTTTTTGATAGCATTAATCAAAACCTTTTTAGAATTAAATATTATTTTTTTACAATCTTCTTTATTTAATAAAGATACTTTTTTATCAGGTTTAATTTTACATAAAAATAAAATTTCACTTGCATAAATATTTCCTATCCCCGATACAAAATTTTGATCTAATAAAAAGTTTTTTATATTTTTTGTTTTTCCTTTTAAAAAAGAATAGATATAACTTAAGTTAAATTCTGATTGAAAAGGTTCTGGTCCAAGTTTAGAGAATCTTTTATTCAAAAAATGTTCATTAACCACTATTTCAAAAAAACCAAATCTTCTTGGATCGTTGTATACAACTCTAAGATCATCAAAAACTATTTCTACGTGATTATGTTTTTTAGGCAATGTAGGTGAGCTATAAAAACTGGTATTAGTTACCAAGCTTTTTTTTTGATTATAAATTAGATGAATAGTTCCTGACATACCCAGATGTAAAAGACAATAACTTTGATTTGACAGGCAAATAATCAGATATTTTGAAAATCTTTTTACTTTGATTATTTTTTTGCCTTCAAGGAATCTTGGAAAATTAAGTGGGATTTTAGTTCTTAAATTTCTATTTCTAACTATTACTTTTTTGACCTTTTTTTGTTTAATCTTTTTGTCTAAAGATTGACGTACAATTTCTACTTCTGGTAATTCTGGCATTTAATACTATATTGATTATATATTTTTGAATTATGCAACAATATCTACAAAATAAAAAAGGATTAGTCCAAAATGTGTTTAATCAAGTGTACGATCGTTATGATCTAATGAATGATTTTATGTCATTGGGGATTCATCGATTGTGGAAAAAAAGTCTATTAAATATGATGAATCCATCCAGTAATCAAAATTTAATTGATGTTGCTTGTGGTACTGGAGACATAGCTAAACTATTTGTTAAACATGTAAATGAATTATCTCGTATTGCATGTGTCGATCCAAATAAAGGGATGATAAGTAAAGGGAAAGAAAAGTTATCTAAGTTTAAAAATATAAATTGGATTATATCTCCAGCCGAAAAAATTCCTTTATCTGATAATTTATTCGACTTTTATACTATAAGCTTTGGTTTAAGAAACACTGCCAATATAGATAAGGCTCTTTCTGAGGCTTATAGAGTTTTAAAACCAGGGGGTCGTTTTTTATGCTTAGAGTTTTCAAAAATTCAGAACACAAATTTAGAAACCCTTTATAAAAATTACTCTAAACTAATACCTTCTATTGGTAAGTTTGTTGTTGGTGAAAAACAGCCGTATGAATATCTAATTAAAAGTATTGAAGATTTTTTAAACCAAGAGGAATTAATTGACGCAATGGTTAAAAACAATTTTGAAAAGTGTACCTATAGAAATTTATCAGGCGGAATAGTTTCGATTCATAGTGGATGGAAATTTTGATGGTAAAAAAATTAATTATTCTCTTTAAACTTGGAAGAAAAGTAGCTTGTTCTGATATTTTAAATATTGTATCAAAATTTAAGGAACCACCTTTATCTATAAAGATTTTATTTAAGATACTATCATTCTCCTTTTCACCAAAAAAACAAATAGATGTAAATAAAGACGAGGGAGAGAGACTATCTGACTCTTTAGAGTCAATGGGAACAACTTTTATTAAACTTGGTCAATTTTTAGCAACCAGACCTGATATAATTGGTGAAGAACTTTCCAAAAAACTTGAAAACCTTCAAGATAAATTGCCACCATTTTCTCTGTTACAAGCTAAAGAAATAATTAAAAATGATCTAGGTAACGAAAGTTATGACTCTATATTAAATTTAAGTGAACCAGTTGCTGCTGCTTCAATTGCTCAAGTCCACAAAGCTCAAATTAATGACAATGGAGTTCTTAAGGACGTTGCAATTAAAATTCTAAGACCAAACATAAAAAAAATATTTAATGAGGAGATTGATGCAATAATGCTTTTTGCTTTCTTAATAGAATCATTTATTAAAAAGACAAAAAGACTCAAGCTGGTAGAAGTAGTATTTTTATTAAAAGAAATCACAAATCTAGAGATGGATTTAAGATTTGAAGCAGCTGCTGCAAATGAATATGCTGAAAATACAAAAAATGATGTTGGATTTAGAGTTCCTAAAATTTATTGGAATTATACAAGCGAAAATGTAATGACACTAGATTGGGTGGATGGAATATCTATTAGAGAAACGGAAGAACTAAAAAATAAAGAATTTAATACTGAAAAAATTGCAGAAGATATTATTCAAAATTTTTTAAGACATGCTGTAAGAGATGGTTTTTTTCATGCAGATATGCACCAAGGCAATATTTTCATAGATAATGATGGTCAAATTGTTCCTATTGATTTTGGAATTATGGGTAGATTAGATAAAATGAGTAAAAGATTTTTAGCTGAAATTTTATTTGGTTTTATACAAAGAGATTATCGTAAAGTTGCTGAAGTACATTTGATTGCAGGTCTTGTGCCAAAAGAAGTTCCAATAGATGATTTAGCTCAAGCCCTAAGATCCATAGGTGAACCAATTTTTGGTCAAGCAGTTAAAGATATTTCTGGGGGAAAATTATTAAAGCAACTATTTGATGTCACAGAAAAATTTAACATGCAAACTCAACCTCAGCTTCTAATGTTACAGAAAACAATGGTTGTTGTTGAAGGTGTAGCTAGAAAATTAAATCCAAACACAAATATTTGGACCACTTCAAAACCAGTTCTTGAAAGTTGGCTAAAAGAAACAAAAGATCCAATGACAAAACTAAATGAGACACTTCAAAATACATCTGAAGTAATAAAAAGATTACCGGAATTTCCTGAAATTATGGATAAAGCTAATCAAGCTCTTACTTATCTTGCTAGTGGACAAATCCCACAAAACTCAAATTCTTATACGGCCTTAAACACTCAAAAATCAGAAATGACTGCTTTTAGAAACCAATCTATTATTGGTTTATTAATCCTTGTAATTTTTGGTCTTTTAATATTTTAATTCAGTCGATGAAAGATTTATCGAACAAAAAAATTCTTTTTATAATATGTGGTGGAATTTCTGCTTACAAAAGTCTTGAAACGATAAGAATGTTTAGAAAGAATAATGCTGAAATAAAAACAATACTAACTAAAAGTGCAAAGGAGTTTGTAACCCCATTATCTGTAGCCTCATTATCTCAAGGTAAAGTTTATGATGATTTATTTAGCCTAGAGAATGAGACAGAAATGGACCATATTTCTTTATCAAGATGGGCCGATGTAATCATCGTCGCTCCAACAACTGCCAACACCATTTCCAAATTAAGCCAGGGTAACTCAGACGAGTTAGCATCCACAGTTATATTAGCCTCAAATAAACAAGTTTTTTTAGCTCCAGCAATGAATGTTAGGATGTGGGAACATCAGTCTACACAAAATAATCTAAAAACATTGAAAGATTTTGGCTACAAAATTATTGGACCTGAAATAGGTGATATGGCTTGTGGTGAATATGGTGAGGGTAAAATGTCTGAACCTTTAGTTATTTATGAAGAAATTCAAAATTTTTTATTAAGTAAAATTAAAAATAATAAACTCAAAGCCCTAGTAACCGCGGGTCCTACTAATGAATATATAGACCCTGTAAGATTTATTACAAATAAATCTAGCGGTAAACAGGGTTACGAGATAGCAAAATCGCTCTATAAAAGAGGTTTTGATACCACTTTAATATCTGGACCTACAAACCTAAAAATAGATGAAAATATTAAATTAATCAAAGTTGAGACTGCTGAAGAAATGTTTAAGGCCACTCAAAAAAATCTTCCGACTGATATAGCTGTATTTGCTGCTGCTGTTGCTGATTTCAAAGCTAGTTATGAGCATAAAGAAAAGATTAAAAAAATTGATAATTTAACATTAAACCTGGAAAGGAATATCGATATTTTGAACTATGTTTCTAATCATAACTCTATGAGACCAAAAATGGTTATAGGTTTTGCTGCTGAAACAACAAGTTTAGAGAAAAATGCTGTGCAAAAATTAAAAGATAAAAATTGCGACTGGATAATAGCTAACGATGTCTCAAAAGATGAAAGTGGTTTTGATAATGAAAATAATCAGGTTACAATTTTCTATAAAAATGAAAAAATGAAAAAGGAGAAACTTTCATTAAAAAAGAAGTCAGAGATTTCAGAGGAAATTGTAGATAGAATAGTTGCTCAAATAAATTAATGGTTAAAGTTCTAATCAAAAAACTTGACCCAGCTGTACAATTACCCGAATATAAAACCAGTGGTGCATCAGGTGTAGACTTAATCGCATTTATAAAAGAACCCATTAATCTAGAACCTAAAACATCTGTTTTAATTCCCACAGGATTATCTGTTGCTTTCCCAGAAGATTACGAGATTCAAATAAGACCAAGATCAGGTTTAGCAGCCAAAAATAATATTAGTGTGTTAAACACTCCAGGAACAATTGATAGTGATTATAGAGGAGAAATAAAGGTTATCATCTATAATCATGGTAATGAAAATTTTTCAATTAATAATGGTGATAGAATTGCTCAAATGATCCTAGCGCCTGTGGTCAAGATGGAATTAGAAGAAAAAAATGATTTACCTAAGTCTGTCAGAGGTAAAGGTGGATTTGGTTCAACAGGTAAATGAATATAAATTTAGATAAAAATCAAATAGAGAGATTTTCAAGACAAATAGTTTTAAAAAATATTGGAAGCTTAGGTCAAAAAAAAATTATTGGAGCTAAAGTTTTAATCATTGGAATGGGGGGTTTAGGTTGTCCTGCAGCTGAGTTTTTAGCAAGAGCAGGCGTAGGTGTTTTGGGCATTGTTGACCCTGATATTGTTAATTTATCAAATATTCACAGACAAAGTCTTTACAGCATCGAAGACTTAAAAAAATCCAAAATAAAGTCTGCTCAAAAAAAATTAAAAAAGATAAACTCAAAAATAAAAGTAAACGCGTATAAAATAAGATTAAATATAAATAATTATCAAAAAATTATAAAAAATTATGACTACATAATTGATGGATCAGATAATTTTGAAACAAAGTTTTTAATTAATGATGTTTCAAGAAAGTATAAAAAATTTCTTGTGACTGGAGCAATAAGTAAATTTGATGGTCATATTTTTAGTTTTGATTTTAAAAATAAAAAAACACCTTGTATAAGATCTTTTTATCAAGAATATGAGATTTCAGACGATATATTAAATTGTGAATATGAAGGCATCTTGGGGACAGTGGCTGGTATAATAGGAATTATGCAAGCGAATGAAATTTTAAAAAAAATTTTATCTATCGGTAAAAATTTGAATGGTCAAGTTTTGGTTATAGATCTATTAAATCTGAATTTTAGAAAAATTAAATTTAAAAAGTTAAAAGATGTTAAAAAAAAAATTTAAACTTTGTCTTATAACTTTATTTTTATTATCTTTTACCTCATTAAGTCATGCTCAAGAAACTTTCTTGTCTTTAAAGAAAAGTAAAGTGAATGTAAGGTATGGACCGAGTTTTGAATCTCCTATAAAGTTTATTTATAAAAAAGTGAATTTGCCTCTAAAGCAAATTGATAAAAAAGAGAACTGGCGAAGAGTAATTGATTTTAAAAACAACAGCGGATGGATACATTGGTCTCAATTAAAAAAAATAAATTCAATAATTCCCACAAAAGACAAAATTTTGTTTGAAAATCCGACAAATTTTTCTAAACCATTGGCTAAAATTAAAAGTGGAAGAGTTCTAATAGTTCAAAAATGCAATGGAATTTGGTGCAAAATAAATACAGACGATTTTGAAGGTTGGATAAAGACAGACAATATTTGGGGTGTATTAGATTAAGAGTTTTTTGATTTACTCGCCCACCACTTATCTAAAATAAAATACCATATAGAATTAGCTATTGGTTCAACTATTGCGTCTGTTAGTGCTATCATAAAGCTGACATCAGCAACAAACATTAAAACAGTTATAGCTATAGCAAAATGACCAATTGTATAAATAATGGTTCTTAAAATTGAACCTCTATTATTCGTGTAAATCTGTCCAGCAGCTTTGAATATGCCGGTTGTTAATTCCATTATTTTTTAAACGGACTATCAAGCACACAAGCAACTAGGTGTACTCTAGCCTGTTCTCCACCATTAAAAAAATTATGATATTTTGTATTATTTGTTATCCATACCTTACCATCAGCTGGAAGATGTTTTGCTACATTTTCAATTACCATTGAACAGCCCTTATTAGTTATGATGGGCACATGCAGTCTACATTCAGGATCTTTATGCCAGCTTAATGTCGATCTTGGCTCTTTTAATAATAATCTTACTCTACCTAGTTTAAACCTTTTACTTAAAGTGTCGTAAACTTCTTTAAAATAAGTATTTTCAAATTCAGGAACCAATTGAGTATATTTTGACTCATCTATATCAACATCTCGAGAAACTTCTTTTCCAGTTTCATCGGCAATTGTCCAATATTTTCCTCTAATATTATTTCCCTCGATAGAACTTCTATCATTTGGGATTTGATTTAATGGTATTGCTCCGAAGTGAGTAACCCCTGGAGAGTTAAACTTTTTAGCTTTTAAAACTTTATCCAAATCATTTCTCAACTTTGATATATCAAAATTAAGATTAGGAACTTCGTAGAAGTCCTCAAAATTTGCTGTTCCCATATTTTTTTGTCCTGTTTTATAGAATTAGTTTAATTTCAAATCAAATCGATCAGAATTCATAACTTTTACCCATGCTGCGATAAAATCTTTAACAAATTTATCACCCGAATCTTCACATGCATAAACTTCCGCTAAAGCTCTTAGTTGAGAATTTGAACCAAAAATTAAATCAACTCTTGTCGCCTTCCATTTAGTTTTTTGAGTTTTTCTATCTTTACCAATAAATGTTTGTTCAGATTTATCTTCCTCTTTCCAAGTCGTATTCATGTCTAAAAGATTTATGAAATAATCGTTAGTAAGAGAACCAGGTCTGTTAGTAAAAACACCATGTTTCGAGCCATCAAAGTTTGTATTTAATACTCTCATTCCACCTACAAGTGCAGTCATTTCTGGAGCTGTTAAACCCATCAATTGAGCCTTATCAACCAGTTTTTCCTCTGCAGAAACATTTGAAGCTCCACCATTTAGATAATTTCTAAAACCATCTGCTTGTGGTTCTAAAAGACCAAATGAGTTAACATCAGTCTGATCTTGTCTTGCATCTCCTCTTCCTGCTGAAAATGGAACTTGAACTTTATAGCCAGCTTTTTTTGCAGCCATTTCGATACCAACACCACCAGCTAGTACAATTAAATCTGCCATTGTAACACTTTTCTTTTTACTATCGAATTTGCTTTTAATTTTTTCTAAAGCTTTAATTACAGCAGATAATTTTTTTGGATTGTTCACTTTCCAATTTTTTTGTGGTTCCAACATTATTCTCGCACCATTAGCACCACCTCTTTTATCAGAGCCTCTGAACGTAGATGCTGAAGCCCATGCAGTAGAAACTAAATCTGAAATTGATATTTTTGATTTAGAGATTTTACTTTTTAAATCTTTAACATCCTTTGATTTAAGTTTGTATTTAGGCCTATCAATTGGATCCTGCCAAATTAATTGTTCTTTTGGAACCTCACTACCGAGATAGCAAACTCTTGGTCCCATATCCCTGTGAGTTAATTTAAACCATGCTCTCGCGAAAGCATCGTGAAACTCTTTTGGATTTTGATGAAAATGTTTAGTGATAGGTCCATAACTAGGGTCAACTTTCATCGATATGTCGGTTGTTTGCATCATTGGTGGATGAAGCACACCTTTTTGATGTGCATCAGGAACCATTTTAATCTCTTGCCCATTTTTCTTCGGAGTCCATTGATGAGCACCAGCTGGGCTTTTTGTAAGCTCCCACTCATGTCCATATAAACAATCCAAGTAACCCATATCCCATTGAATTGGATTTTGAGTCCAAGCGCCCTCAATACCACTACTTATTGTATCAACACCTTTTCCAGATTTATATCCACTATTCCATCCTGTTGACTGGTCTTGAAGTCTTGAAGCTTCAGGATCCGGTCCTTTATACGACTCTGATGCTGCACCATGAGATTTTCCAAACGTATGTCCTCCAGCGACTAATGCTGCTGTCTCATAGTCATTCATAGCCATTCTACCAAATGTCTCTCTAATATCATGCGCTGCTAGTTTTGGATCTGGATTAGCATCAGGACCTTGCGGATTTACATAAATTAAACCCATATGTGAAGCTCCTAATGGCTGTTCTAAATCTCTTTTTCCGCTATATCGTTCCACACCTAACATTTCTTTTTCTGAACCCCAATAAATATCATCCTCTGGTTCCCAAATATCAGTTCTGCCAGCTCCAAAACCAAAAGTTTTAAAACCCATTGAGTCTAAGGCCACATTTCCAACAAGGATGAATAAATCTGCCCATGAAATTTTTCTTCCATATTTCTTTTTAATAGGCCATAAAAGTAATCTGGCTTTATCTAAGTTTACGTTATCTGGCCAAGAATTAAGTGGCGCAAATCTTTGATTACCTGTTCCTGCTCCACCTCTACCATCACCAGTTCTGTAAGTACCTGCGGCATGCCAAGCTAATCTAATAAATAATGGACCATAATGACCATAATCTGCTGGCCACCACTCTTGGGAGTCTGTCATTAATTTTTTTAAATCTTTTTTTAATGCTTTGTAATTAAGTTTTTTAAATTCTTTTGCATAATTAAACTTTTTATCCATAGGGTTAGATAAATTTGAATGCTGACTAAGAATTTTAAGATTTAAACTATTTGGCCAAAAGTCTCTTACTGTTTGACCTCTTCCTGCAGAAAACTTTGCAGGTGTTCCTGCGCCAGTAAAAGGACATTTGCTCATTTGATTGGCTTTAAAAGACTTATTTTTGAAATTTTCAGTACTCATAATTTTTGTATTTCCCCCATGGTTATTAGAATTATTAATTTATAATAGTTCTAAACTAAATGTCAACAGTTTAGAACTATTATAATATAAATTTAGAAGGGAAGTTTTTTTTAATTCTGATTTTGAGTATCACTCGCAACTCTTACTAACACTTCCACAGAACTAATTTTTTTTCCTGTAATATTATTTTTGATATTAACTTTTCCAATTTCGTTATCATTACAATCTATAAGTAAATTTGTGTCCTCATCATAAAAATGATGATGTTTGGTAATATTTGTATCAAAATAACTTTTATCGCTACTGATCGTAATCTCTTTTAGATATCCTTTATCTTTAAAAGCATGAACTGTGTTGTAAATTGTAGCTAAAGATATTTTTTCATTAAAATTTTCTGAAATGTTTTTTGCTAAATCATTAATTGTAAAGTGAAATGTTTTGTCTCTATTAAATAAGACTTCACAAATTTTAAGTCTTTGTTTAGTGGGTCTAAGACCAGAATTTCTTAATTTGCTAACAAATTCGCTATTTTTTAACATTGTTAATTATAATAATTCTAAACTTTATGTATATTATAATGGTTTAAAATCAAGTATTAAGGTGATCTATTTTATGAAAAAAAACTCCTATTCTTATGAAGAACTTATAAGTTGCGGAAACGGAGGTCTTTTTGGTCCTGGAAATGCAAAATTACCGCTTCCACCAATGTTAATGTTTGATAGAATTACAGAAATTAATGACAAGGATGGTGCTTTTAAAAAAGGCTCTTTAAAGGCTGAATTAGATATAAAGAAAGACCTTTGGTTTTTTGATTGTCATTTCAAAGAAGATCCTGTGATGCCAGGATGTCTTGGTCTTGATGCTATGTGGCAACTCGTAGGATTTTATTTAGGCTGGATTGGAAATCCAGGAAAAGGCAGAGCCTTAGGCGTTGGTACAGTAAAATTTACAGGAGAAGTTTTACAGAATGTTAAATTAGTCAAATATGAAATCGATATGAAAAAAATTATGTCTCCTGGTGGTACAACAGTTGGTTTGGCTAATGGGATATTATTAGCAGATGAAAAAAAAATTTATTCAGCAGATAATTTAAAAGTGGGGTTATTCAAATAATGAGGAGAGTTGTAATAACTGGTTTAGGCATAGTTTCTTGTTTAGGTAATAATCAAGAAGAAGTTCATCAATCTTTATTAAATTCAAAGTCAGGAATCTCATTTGCTGAGGAATATAAAGAGCATAATTTAAAAAGTCATGTGCATGGCAAGCCAAACATCAAACTTGAAGATCACATAGATAGAAAGACAATTCGATTTATGGGTTCAGGCTCAGCTTATAACTATATTGCGATGAAGGAGGCAATAAAAGATTCGGGTTTAGAGGAAAAAGAAATAAGCAACTTTAGTACTGGTATAGTCATGGGATCTGGAGGGCCCTCAATTGAAAATGTTATTTTAGCAGCGGATAAAACAAGAGCAAAAACCCCAAAATTAATGGGTCCTTTTATAGTTCCAAGAACCATGGCAAGTACTGCGTCTGCTACTTTGGCAGTTCCATTTAAAATCAAAGGGACTAATTATACAATGAGTTCTGCATGTGCAACTAGTGGTCACTGCATTGGAAATTCAATGGAATTAATTCAAATGGGTAAACAAGATATTGTTTTTGCTGGTGGAAGTGAGGAAATACATTGGGCAATGACAGCTATGTTTGATGCTATGACAGCTCTATCATCGAAATATAATGGTACACCTCA
>CACDUM010000013.1:0-27509 GCA_902555965.1 uncultured Pelagibacteraceae bacterium | reverse complement strand
AAAGGTATTTTTTACATATTTTTTAAAGATTATTTTTTTTGTTAATTGATATTTTTTCTTAGCAGACCAAAATATAGCTCCATAAATATCGTTTTTTTTTACTTTATAGTTTTTTTTCAAAGAATTCGTGGATAAATCAATTAAAAATTTAGAAGGGTTAAACGTCGTCATATTAGGAATAATATCGCTCGTTATACCACTCCCTCCTCCTCTACAAGCAATTTCTATCAAGAATATCTTTCCTTTATTATCTATTTTAAATTCCGCATGAACTAAACCATTTTTTAATTTAAGCACTTCAACTATTTTTTTATTAGCTTGAATTATTTTTTTCAGTTTAAATTTTTGAATATCTGATAGGTAAAGTATTTTTTTATCAATAAATGATTCATTAAACTTAATTTTTCTTGAGATAGTTAAACTAAAAACTTTATGATTTAATACAAAACTTTCAATAGCATAATTTTGCCCAGTGATATAATTTTCAATTAAAAAATTTTTTATTTTTTTTGATTTATAAAATTTCTGTATTAATCTAAAGTTGTTTTTTTTTATCTTAAATACACCAAAACTTCCTTGCATATTTACAGGTTTAATAATTTTATTTTTATGAAATTTATAATTTAATTGCTGAAATGTTATTATGTTGAAGTTAGATATAAATTTTCTTGTGAAACTATTTCCTAAAAGTTTTTTCTTACATAAATACTTATTAGTGAATGCTTTTACAGATGATGTTGGAATACCTGGTTTTTTTAATTTTGCACATAGATAGCTATAAGTTTCCATAGCATTATCATTTTGATCAGTAATTATATAGTTTGGTTTTATTTTTTTTGCAATTTTTAGACAAGCATTCTTATCTCTTAAGTTCTCGTAAAAGAAATCATTTGAATATTTTTTTAAATATGGCTTTTTAACAAAATCTATTAAATAAATTTTTAAATTTCTTTTTATAGCTTCTTTGGCTAACGAAACTTGGTGAATACCCCCACCTAACAATAAAATTTTTTTCATAAATGACTATTTAAAATATTCCTCTAAATAGAAGTTTATTTCTCTAAAATATTTTTTACTTAATATTTTTTTATCTGAAAAAATAGGAAACCTAACTATTCGGTTAGATATATTGTTAGTATTGATTATTTTTTTGGAAATACTAAATTTTTTACCTGCAATGCTATTGTGAAGTGGAGTATAATGGAATAAGCAATTTATACCCCTCTTCTCAAAAAAATTAATGAAATCTTTTCTTTTATTTTTCACAATAACAAAAAAAATATGTCCATTGTGTTGTGAATAATCATTTTGAGTGGGTAAATCTAAATAACCTTTTTTCATGTATTTTTTAAATAGTCTGTAATAAGAATTCCATATTGAAACTCTTATTTTTGTATTTTTTTTTGCTTTTTCAAGCTGAGGATATAAAAATGATGCTAAAATTTC
The DNA here is from genome assembly GCA_902555965.1 of uncultured Pelagibacteraceae bacterium. GTDB lineage: Bacteria > Pseudomonadota > Alphaproteobacteria > Pelagibacterales > Pelagibacteraceae > Pelagibacter. Next base: position 26,063 of record CACDUM010000013.1, on the reverse strand, counting down.
ATTCAAAGCGAATGAGGATCCAACGTCTACCCAGCTATATTTACTAACTAAATTTTTTGAAAATTCATCTCTATTTGTTCCTTTATCCCTGATTATTTTTGCTCTTCTTATAAATTTTTGATTATTAATTAAAAGTGCCCCTCCCTGACCGCAATGCATATTTTTACTTTCATGAAAAGATAAAGTGGCAAAATCTCCAAAAGATCCTAACGGTTTATTTTTATAATAGGCCAAGATTGAATGTGCAGCATCCTCAATTAAGTAAATATTTCTCTTTTTTGCAATTTTCTTGACCTTATCTATTTCACAAGACATGCCAGCGTAATGAACTATAACAATCGCTTTTGTTTTTTTAGTTATAGCTTTTTCAATTTGATTAATATCTATATTTAAATTTTCTGCATTAATATCTATAAAAACTGGTTTAGCACCTCTTAAAACAAAAGCATTAGCCGTTGATACAAAGGTATAAGAAGGCATAATTACCTCGTCATTTTTTTTTAAATCTAGAAGTAAAGCTGCCATTTCTAATGCTGCTGTACATGAATGCGTCATTATACTAAATTTAGTTTTTAAATTTCTATTTATCCATTTCTCACACTTTTTTGTATAATAACCACCTGCCGAATAATTAGATTTTTTTTTTAAAATTCTAAAATTACTAAGAAATTCTCGGTCATAAGTTTTTGCTTTATTAAACGGTATTATTTTTTTTTTCATTTTTTTTGATCCTTCATTAATTAAATAACCAGATTTAAAAGAAATTTTTTTTTAATAAAATAGAAAAATCCTTTACATTATTTTTGAAATTTGTATTCCTTTTCTACTTTCTTGCAATTTCACAAATTCAGAACATTCATATAAATTAGAAAATGTTCCTAAATCAAACCATGTAATACCAAGACCTAAATTAATATAATCTAAAGAATTTTTTTTAATAAGGGTATTATTAAATGAAGTAATTTCTAATTCTCCTCTTTTCGATCTTTTAATTGACTTTAAGTGGGATATCGATTTGCTATTATAAACATACAAGCCTGTTACGGCTAAATTACTTGAAATTGAAGTTGGTTTTTCAATAATTTTAATTAATTTATTTTTTTTATTAAATTTTGCCATTCCGAAATTTTTTTGATTCTTTACTGAACTTAAAAACACAAAGGATTTTTTTTTGTTAATTGCTTTCATTAAAATTTTTGGAAAATCTCTTCCAAAAAAAAAATTATCTCCCAATATCAATACGAATCTTTCACAGGATTTGATTAAATTTGATCCAATTTTTAAACATTCTGCAATCCCACCAGTTGGATTTTTTTGGGTTTCAAATAAAAACTTAATATTATGTTTTTTCGAAATTGGAATTAAAATTTTTTTATAAATTTGCAAATCTTTTTCATTACAAATTATCAAAATTTCTTTTATATTCGCATAAATTAGTGTCGATAATGAATAACAAAACATTGGTTTATTATAAACTGGAAGCAAATGTTTAGATAAATAATTAGTTAAAGGTTTTAATCTTTTGCCCTTTCCTCCAAGTAAAATAATTCCCTTTGTGATCATCCTATTCTTCTTGTAATATCATTTTTATTGAATTCTTTAAAGAAATTCTGATTTTTAAAGTACCAATCTAAAGTTTTAATCAAGCCATCAGTTAAATTTGTTTTATTCTTCCATTTAATTTTTGTTTTTAATTTCAAACTGTTTAATGAATAACGAAAATCATGACCCGCTCTATCTTTCACATGTATAATTTTTATATCTTTTTTTAAAATTTTTTTTTTTCTTGAAAGATTAAGTATTTTTTTACAAAGATCTAAATTTGAAAGTAATTTTCCGCTTCCGATATTGTAAATTTGACCTTTTTTTCCTTTTTTAAAAATTTTTAATAAAGCATTACAATGATCTTTTACATACATCCACTCCCGTATATTATTACCTGATCCATAAATTGGGAGACTTTTACCATGAAAAATATTATATATTAGTTTTGGAATTAATTTTTCAGGATGTTGTCTTGGTCCATAATTATTAGAGGAATTAGTAACAACAGCATTCAATTTAAATGTTCTTACATATGAAGTAACAAGATGATTTGATGATGCTTTTGATGCTGCATATGGAGAACTTGGATTGATATGACTAATTTCAGAAGCATTACCTTTAGTCAAATCTCCATAAATCTCATCTGTGGATACATGGATTAATTTATATTTTTTATTAATCTTTGAATATTCTCTAATTGACTCAAGAAGATTATATGTTGCTAAAATATTATTAGTAATAAAATCTTTAGGATTTTCAATTGACTTATCCACATGTGTTGACGCCGCTAAATGAAATATACCTTTAGGTTTATGAGTCTTTAAAATTTTTAATATTTTTGATCTATTATTTAAGTCAACTTTAATAAATTTATAATTTTTTATCTTATAATATTGATTAAAATTATATGAACTAGAGGCATAACCATAATTATCAATGTTAATAACATAAAAATTTTTTTCTAAAAGTAATTCAACTAAATTACTTCCTATAAATCCAAGACCTCCAGTGACTACTACTTTTCTCATGCTTTTAGTTTTTTATAACAAATATTTTAACATTTTTGTCAATTTCTTCTTTGAATTCAAACCGACGATTAAATTTACAATTACCTGATAATCTTTTTATTAACTCCAAAGAATCGTTAATATTTTTATTAGAAAATAATATTATTAATGGGTCGTAACCAAACTGCCAGTCTACTAAATTGCAAGACTCAAATTTAGGCGGGTATCCTAATGCTAAAGCTGAATACATACCATATAATTGAGCTATATTTCCACTCCAGCCGTAATGTGGTCTATCATCAACAATTGATATTCGTTTATCTAATTTTAAAGCCAGATCAGTAATTTTTTTATTTTCTTTATAAATCTTATAAAGTTTTGATTTTTGTTTAATATATTCTGCTTTGGTTTGTAGACCTAGTTTATGAGAATCATTTCCAGATTTAAAATTTGCAAATATAAGAAATATTATAATTGATAAATTTATAATAAATTTTGTTAAAATGTAATATGATTTTTGATGATCTTTTTTGCTAATTTTATTATTAAAATCATTAAAAAAAAAAATTAAAAAACTTACAGACAAAATTACAGATAAAAGCAGATGTAACCATTTTGCTTGTATATATATAGAAAAACCTAATTTATGAAATGGTTCTAGAAGATTCATCAAACTAAAAATAATATAAAAAAGCAAGACCTTTTTAAGTAAATTATTTTTAATAATCTTAAAATTTAAAATTACAAGAACAGATAGCACTGCACCTGTAATGTAAGTAATTTTATATATTCGAGGGAATAAATCTTGGTAGAAAGTATTGTAGCCAACAATAAATTTATCTCTTACATATAATTCAGTAGATATACTATATATAAAAAAATTTTTTAAATCAATCGACAGAAAAAATTGAATAGACTCATCTATTAATATTGTGAACACAATCGTCCAAATAATTAACTTTACTATCTTCTTCAAAATAAACTTATCAAAAAGAAAATTAAAATTTTCGTCAAAAAAAAATAAAATTAACGATGGTATTATAAATTTTATATTTCCCTGATAAGTAATTAAAATTAAAGAAATTAAAAATGCTATTAAAGTAACATTGTTAGATTGATTTTTATGAGTTATTAGAAAATAAAAATAAAGACTAAATAATAAAAAACTTAAAGATGGTACATATGACGTTCCAACAGTTTCTAATAATTGTTTGTGAAATAAAAATGGAAAAAATGCTAAAATAAATACAACTAAATATGATTTGCTTGAAATTTTAAAAATTGTTTTTTGTAAAAAAAATAATCCAAAAAAAAAGGTTAAGCTTTTCAATATAAACATTCCATAAAAAGGGCCGAAAATGTTAGAAAAAATAAGATTTCCTAAATTTATTGTCCATCTTCTAAAATAATAAGTGTCATAAAAATGTTTTTTAATATAATCAAAATATTCTCCCGTTCCGTAATAAAGCCATGGATCTGTTTTATGGAAAGGATCTATAAACCAACCTGGATAAAGGTAATTAATTGAGATTAATATTAAAGCTGAAAGAAATAATAGGATTATATTCTCATTACCTATAATTAATTTTTTTTTTTTCATCAATTCATAAATTAAAATGATTATAGAATATTTAATCTCACATAAAAATAAATAAATTTAGTTACATTAATTTAAATCAATAATTTTAATTAATTCTTATTTAAAAGATTTAATCTATCCAACTTTTTTATTAAATTGAATAACTTTTTTGTTTTGTTCAGAACTTTGAATTACGAATTTTTTGAAATCGGTTATTTTATGATAAACTTTATTAAATCTAGAGTCAGAAAAATGATACCATAAATCCCAAATGTTTTTATCCTGTTTTACTTGAACGATAGGATTAAAATGTTGATCAATATAAGAGAGGAAAATAATATCGCTATTAAAACTTAATTCCTCAAAACTTGTTACTTTTGTTGAAGAAAATTTCTCAGTTAAATAAGGATCATAATAAAAAACTTTTATGTTTAAGCTTTTTAAAAATTCCATCATTTTTATTGAGTAACTTTCCTCGAAACATTGGGTGTTAGATTTATAGCCAAGGCCTAAAAATCCAAAAGATTTAATCTTAAATCTATTTTTTAGTTGAGATATGATTTTGTATAAATTTTCTAAAGTATCATTATTTATTTTTTGAACCTCATCTGAAAGAGAATTTTGAATATTATTATCTAAACAAAATTTTTTAAGCGATAGATTATCTCTTGGTAAACAAGGGCCTGAGTATGGGCCTCCAGGCAACATAAATTTAGTTCCTATTCTACTATCTAAACCTACTGTCTCTAAAACTCTTAGATCGCTTATATCATCAAAGTTTTTACAAACATTTTTTACAAAGTTTGAGTAAGAAATCTTAGTTGTCAAATAAGTATTAACTAATAGCTTTGTAAGTTCAGCCTCTTTAAAGTTTAAATGTCTTATTTTAGGGTTTTTATATAAAGAATTGTAAAATTTAGTAATTTTTTTTGCTGCATATATACTGGAAGATCCAATTAATAAATAATCAGGCTCCTCAAGATTTCTTATAACAGAACCTAATGCAACAAAATAAGGGTTATACAGAATATAAAAATTTTTATTATTTATTAACTCCTTAGACTCTAAAAAAGGAATTATTTCACTTTCAATTGACCCTGGTTGAACTGTAGAATTAATATTGATGATATATGATTTCTTATTTTTTAAAATTACTTTTGCAACTTCGTCTAATATTTCAATTATAATATCATTTGAAAAAGATCCATCCAACTTTGAGGGAGTTGGAACAGTAATGTAAATAATTTCAGCATCGATAATACAATCAGCAATACTATTTGTATAAACTAATTCATTATTATTATTGACTAAATTGTTTAAACCAATTTCATGTAAATGTTCACCATGATTTTTTTTCAACTTATCTACAAGTTTCAGGTCTTTGTCATAGCAACTAATCTTTGCTCCAGAACTTGATAAAAATTGAGCCATAGGATAGCCTAATTTGCCAAGACCTATAACAGATATATTTCTAAACATACTAAAATTTTTAATTTAATTTTTCATTATGTAAACCCCAAAATTCATTTGTTTTTAAATGATCAGGATTATTGCTCAATTTTAATACTAAATCTAAAAACTTTTCAGTAGTTAGATAAGGTATTTTCTTATTATTTAAACTTTCAAACAATGTCTCTTTTACAGATATTACTCCACTTGTATAGTGATTCATATGATAAATATAATATTTTTCATCAAAATCATAAAAGTTAAAATTTTTAAATCTTGCTTCCCATAATAGGAGTGAGTCTAAATGCCAGGAGAATATTGGAAGCTCACAATAACCTTTTAAATCGATCCAGGAATTTTTATCTAAAAGGGTAAAATCACCACAAGCATTTGTAAATAATTTTTTCTGAAAGAAAAATATTGGCAGCACTTTAAAATATTTAAGATATAGAGTGATTTTTTTTGAAATACTTTTGAAATTTTCAAAAGAAATTTTTTGAATTAAACTTTTATCTTTTCTTTCAAAAACTCCAATTATAAAATTTTTAAGATACCTATAGAAGCTTGAATTTACGTAATGTTTTTCTTTGGTCTTATTATCTATAGAATAATATTTTTTATCAATAAAATTTGTAAATTGATCAAGATAATCATCATTTATATTTCCTGAATAATTGTAATCAATACAATGTCGGTCACATCTATAAATTGTTTTTTCTTTTAATTCTTTTTGGGCAATAAATTTAAAAATCTCCTTATTAATAATTACATCAACATTTGTTGCTAGAATAAATTTACCTAATGCTCTTCTTATCCCAACATTTTTTGCGATCATTTGAAAAAATTGAATACGATCACTATTTGGAAGTTTTAAATGGTGATCTTGATTAACAGTTATAATTTTAGAATTTAAATATTCATTAGAAATTAAATCTAATCGATCAGATAAAGTCTTTTGATTAGGTATTTGGTTCCACTCTACAAGTATTAATTCTGATTGAATTTTATATTTTTCACAATTTTCAGCCAAACTTCTGATAAATATATTAGTTCTCTCATCTAATTTATTTCCATGATTATCATTTCTGCTTGCAGCAACTATGGTTAAATAAATGTTATTCATGTATTGGAATTTATTTTGTATATTAAATTATAAAAATATCATAAAAAATTTAAAGTTAAAATGCTAATAAAAGTTATCAATTTTTGGGATAAAAATCCTTGTAATATAAATCACTCTAAAAAAAAATTTTTGTCAAAGGAATATTTTTTAGAAGTAAGTAAAAAAAAATTTAAAGTTGAACCACATATTAAAAAATTTGTACCAATTAATTTAAGGAATAAAAAAATTTTAGAAATAGGTTGTGGAATCGGTACAATGGGACATTTTTTTTGTGATAAAGGAGCAAATTATTATGGTCTAGATATATCAAAAAAAAGTTTAGATATTGCAAAACATAGATTTAAAATTTTTAATTTGAGGGGAAAGTTAATTAATGGAAACTGTGAACATTTAACAAAATATTTCAAGAAAAATGATAAGTTTGATTTAATTTATTCTTGGGGTGTTCTGCATCATACACCGAATATTAAAAGAGCCATAAGTCAAATCTACAACATTTCAACAAAAAAAACTATTATAAAAATTATGTTGTATTCTAAAAATTCATATAAACAAATTATGATTAATAATAATTTAGATCAATTTGAAAGAGCAAAAGGAGTTCCAATTGCAAATTCATTTAATAGATATGAAATTGAAAAATTGTTTGCAAAGTTTAAAATAGTTAAATTAGAAAAAGATCATATTTTTCCTTACATTATTAAAGATTATAAAAAAAATAGATATATTAAACAAAAATGGTTTAGATTTATGCCAAATAAAATTTTTAAGTCATTAGAAAAAAATTTAGGCTGGCACACATTAATAACCTTAAGAAAAAAGATTAAGTGAATTTTTTAAGAGAATTTTTTAAGTGCTTTTCTTATCCAGATATTTGGGTTTTTTATTCTCATAAAAATATAATTTTAAAATATAGAGATACAATATTGGGACCGTTCTGGAATGTGATCAATAGTATATTCTTGATTTCAGTATTATCATTAAGTTACTTTTTATTTCTAAATCCTGACAATTTTAAAAGTTTTATCTATAGATTATCTATATCAGTATTTTTATGGCTATTTATCTCTAATTGTTTAAATGGATTTACATCGTTATTAGATGATAAAAAGGATTTGCTGAACGAAAAAAAAATAGATATCAAAAATTTTGTATGTGAAAATATTTACACAAACTTTATTATTTTTCTACATAGCTTCCCTATAATTTTCGTATTATTATTTTTTTCTGATTTTAAATTTCAATTTAGCTTGTTCTTCACTCTTCTTGGATTACTTATAGTATTAATTAACTTAATTATGATAGGTTATCTAATTACAATCGTGTCGGCGATATATAGAGATGTCAAAAAAATTGTAGAAAATTTAGTATATGCTTTTTTTTTCGCTACACCAATAATTTGGAGTGAAAATATGGTTTCAGCTAAAATACAAAAAATTCTTATTTTTAATCCTTTTTATCATTTTTTAGTTTTATTTAGAAACCCATTAATGAATGATTTTGATGAAAAGTTTTATCAAAGTTTTTTTATCTCTTTGATAATAATGTTAACAATTTTTTTCATTAATCTAAAAATAAATAAACATTTGGAAAATAAAACTATATTGTATTTATGATTACATTAGAAAATGTTAGTTTAAATTATCCCATTTCAAATAAAAACTTATCTTTGAGAAGAAGTATAGTTAATGGTATTTTTGGTTCAAATATTAAAAATAACTATATAGAGGCCTTAAGAAATATAAATCTAAAATTTGATAATGGCATTTACGGACTCTCTGGAACTAACGGGTCTGGAAAAACCTCATTACTAAAACTGGTTGCAGGAATTTTTCAACCTTCTTCGGGAAAAATTGAGATTTCTGGTTCAATTAGTTCTATGATTGATATAAATTTTGGATTTAATCCTGAACTTACTGGGGTTGAAAATATAGAATTTAGATTAATTGTTGAGGGTATAAAAAAAAATCAAAGAAATAACTTATTAGATAAAATCAAAAATGAAACTGAGCTTGGTGAGTATCTTTATTTACCAATAAAAACTTACTCTACGGGAATGAGATTTAGATTAGCTTTTTTTACATCATTACATATCGAGAGTGATATTTTATTGTTAGATGAATGGATTGGAGTGGCAGATCAAAATTTAAGAGATAAAGTTGATAAATTAATTTACGAAAGAATTACAAAATCAAAAATCACCTTAATTGCCTCACATAACTCAGAAAGGTTAAAGAGGATTTGTAATAAGATTATTTCTTTTGAAAAAGGTGAAATTTCAAAAATATCTTAAATTTTAAAGCATTAAATAAAAAAAATTAATATGTCTAATTATTTACGTATTAAGCTTTAATTAAGAATTTATTTTATCCTATTTCATCTACCGTTTTTAATTGGATCTATTAAAAGTTTTTTAACATTATATTTGTATTTACTATCGTTATAATGAATTGAATTGATTACGACTATTCGGGAATTTTCAACATCTATTAAAATTGCATTTCCTCCCCTTCCACCTAAACCAAATACTGTTCTATTTTTTAATCCAGGGTAATCAAAATGGAATTGACCGCCATATGACTTTGTGCGGTTAAATTCTGGTTCATCGTATTTTTTATTACCACCTGCTTGCATTTTACCATCCATATTTTTCGATATTCTTCTTTCATGAATTTCTTTTAAATATTTACCAACACATGTATTATTTTGGTAATCATCCATCATAGCTTTCGCAAGTCTAAGCCAATCATGTCTAGTTAACCGGACCATAGAATGACCGATTCCCCATTCCTCAGAACCACTGTTCATTTCAACAAATTGAACGTTGTGTTTGTTTTTAACTTTATTTTGAAAGATTCTGTTCAATAGTGCTTTATAATTATCACCAGTTTTATGTCTTATATAATTATGAAGTATCATGGTAATTAAACCATTGTAGTTATAAACGCTTTTTGATTTTTCAGTATTTTGAAAATAGAAACCTATTGTAGTGTAAATATTATTTACTTGATAATCGTAATCATTGTCTACTTTTATGCCAGCACCATCTCCCCATTCATAAATAACTTTTTGGTCACCAGGAGCCATATTTAACATATCAATTAATTTTTGGTTATTATAAAGTGAAGTTTCTAAAACAGGCCAATCATTAATTTTGCTATCAATATTATTTATATAACCTTCGCATTTTGCATGACCTAAAATGTAGGACATCACAGATTTACCCATCGACATTGAAATTAACCTTGTTTCGTCATTTACAAATTCTCCTAGTTTTTCTTTTGGAGAAATTTCATCTACCAAAATCTTTCCGTCTTGGAAGTATAAATAGCTTAAAATACCTTTTGCTTTTACTTGTTTTTTTATAAATTTATCTTCTTGGAGATCAAATTCGAATTTATAAGGTTCAATAGCAGGTTTAATTTCGATTGGTTTCCATGAGTATGTGTTAGGATCACCAGTTAAATGACTAAAATTATATCTATAAAAATAATATATTAATGTATCTCGATTAGGATTCTTTTTATAAGGAATCTTCCATAACTTTTCACTTACTTTAAGTTTCAAATTATGTCTTGGAACTCCTTTTGCATCAATATCTACATATTGATTATATCCATTATCTAATAACCATTTAGTAAAAGTAGGAAAAGAACTTTTAGGATCTTTAGCTAATAGAAGATTTGGTATGAATAATGTAATGAATAAAATTGTTAATATCTTTTTCATATTTTTATTAAGACCTCTAAAAATTATTCTTTCACACTTCCAGCAGTTAGACCACTAACCAAATATTTTTCAAAATATATAAAAATAAAAAGCACAGGTAAAGTAACTATTACAGAGCCTGCCATTAAGTATTGACGCGGTGTTTCTGCATCCCCGCTTAGATATTGAATGGCTCTTGATAAGGTAAATGATTTAGGACTATCCAAAAACATCAATGAAAAAAGGAATTCATTCCAAGCTATCATAAAGACATAGAGTGCAACGGATGCAATTGCAGGCAAACTTAAAGGAATAATAATCTTTAAAATTATACCAAACCAATTTTGACCATCCATAATTCCAGCATCTTCAATTTCTTTTGGAATACTTTTGAAATATCCTTGCAGCATGTATATTGCGACCGGCAAAGTAGTTGCTGTATAAACAATCAATAAACCAAAGATTGAGTTTCTTAATCCAAGTTGACTAAACACAGTGTATAAAGGGATGACTAATACTATAGCTGGAAACATATAAATAATTAAGATCGAAGTTGATAAAAAGTTTTTGCCGAAAAAGTTTAATCTAGCAACAGCATAAGCTGCAGGGATTGCAAATAATAATGTAACAATAACAGTTCCGATAGAAACTGCTGAGCTTATTAAAATATATCTACCAAAATTATAAGTTTCAAAGATTACAAAATAAGATTTGAATAACTCAGTTAAGCTTTTGGTAAAATCTAGACTAAAGTCTAAAGGATTAACTAATAAAGCTATCTGAGTTTTAAAGCTGGTAACTAGCATAATGTAAAACGGGAATAAGATTACAAATGCAAAGAAAACAATGCCAAATAAGGTAATAAAATCAAAAATAATTTTTTCAGATATGAAATCTTCCTGTAAAGATTGCACATTATATTTTTTGAGTTTGTTCGTAAAAAATAAAGTAATTAAGAAAACTCCAAATATATACCAATATGGAGATGCCTCATTTAAGTAAAAATATGAAATTGAAAATATAAAAGATAACAAAAGAATCTTTATTAAGTGGTTAAGTTTATTACCGATTAAGACAAATGTTAAAGATAATAAAATACCAATTAAGAATACAGGTGTGATGTTTAAATTAGTAAAACTTAAACCTTGGAGCGTAGCCATGATTTTCCAAATTGATAAAATACATGTCAGAAAAAAAGATGAAATTATTAAAAATATTGCAAGAGGCTTAAACTTCATTAGCCCTCTTTCCAATTAATCTAAAATAAATAACCATGAAACTAAGAAGTAACATCACAATGACTATCGAAACAGCAGAGCCCATCCCAATATCTGATACTGCAAAACCTTGTTGATAAACATTAATAGGTAAAGTTCTTGTGCCTGATGCCCCACCGGTTAATAAAAAGATATCTTCAAATTTATTAAAGTTCCAAATAAACCTAATCATAAATAAAATTGAGATAATCGCTGTAATTTGAGGCAGTGTAATATGGATAAATTTTTGAATAGGACTTGCTCCATCTACCTCCGCTGCTTCATACAAACTTTGTGGTATTGCTTGTAATCTTGCTAAAATAAATAGAAAGGCGAGTGGAAAATAGCGCCAAATTTCAAAAAAGATAACTGTGGTTAAAGCCAACCTTAATTTAAATTCAAAACCTAAAATACTCATGGTTATGTATTTTTGGCCTAATAAATTTATTGGTTGCTCTATGATGTTAAAATTAACCAATAATGCGTTTAAAGTTCCACTATTTGGATCTAGTAATAAAGTCCAAGTATAAGCTAAAGCAACTACAGGGCCTACATATGGAAAAAGTAAAATACCTCGCATATATGTTCGTCCTTGAATATTTTGATTAACTAATTGTGCTGCTAAAATTCCAAAAATAATTGCACCAACTGTGCCAAAAAAAGTGAAGTAAAATGTCGTTAAAAGTAATTCAACAAAATTATTTTCATAAAAAACTTTTTTAAAATTTTCTAAAGTAAAATTTGTAGTGAGTAATGGGTTATCTGCTTTCCCACTTAAAATTGGTTTTTGAGACTTAATTATTTTTTTATCAATTATTTCACCATTATTATTTTGTATAGTTATTTCAAAATTTTCCCTGTATTTTGCCTGCCAATTTCCAAAATTACAAACAACCTTTTTAGATTGAAAATTACATCTTGAATCTAAATTTACTGGTGAAACATTTGTTGGAAATTTATCTTGAAACTGAACATTTCTTATTTCTTGAATTAAAGAACTATTTCGTAATTTATAAATAATTTTTAATTCTGATTGATTTTCTGAAATTGATTTAACAATTTTCTTTGCTCGAGGTTCTGGAATTCTAATATCTTTTAATTCAATATCTTTGAAACTGATCCAAACATTGGCAAATATGGGAAATAATACGATGGCAAAAACTAATAGGACTGCAGGTAAAACTAAAGTGTAAGCAGTTCTTTTTTCTAATTTTGATAATGAATCACTCATAATAAAAAGCGGATAATAAAATATTATCCGCTCTTTATAAATTTATTATTTAAAACTTAGCTAATTCTGCGTTAATTTTCTTAACCGCTTCATCAACTGAGATTTGATCATCAATATATTCTCTCGTGATTCTATTTAAGAATTGAGAATTAATGATTTTTGATGCTCGAGATAGTTCACCCTCTTTAACACCCCATCTATTTGCAGTATCTAAACCTGCAACGATGTTATCAATAACATCTGCAGAATAAAGATCTGTTAAAGGAGCTTTTCTATCAACACCTACTGGTAATTTACTCCAAGCTTTAGTGTAAGCACTAGGATCACTTTTGTTTCCTCTTCTTACTGGGAATTTTCCTTCCGGAGCAATTCCTAATGTCGCTGTATAACCTTCACTCATAGAGTACTCTATGAATTTTTTAGCTTCATCAGTATCTGCATCTGCAGTAATACCAAAGTATCTTACATCAGCCCAAGCAGCACCTTTTTTATTGTTTGGTCCACTAAAATTAGTGATAAAACCAGTTTTGGAAGCTAACTCTGGTGATGTTGGATCACTATTTATTGTTGGCGGAGCTGAGTCTCTTAAACCTGCTAACTCATCCATAATAAATGGTGACCAAATAATCATTGGTGTTTTTCCAGCAAAATATAATGCTCTTGATTGTTTCCAGAATAATTCTCCTGGAGGGCTTGCTTTAGCAATCACTTTATAAAATTCTAAAGAGTTCTTTAAAGCTTTCCCTTGCTTTTTAGTTCCACCTTTTTTAACAAAATTAACTCCATTAGCTAGAAGTACATGTTCAAGTACTTGGCTCATAAAGTTTTCATCTGTTTTAGTAGCAGCAACAAAACCAAACATATCATTGCTTGATAATGAATTAACTGCTTTAACAATGTTTGCATATGAAGTTGGTGGTTCTAAACCAGCTGCAGCAAATAGATCTTTTCTATAAACGACCATTTGCGTCCAGCCATCAACTGGCACAGCTGCAATTTTTCCACCCTTCTTAGCCATATTCAGAGCACCTGGTGCAAATGTTTTTTTACCTAACGACTTAACTACAGCGTTATTTGCATCAACATCTAATATGCCTGCCTCAGCCCATGGTAAAACATATTGAAGAGTGTGATAAATCACATCTGGAAGATCTCCCGCTGCTGCTGCCGCAGTAGCTCTTGTACCAAGATCTTTTTCTTCAATTGGTATGACCTCAACTTTGATGCCAGTTTTAGCTTCAAACGCTTTAGCCATCTCCTCTTGTTTTGCCATTCTGGCTGGTTGGACCTCTGTCGTCCAAAATTTAATATCCGCAAAACTAGTATTAGTAATTAGAAATACTAGAGCAAATATATTAACTATGATTTTTTTAATCATATATTCCCCCTCTTATATTGTTCCTCTCTGGTATTTAGTTTTCTCTGATGTTCGCGATTTTTTCATTGCGATAAATCTAGCAGTGTAATAAATTTTTAACAACATTTAATGGTTAGTTAAAATCCCTTTAAATCAAATAAATGTCAAAAATTGTTATTAAAAATCTCGAAAAATCTTTTGGTGAGAATAAAGTTATCAACAATTTTAACATAGACATAAGGAATGGGGAGTTCATAGTTTTAGTGGGTCCTTCAGGTTGTGGGAAATCAACTTTATTAAGAATGGTCTCGGGATTGGAGAGTATCGATCATGGAGAAATATTTTTAGATACAAAGTTAATTAATAACTTAATTCCTTCTAAACGTGAAATTGCAATGGTCTTTCAATCTTACGCTTTATATCCACACATGAATGTTTTTGAAAATATGTCATTTGGTTTAAAAATGGAAAAAATTTCAAAAAATGAAATTTATGAAAAAGTAAATCATGCTGCTGCAACACTTCAAATAGAAGATTTACTAGAAAGAAAACCTAAACAACTTTCAGGTGGACAAAGACAAAGGGTTGCTATTGGTAGAGCAATTACAAGAAATCCCAAAGTATTTTTATTTGATGAACCATTGTCTAATCTAGATGCAGCCTTAAGATCTGAAATGAGAGTTGAAATTTCTAAATTACACAAAAAATTAAAAACAAATATTATTTATGTAACGCACGATCAAATAGAGGCGATGACATTAGCTGATAGAATAGTGGTTCTTAATAAAGGAATTATTGAACAATTTGGAACACCACATGAAATTTACACCGATCCCAATAATATTTTTGTTGCAGAATTTATTGGTTCCCCAAAAATGAATATTGTCAAAATTAATAAAGAACAAATTATCAATTCAAACACAATAGAATTGTTTAAAAATAAAATAACTTTTAAAAATGTAGATTTTAAAGATGAGATTTATTTAGGTATTAGGCCTGAAGATATCAGTGTAAAAGATGATTGTGAAATTAAGTTAGACGTTAAAGTAGATCTTATTGAAAATTTAGGCTTCG
Organism: uncultured Pelagibacteraceae bacterium; assembly: GCA_902555965.1. Classification (GTDB taxonomy): domain Bacteria; phylum Pseudomonadota; class Alphaproteobacteria; order Pelagibacterales; family Pelagibacteraceae; genus Pelagibacter. Next base: position 10,734 of record CACDUM010000013.1, on the reverse strand, counting down.
AAAAAATTATCTATGCTAAATTATCAAATAACCAAATTATTATTAAATCGTCAGAAGATATAAACAATCAGCCACTTAAAATATCATTTTCTAAAGATAAGGTTTTATTTTTTGACAAAAATAAAAACAGGATAAGATAGATTTCTTTGAGTAAAAAATTTTCGATAATTATATTTACTGATTTAGATGGCTCATTACTACATAGAGATAATTTTAAATTTGATGAAATAAAAGATTATATAAAAAGTCTTATTAATGAGGGGATTATTATTATTCCTAATACTAGTAAAACTGAAAAAGAGATAGAGGAATTTATAACGGAACTTGGTTCGGATCTTCCTTATATATCTGAAAATGGATCCTCAATTCATGGATTAAATTTAATAAATAGTAATTTTCCAAACAAAATAGTTTTGAGCAGGGATAAAGAGGAATTAATTAAAATTTTTGATTCTAAAGTTCCTGAAAATCTTAAAGCTAAATGTAAATTTATTTCAAAAATGAATTCAAAAGAACAAACCAATATTTTTGGTCTTCAAGAAAATAATTTAAAAAATGCTTTAAATCGGAAATATACAATTCCCTTTTTATTTGAGGGTGACAAAAAAGAAAAAAATAAATTATTCAATATTTTAAAGTCTTCTTCATTAACTATGCAAGAAGGTGGTCGTGTTCTAAATTTAGGTGATAATACAGATAAAGTTAAATCAATGAATCAAGTTCTCAAGATTTACAAAAAAGTAGAGAGTAAAATAATGGTCATAGCTGTAGGAGATAATTTCAATGATTTAGATATGTTGAGAAATTGTGATATTCCATGTTTAGTCTTTAATGATCAATTTAAACAGGATCAAATAAACATAGATAATCTAATAGTTTCGAACAAGCCATCACCTGAGGGCTGGGCTGATGTGATTAAAACGGCACTAGTTAAATTAGACTATTAAGATTAAAAACCCGGCATGAGTGATTTTTCTCAAAACGGAGTAGTCTCAACATTGCACGACTTTAAAACAAAGTCCACAACAATCATTGAAAGTGAGCTATCAAAATTTTCAAAGCAAAGAAAAATGGAATTAATTTTACCATGTCTTTATTCTGAATTAGAGGGAACTGCTTTACCAAAAATAGTAGAGGAAATAAGTAAAACAAAATATTTAGACCACATAATTATCGGATTAGACAAAGCAAATGAAGCACAAGCAAAAAAAGCTTGGAAATTTTTTAAGAAATTAAAATCACCCTTTTCAATTCTTTGGAATGACGGTCCAGGTTTAAAAAAATTAGATCAAGAATTAAAAAAAAATAACCTTGCACCAAGTGAACTCGGTAAAGGTAGAAATGTTTGGTATTGTATAGGTATGTGTATCGCAAGAGATAGTGCGCGTTCAGTTGCTTTACATGATTGTGATATTAAAACTTATGATAGAAGAATGCTTGCAAAGTTATTTTATCCAGTAGTAAATCCACTTTTCAACTTTGAATTTTGCAAAGGTTATTATCCAAGAGTAGCAAATGAAAAAATGAATGGAAGAGTTGCAAGATTATTAGTTTTTCCGTTACTGACAGCGTTAGAAAAAACTATTGGAAAAAGTGATTATTTAGACTTTATGAAGTCATTTAAATATCCTTTAGCAGGTGAGTTTTCATTTAGACGAAATGTCTTGCCTGAATTAAGAATTTCCTCAGACTGGGGAATAGAAGTCGGAATTTTATCTGAAATGCAGAGAAGTTTTTCTCCTCAAAATATATGCCAAGTGGATTTAGCGGATACTTATGATCATAAACACCAAGTACTATCAATTGATGATGAAACAAAAGGATTATCAAGAATGTCTATTGATATCATTAAAACATTCATCAAAAAGCTGGCTACTCAAGGTAATACTTTTAGCAGGGAAAAGTTTAGATCATTAAAAGCAACTTATTATAGATCTGCTTTAGATTTAATTGATATATATAGAAATGATGCAGTAATGAATGGTCTAAAATTTGATTCTCATACAGAGGAAAAAGCAGTCGAATTATTTGCAATAAACATAATGAAAGCTGGAGAGGCTTTTATTCTTAATCCAATGGATACCCCTTTTATACCCACATGGAGCAGAGTAAAAAGCGCTATACCAGATTTTCTTGGAAGACTTGAAAAAGTAGTTAATGATGATAATAAAAAATATTATTAATGTTAACTCAAAAAGATCAGAAAACTATAAGATCTAAATTAGACAAAATTTACAAAATATTCTTATCGAAAAAAGATATTGATTATTTCGAAAAAGAGATTGTTCAAATCATTCGACAGTTTAACAAAAAAAATCCAAAAAAGAAAAAAAAAATCTCTGAAAAAACTACTTTAGTTATTTGTTATGGTGATAGTGTGTATTATGAAAAAAAGAAATCAATTAAAGTATTTCAAAACTTTTTTCAAAAAAAATTAAAAGATTATTTTGATACTATACATTTTTTACCATTTTATCCCTCAAGTAGTGATAGTGGCTTTGCTGTTAAAGATCATTACAAAGTTGAAAATAAACTTGGAAATTGGTTTAATATAAAAAATCTTTCAAAATCAAGTAATCTTATGGCTGATATGGTTATCAATCACTCATCAGCAAGAGGCTTATGGTTTAAAAATTTTCTAAAAAAAAAGGAACCTGGAAAAGATTATTTTTTAACAGTCGATTCTAAATTTAATACTTCTAAAGTGGTTAGACCAAGAGATCATAAATTACTTAAAAAAATAAACATTTTTAAAAAAACTGACTATCTTTGGCGAACATTTAGCCCGGATCAAATTGATTTAAATTTTAGAAATCCCTCTGTATTAATTCAATTTATCAATATAATGATTCATCTCATTAACAATGGTGTAAGTATTTTTAGATTAGATGCTATTGCATATCTTTGGAAAGAAAAGGGAACCAAGTGTATTAATTTAAAACAAACACATGAAATAATTAAACTTTTAAGAAATATAATTGATCTGCTAAATGTACAAACCACTATTATTACGGAGACAAATTTACCTGAAAAAGAAAATTTAAGTTACTTTGGAAAAAACGATGAGGCTAATTGGATATATAATTTTTCTTTACCACCATTATTAATTCATGCTTTTCTATTTGAAAATAGTTCATTCTTAAATAAATGGAGTAAAAATCTTCCAAATACAAAAAGTAAAAATTGTTACTTAAACTTTATTGCTTCACATGATGGAATAGGAATAAGACCCACAGAAGGATTATTAAATGAAAAAACATTAAATAATTTTTTGAGGAGATTAAAAAAAAATGGTTCAAAATTTTCTTATAGAAAAGTCCAAAATAAAGTTAAAAAAGTATATGAAGCAAATATTACAGTTTTTGATGCTTTGAAAAAATCTGATTATGATCCAAATGGTGAATTTTATTTAGAAAGATATATTGCAGCTCATGCTATAATGATCTCTTTTGAGGGAATACCTGCTATATATTTGAACTCTATGTTTGGTACTTCTAATGATGAAGCCAAATTTATTATAACCGGCAACAATAGAGATGTTAACAGATATAAATGGAATTTAAAAAATATTACTAATAAACTAAAAGTTGGTAACACTAAAGAAAGTATATTTTATAATAAACTTTGTAATTTATTAAGTATTAGAAGAAAACAAAAGGCCTTTCACCCTAACGCATCAAGACTAAATTTAGATTTTGGTAAGAAAATCTATGGTTTTAAAAGAATAAGCAAAGATAAAAGACAAACGATAATATGTATTACAAATTTAACTTCTCGTATCCAAAAAACCAAAATTGATAAAAAGAATTTTAAAATGAGAAATTTATTAGATTCGAAATTTAATATTAAAGATAAAAATTTTTTAATCTTAAAACCATTTGAAACAGTTTGGTTATCAAATATCTAATTATTTGTATTTATTTTTTGTCTATTAATCATGTAATCATTAAATATAATTAATCTATGTTATAAATTCGATTAATGTCTAAACTTAAAAAAATTGCTGATAATATAAAAAATAATAAATTTGATGAGGCTTTGAAGCAGTGTAACTCACTCGATGATAAGAATGACAAGCACATTATATGCAATTTTAAGGGTGTTATTCATCTCATAAAAGGAAATTTGGAAGAAAGTGAAAAAAATTTTCTAAATTCATTAAAAATTAAATCAGACTATAAAGATCCGATAAAAAACTTATACTTGGTTTATTTAAAAAAAAAGAATTTTAAAGATCTTTTATTTTATGCAAAAAAACTTACAGAGATTGATAAATTTAACAATGAGTATAATTATCAATTAGCTTATGCTTTTGAATTGAATAATAATTTAGACGAAGCAAGAAAATATTATGAACTTTATCTTGAACAAAATGGTAATAACAAAAAAAAAGCTTTAAATAATATTGGTTGTATTTATTTAAAAAGAAATAAACCAAAAATTGCTCTTAAATTTTTTTTAAAAGCTATCGAACTTGGGGAAGATAAAATTATTATAAATAATATTTTCAATTGTTATGTGCTATTAAGAGACTTAACCAATTCTGAAATTTTTTACATTAAAGCACAAAAAATTGATGATACCTTTATTGAATTTAAGCATACTAAGGCCAAATATTTAATTCTTCATAATAAAATAGATGAAGCTCTAGAAGTTCTAAATGAGAATAAAGATAAACCAAATTTTTTAATTACTCTTCTTATTTTATATTTTAATCTTGGTGAAAATGAATTGGGTAAAAAACTTCTAAAAGATACAAAACACAAAATGGAAAAAGATCCTGATTTTTTTAATTATTATGGATTAAAATTATTATATGAAGGTAATTTTGATACAGGTTGGAAATTTTATGAGTTTAGGAACTCAAAAACAATTGGAAATAAACAAAATAATAAATTCAAAAATGTCAAAGAATGGTCTGGTGAAAAAATTGTAAATAAACATATTGTTGTTATTTATGAACAAGGTCTGGGAGATTCCATCCAATTTTCAAAATATTTAATACCTCTTACAAAAATTGCAGAGGAAGTTACCTTTATTGTTCAAGATAATATTAGAAATTTATTCAAGAAAAATATTAAAAACTTATCAATTAAGACTATCGATGAACATACAAACGTTAAATACGATTATAAGATAACATTAGGATCATTGATTAAGTTTTTTTATAAAGAAAAAATTAAATTTCAAGACATTATAATACAATCGGATAAAGAATTGGATCTTAAATGGAAAAAAAAAATTTCAAAATCCAAATTCAATATTGGTTTAACCTGGTCAGGTTCATTTAATGGAGTAAATGAACCCTACAGGTCCATCCCATTGCAAACTTTTAAAGATTTTTTTTCATTAGAATCAAATTTTTATTGCTTACAAAGTGAAGTGTGGAGTCGTGACCTAGAATATTTCAAATCTTTTAATTTTATTGATTGTGGAAAATATAAATTGAACGAGGTAGCATCTATAATTCAAAACTTAGATTTAATAATTACAACTGATACCTCAATTTTGCATTTGTCTGCTAGCTTAGGAAAAGAAACCTGGGGTATTATTAGTCTGTATCCTGATTGGCGATGGGGAGAATTCAACAAGTTTAACCCATATTCAAACCTTAAAATCTTTAAACAAAAAAAATTTAATGACTGGTTTGATGTTAAAGATTCTCTCCTAAATGAATTAAAAATTAAAATCAATAATTATAAAAAATAAAATTTTATTTTAAATTATTTTTAATATTATAATTTACTGCCATTTGTATCCCTTGTTCAATAGAAATAGCAAGTTTAAATCCAAGTTTATTTTGTAAAGATCTAGATCCCCCTCTTGCAAAAACTCCCTCAGGTTTAGTCGAATTTCCAATTATTTTTATATTTTTTTTTCCCAAAATATTAAAAATTTTTTTAGAAAGATTTATAAAGTTTAAATATTTCCCAGATGATAAATTTACTGCTTTACCATTTTTTATTTTCTTAGATATTAGAATCGAACCTCGCACTACATCTTTTATATGTATAAAATCTCTCATTTGATATCCACTACCCCAAACTTTGAAAATATTATTTGAATCATGACTCATTGCTCTTTTTACAATACTTGGGAAAGGATAATTTAAATCTTGGTCCGATCCATAACCTGAAAATGGTCTAAAAATAGTATTGCTAATTCCATATTTTTCATATGCAATTGATGCTAAATATTCATTATTTAATTTTGCCCAACCGTAAGAAAGATCAGGTTTACCAAAAAAATTTTTTGAAAAGTCAATATCAGTTTCTTGAAGTAACCTAAAAAATTTTTTTTTTTGTAAATGTATTGGATAAGCAGCGCTAGAAGAATATGTTATTATATGTTTTATTTTATTTTTATTCTTAACAGCCCATCTCCAGAAGGCTGTATCAATTTCAAGATCTTCCGCCACAGCTAAAGGATTATATTCAATAACCTCTCTTCCGCCAACAATAGCAGCCAAATTAATAACTAACTTATACTTTTTTCTTAATTGTTGATTAAAAAATTTTCTACAATCTTTTTTATAAAATTTAAATTTCTTATATTCGAATGGATTGAATAATTTCCATTTTTTTGGGTGTATACCACCTGATAATGGAGCAATATTATCAACAACTTCAACAAACTCTTTTTTTTTTAAAAAATATTCTGCATAATGTCTACCAACAAAACCTGCACCTCCAAGAATTAGTATAGACATAATTTCAAATTGTAATTTTTTTCCATTCTTCAAATGCTAATGAGCTTTTCTTAGGTAAAAAATTATATATATTTTCTGAATTCTTATACAAACTTTCTACAAGTTTTAGTGAATTAACATAGCCTATATATTCATCCTTAAAATCTTTAATTAAATTATGAACGTTTCTTTTTTGATAAACAGTTGGTTCATTATATAAAACTTGATATTTTTTTGAAGTTACGTAAAAGGAGGCCCATATATCATCCATTCTTCCAATATGTGGAAATAAAAAGTAATCTTTTATAACTTTTCTTGAGATAAGAGTGTTTTGTGAATTAAAGGGTGAAATCTTTTTAGAGTAAAACGGAAAAACTTTTTTATTAAAATTACATTCTGGTTTAAATATCATTCTACAAACTGCATCAATATCTGGATCACCATTCCAGAAATTTGCTTGAATATCAGGTTTAATCAAAGATTTTTTTCCAGTCTTATATTTACGATTATTGACAAGCTCTAGTGGCAATCCTCTGTGCCAAAGATTCTTGTAATTAGTATATCCAACAGGATCAAATATGATTTTATTTGTCTTAACTTCTTTGCAGCTGGTTTTTTTGTTAATATGAATTTTTTTAAACCAATTCTTATAAGGTATATTGTCATCATCAATTAATGCTATAATTTCAGCACCTCTTTCAAAAGCTTCCAAGATAGCAAAATTTCTTCTTTGTATGCAATTCCATCCAACTAACTTTGATAATTTAGGCCACTTCTTTTCTTGATATTTTGTACTTAAAATAATTGTGTCTTTTAAATGAAATTTCTTCGATTTTTTGTCTAAAGCTACTATTAATTTGCAATTTTTATTTTTTGCAAAAAGCTTTAGGGCTTTAGTTGGTTTATTTATTGTAGTGGTCGCTATATAAATCATAAATTTCTAAATAGAACTTTTAAATATGAAAAATAACTATGTATCGTAATTGAGGAGTTACCTTCAACTCTTTTTTTCCATTTTGCTGGTAATGTTATTACTTTAAAGCCTTTTCTCATTGGACCTAATAATATTTCTAATGCAAATCCATGTCTTAACTCTCTGATTCTATATCCTTTGAGAGCCCTTTTTGGATAAAGTCTATAAGCAAAGGTAAAATCAAGAATCTTATATTTGAAAAACATTCTAATCAATTTTTGAAAAAAAAAATTAGCTAGAAATTTTATAATACCATAATTGTAAAATCCTTTTTGACTTATCCATCTATCTGCTGAAATAATACACCCAGGGTTCTTTTTACTAACCTTGATCATATTTTTTAATTCATAAGGATTTGTCTCAAGATCTGAGGCCATTATTGCTATATAGTTTTTTTTTGCTAATTTTATACCTAAATCGATTGCACCACCTACGAAAGGTCTTCTTTGTGATTTATAAGATATATTTTTATTTCTTTTTTTAAGATTAACTATTTCTTTTTTAACATTTTCATTAGTTAATTTTTCTGAATAAATAATTAGGTATTCTTTTTGAACATCGATTTTATTTAAAACTTTAATTGTTTTTTTTAAGGAATTTATTTCATTTAAAATAGGCAAAATAATTGACACAGAATATGAGTGGTCATACTTAATCATCTAATAAAGATCTGAATTTTTCTCTCTTTTTACCAGATAGACTTTCACTATCATATATTCCAACATATTTTTCATAATCTACATTGTTCAAATCATGTAATGTATAAATTTGACCTTTGGCTAAAGGAAACTTAAAGTCATTTATATGATCAAAAAATTTTCCTAACTTTAAATCTTTAAATTCTTTATTGAATTCTCTTATAGCTAAAGGTTCACCATTACTATCATCAAGGCAATAATCAGCTAGAAACAGGTCATCAAAATAACAAAAGGTTCTAGGAAGTAATAAATTCTCTTTTGATAATTCATAAATTTTGTTTAAAAATAACTTTGTTGACGAGTAAAGATCTAAATCGAAAATGATTAAGCCAATTTTTTTTTTATTATTATTTATAAATTTATCTAATGTTGAAGATATATTGCCCTGATAAATTTTAACATTTGTAAATTCTTTTTCTAAATTACTTAAATTTTGATTTGTATAGTCTCCCTTCTTCCAAAAAAAAGGTAGGTCTTGTTTGTAATTGGTGTCTGGTAATCCCGTTCCTGTATCGAAACCGATTATGTTTATTTTAATCTTAAGAATTTTTTCAACTTTTTTTTTATATTTTACTAAAGTTTTAATTCCATCTCCGCCTGCAACACCTAATTCAATTATGTTAATTTCATCATAACCTAATTTTAATGCATTTTTTGACGATTCATAAACTAAGGTTTCATAATGAGGCCTGAAAGTTGTAAACTTTAAACTTAAATATTTTAATAAAGCAACTCTGAGAGGTTTTTCGTATCCTAAAATTCGTAAAATAAGTAATTTAATTTTATAAATAAAATTTTCCATCTTTAAAAATCATAACTGAATTAATATTTATTTTCATAACAATCTTTAGCATTTACTAAGACAAATACTTCATGATTGATTAGATCGTCACACTCAATCTTTAACTTATCCTTAGTAATAAGTATATGAGAAATATTTTCAATTTTTTGAATTTCTTTTAATTTTATTAATTGACTCTCTATATTATTATTAGAATAAAATTCATTAGCTAAATTCATTCTTTGACGCCATTCAATTAATTGATCAAATCTAAAAGCGTGATGCTTCCAGTTGATAAAAATTGGAAGACCTGTGTACATTCTTATATAGTCTAAATTTGTTGGTATTAGTATTCGCTCAATAGAGTCAGAATTTTTTTTAATTTCTTCTGATAATATAAGTTTTTTTGTAAATTCACTATTAAGATCCTTTATATAATGTGATTTTATAAAAAAAAATGTGCTAGTGGATAATAGTAATAGAAAACTTACAATTTTTAATTTGTGTATGTCTAATTCAATTTTTTCAATCCAACTTGAAAAAATTATTACCGAAGAAATAGGTGTTATAAAAACTGAGGATCTCCATGGAAAAGCTAAAGCTAAGGAATTGATATCATAAAAATACTGAATTAAACTTAATAAAATTGGACATGTCCCAAAAATTAAAAAAAAAATAAAAAACTGTTTATTATTTCTAAGTATGTATAAAGCATAAAAGTAAGTTATTAAAAAAAATAAATCCTTATAAGATAACCAGTATCTAATATCAGCATGGTGAGGAATTCTATCTAATAAAATTTCTTGCCCTAAAGAAATTAAATTTTCATCAATTGTAAGAAAATTTATAATTATGAATAATGTTATTGGTAGAATTAATATTGAATATATAATTAATGTTTTTAAAAAATTTTGATGGTTTCTGGATAAAATAAGGTAACTCAAAATACCCAATATTAAGAAACCTGAATGCAAAACATATGTTGGATGAAAAGATGCACCTAAACAAATAAACAAAGTACATAAGAAATATTTTTTTATCAAAAAATAATAGATGCCAATAAAAAATAATATTCCAAAACTGGCAGGTTGATAACCAATATCAATAACACTTTGTCCTGCTACACCTGAAAAAAAACTATTCTCATGAAATAAAATAGTAAAAAGTGCAAACCAGATGATAGCAAAATTTCGGTTCTCAAGTTTTGGAAATAAATTTTTAGAAATTAAGAATAAATACAAAGCACATAACAACAATAAAATACCATGTAGAAAATAAATTACTTTACTAGAAAAAAACTTGATCAAAAAATAATTAAATTTAACAAAAACTGGTAAATGATGCGCTTGGTTTGCTATCCAATCATATTCCAATTTATTTGTGTCAAAATGTTTAATAGAGTGAATTAAGTGAGCTGCGTTACCTCTAAAAGGATCAAATATTTGAATTGTTAAAACAAATATTAGACTTAAAAAAATATAAACTAATGTACTATTATTTAAGTTAAATTTTTTACTCATTAAAATTTTTAAAAATTAATAAAATAATTCATTACTTTGAATACAAATAAGATCTTTATTCAATTTCAAAAACT
>CACDUM010000012.1:0-27976 GCA_902555965.1 uncultured Pelagibacteraceae bacterium | reverse complement strand
GGTAAAGCATTTAACCAAATGTTAGAAGCTGCAGGAGCAGGTATACAAAGTATGCCATCATCTGAAATTTACACTGGCTTACAAACAGGCGTATTAACAGGTGCTAATACTAGTTCAGGAAGTTTTGTGAGTTACAAAATTTATGAACAAGTTTCATGTGCAACACCTCCAGGAAAATTTGGATTATGGTTTATGTATGAGCCAATTCTGATGTCTAAAAAGTCTTTTGATGCTTTAAACTCTAAACAGCAAAAAGCTTTGATGAAAGCAGGAAAAGTTGCTGAAAAATACATGACAGCTCAAGTTGAAAACTTAGATAAAAAGTTTGAAGAAGCTTATAAAGCTGCAGGTGTTAAATTAGTATACATGAACGAAAAAGATCATGCTGCGTGGGTAGAGATTGCAAAAAAATCATCTCACAAGGCATTTGCTGATAAAGTTCCAGGTGGCGATAAGCTTATGGAAATGGCTTTAGCAGTTAAATAAAATAATATATAAAGAACCCCTATTTATTCTTATTAAATAGGGGTTTTTTTATGAAAAAAAAATATCTTAAATTTTGTGATTTTATAGCAAAAGCTTGTGGTGCTTTTGCTGTTTTAGCTTTGCTCTTATCAATTTTAGTTATTGTTGAGTTAGTTTTTGAGAGATATTTTTTTCAAAGAGCAATTACTTGGCAAACAGAATTAGTTACTATGTTATTAGTTGCATCAACTTTCATAGGAAGTGTGTATGTACTTAGTGAAAAAGCTCATGTGAGTATGGAATGGATTTATGACTTTCTATCTAAAAAAAATATTATTCGTTTAAAAATTTTTACTTCCTTATTAAGTTTATTGTTTTTTCTAATTTTATTTTATTTTGGATTTTTAATGGTTGAAGAAGCATTTACTAAAAATTATTCAACAGGGACTGTTTGGGATCCACCTTTATGGATACCATATTCTTCAATGGCTTTGGGCGCTATACTAATGATTCTTCAATATATAGCTGAAATTATTAAACTCACTGACGATAAGGATTATAATTAATGGACCCATTAATAATAGCTTTAATCGTTGCAGTTTTTACTTTGCTGGTGCTTTTTTCTGGAATTCCAATTGCTTTTGGTTTGAGTTTTGTATCAATAGTTCTTTTAGTATCATTTGAGGGTTTTCAAATGCTTGATGTTTTTGCTGAAACATTCTTTGCTGGTTTAAATTCATTTGTTTTACTTTCAATACCAATGTTTATTTTAATGGGAATGGCAGTTGCTAATTCTCCTGCAGGTAAAGATTTATACACAGGATTGGATAGATGGCTTTGGAGAGTACCAGGTGGACTAGTTATTTCTAATATAGGAGCATGTTCAATTTTTGCTGCATTAAGTGGATCAAGTCCTGCAACTTGTGCAGCTATTGGAACTATGGGAATACCCGAAATGAGGAAAAGAGGCTACTCAGATCAAATAGCTACTGGAACTATAGCAGCTGGTGGAACACTAGGAGTTTTAATTCCCCCAAGCATTGTTTTAATTGTTTACGGAATTGCAACTGGAACATCAATCGGAAGATTATTTTTATGTGGATTAGTACCTGGCTTTATGTTGGCAGGAATGTTTGCAATTTGGGCACTTATTCATAGTTATTTTATAGATAAAGATGCTGCGAAAGCTTTACGAAACAGGGTAAAACCAACATTGAAAGAAAAACTTGAAGTATTACCCAGAATTCTTCCATTCCTAGCAATTATTGCTGGAGTTTTATACGTTTTATATGGTGGGGTTGCAACTCCGTCTGAAGCATCTGGAGTTGGAGCGTTCTTAGTTTTTGTCTTGATAGCTGTTGTTTACAAAATTTATCAGCCAAAAAAGATTTGGAATATTGTTAAAGTATCAATGAAGGAAAGTGTAATGATAATGTTTATTATTGCAGCTTCGTATCTTTTCGCATTTACACTTTCACAACTTTACGTAACTCAGTCATTAGCTCAAAGTATGGTTGAGCTAAGTTCAAATAAGTGGGTTGTATTTATATTAATTAATATATTTCTTTTAATCGCAGGTTTCTTTTTACCTCCTGTTGCAGTGATAGTTATGACATCTGCAATTTTGTTACCTGTAATAACAACTTTAGGATTTGATCCTTATTGGTTTGCAATTGTATTCACTATCAATATGGAAATAGGATTAATAACTCCTCCTGTTGGATTAAATCTTTATATTATAAAGGGCATTACCCCAGATGTAAGTTTGTCTGAAATTTTAAAAGGCTCTATTCCTTTCATGATAATAATGGCATTGGCTATTTTAATTCTATGTATTTTTCCTGAAATTGTTACATGGTTACCTGATAAAATTATGGGTAAAGCACTTGGATACTAAACAAAAAATTAATAGAAAAGTTTCAGTCGCTCCAATGATGGATTGTACCGATAGGCATGATCGTTTTTTTCTAAGATTAATGAGTAAAAATGTAATGCTTTATACCGAGATGGTTGCCACAAAATCTGCAATTCATGGAGATAGAAATAAAATTTTATCATTTAGCCCTGAGGAAAAACCTTTAGCTTTACAGGTTGGTGGATCTGACAAAAATGAATTAGCAGAGGTCACAAAAATTGCAGAGGACATGGGATACGATGAAATAAATATTAATCTTGGATGTCCAAGCAAAAAGGTTCAAAAAAATAAGTTCGGCGCATGTCTAATGAAGGAACCAGACCTAGTAGCGGAATGTATTCATTCTATGGTCAAAGTATGCAAAATTCCTGTAACAGCTAAAACTCGTATAGGTTTTGATGATGTTGAAGATTTTGAATATCTTAATAATTTTATTCATAAATTAAGAGACGTAGGTACAAAAACATTCATTTTACATGCAAGAAAAGCAATGCTTTCTGGATTATCACCAAAGCAAAATTTGAATATTCCAAAATTAAATTACAACATGGTTTATGAGATTAAAAAAGCAAATCCAGATTTAGAAATAATTATAAATGGCGGTATAACTAGCGTAAGAGAAATAAATGATCACATGAAATTTTGTGACGGAGTAATGATTGGTAGGTCAATCTACCAAAACCCATATTCACTGGTGGAAATTGAAAAAGAGATATTCAAAACAAATGATAATCCTTCGAGAGAAGAAGTAGTTAAAAAACTCCTAGAATATTTGGATGATGAAGTAAAGAAGGGAACCAAAGTAAATCATATTATGAGACACACAGTTGGTTTATATCATGGTCAGGTAGGTTCTAAAAATTGGAAAAGATATTTAAGTGATAATATGATGGCGAGAGATTCTGATTTTCAAAAGGCAAAACATATTATGACTATCGTTCAGAATAATGAAAAAGCCAATCAAGTAAGCTCCTAATGGAAACAATTGCCACTGGTGAATTAATAAACTTATTATTTGTTTTAGCAGTTGCGGCTGCAGGAGCAGGTTTCATGGCTGGATTGTTGGGAGTAGGTGGTGGTATTGTAATGGTTCCTGCGCTTTATTATGCTTTTACTGTTTTGGATTTCGATATCGTCACGAGAATGCATCTTTCGGTTGGAACATCACTTGCAATAATTATTCCCACTTCAATCATTTCAACAATGACCCATAAAGAGTATGATGCTGTTGATTTTAAAATGGTAAGATCATTTGGTGTTTTTATTTTAACAGGTGTTATTGGTGGAACTTTCTTAGCTGTAAATTTAAAAACTCCCGCACTAGTTTTATTTTTTTCAATCTTCGCCCTAATGGTTGGATTGTTTTTTATTTTTTTAAGAGAAAAATTAGTAGATAACCCAAAACAAATTTCAGCTATTGTAAAAAATATTTCCGGTGTGATTATTGGATTTATATCTGTGCCTTTGGGTATTGGGGGCGGATCTTTAATGGTTCCATTTATGAGGACTTTTGGATATGACATTAGAAAATCAATAGGTACAGCAGCAGCAGTTGGTTTTTTAATTGCTGTAACTGGAACTGTTACAATGATAACTGGCGGTAAAATAATTGATAATGTTAACACTCCCTATAGCGTTGGTTACATAAATTTACTAGGATTTGCAGTATTTGTTCCTGTTACGATGGTTATGGCTCGAATAGGAGCTAAAGTTGTTCATAAAATTGATAAGAAGTTACTCAGTAAAATTTTTGGGATATTTCTAATTTTGGTATCAATACGATCGTTTATCGAGTATTTAAGTATAAACTAAAAATATAAAATTGACCGACTCCCTTACAAATCTAAATTACTTTTATTTGATTATTTTGATGGTCATGGCTGCTGTACCAGTTGGTTTTTTTGCTGGTCTTTTTGGGATAGGAGGTGGCTTAATATCAGTCCCATTTCTTTTTTTTATATTTGATTTTTTAAATCTTACTAATGATTACACAATGCACTTAGCTGTTGGTACTGCATTTTTCATTACAATATTTACCTCTACAGCTTCAGTTCTTACACACAGAAAACATAATGCAGTTGATTTAAGTATTTTAAAAATTTTTGGATTTTTTGTTATTTTAGGAGTTTTTTTTGGATCTTTTCTAGCAGCTATTTTAAAAACAAAATATTTAGTTCTTTTTTTTTCAATTGTAGTTTTTATTTTTGGTGCTTACTTACTTTTACAACAAGAAAATTCCAATAAAATCAAACCTAGTTTTGGTTTTTTTTCCAAAGCTATTTTAGGATTTATATCCGGTTCAATTTCTGCACCTATGGGTATTACGGGTGCAATGATGAATGTTCCTATATTAAGATTTTTTGGATATCCAATTACAAAAGCTATTGGTAGTGCCGCTGCTATCGGTTGGATTATTTCCATTTCTGGTACAATAGGATTTTTTTCAACTGGACTTTATTTAGATGTTAGTCTGCCATTAAGCATTGGTTTTGTAAATATCCCAGCTTTTTTAATATTTATTCCAATAACAACTATAATGGCAAGAGTAGGAGTTAATACAGTTCATAAAATGAGTAAAATTAAAGCTCAAAGAATGTTTGGAGTTTTTCTCTATGTTATTGGGACAATTTTTATATTTAGATATTTTAATTTATAATTAATTTAAAATTATGAGAGAAATTATTAAAGTAGTTAAAGAAAAACTTGTAGCTAAATATTTGAAAGATAGTTCTATTAAAAAATATTCAAAGAGAGCTAAGAAATTTAAGCCAAGAATAAAAGCAAGATTTAGAAAAAATAAACAAATTATAGGTAAAAATATTGGTAATTTTTTTGATTGGATTAAAGGCGCAGAGTTAGTTGAGTTAAAAGAATGTAATACTAAAGAAGATCCTGTAAGACCAGAACTTGATAATACTTTTAGAAGAAGTTATGGAAGAAAAATTTTTGGGGTTAAGTATAAAAGGGAAATTCATGCCGTCATGTGTTTTGCTTATACCAATGAAATACCAAAGTCTGTAGAGGATTTAGATATTATGAGTCAAGATGCTCATTTACAGAGCACCTTGAGAGGACAGAATGTAGGTAAAATTGCAATCGCCTATACTGTATGGTCTAAAAAAAAAGGTGGTGGAAAATTAATTGTCAAAGAAGTATTTAATAAAATAAAAAAATCAAATCATCTTAACAGATTAATTACCTTATCTCCTTTAACAGATATGGCTTATAAATTTCATATAAAAAATGGCGCTAAACTAATTAGCGTGAATGAAACAACTCAAAATTTTGAATACAAGGTTATAAAGAGTAAAAAGTACTAAAAAAAAAGGGTGGCTTCAGTCTCCCTCTACCACCCATATTTAAAAACTATTCGATTCTTCTTGCGAATCAAAATATTTTTTAAAAAAAAATTATCTTATTGTGCACGTAAAAATTGAAATAATCAAAAAACCTCAATTTAAACACACGGTTTATATTTAAAATAATTTAAATAGTGTTAACTTTTAATATGGCTCAAAAAAAAAGAGATAACAATAAATCTGATAGTCGAGATAGTAAAAAGGGAAAATTTGATATGAACCCATTCAATTTCATTGAACGAGGTAAAAATAAATTACAGAATTTTTATACAAAGCTCCAAAAAGAGAGAAAAATAAGCAAAGAGAGATCAGCAAGACAGAGAATTATCAACGAAAAAAAAGAACTTGAGAACCAAAAAAAACAAGCTCAAAGAGAAAACGAAGAGAGAATTAAAGAGGAAAAAAAACAAATTCTTGAGCAAAGAAGACTGGTTATTGAAAATGAAAAGCAAATTAAAAAAAATGAGGAAAAAAGAAAAAAAATTGAAGCTAAGAGAATATTTATTGAACAACAAAAAATAAAAGACGAGGAAGCTAAAAAAATAAGAGAGGATGCTAGAAAGATCAGAGAGGAAGAGCTTAGATTAAGAATGCTTGAGAGACAAAGGGAAAGAGAAGAAAAAATAAAAGTAAAAGAACAAGCTTTAAAAGAAAAGGAAATTAAGTCACAGCAGTTAAGAGAAGAGAAAGAGAGAAACAGGCAAGAACGAATTAGAATTAGTGAGATAGAGAGACAAAAAAGATTAGATGAAGAGCAAAGGACAAGAGAAGAAGCTAAAAAATTAAAATATGAAGAGGAAAAACTTAAAGAGTCAGAGTTAAGATTAAAAGAGGCTGAAAATGAGAGACAAAAAGAAATAGAAAGACAAATTTTAAAAGAGCAAGCGGAACAAAGGATTAAAGAGGAAGAATTAAGACTTAAAGAGGAGAAAATTAAAGCTGAGGAAGAAGAGAGATTTTTACGTCAAAAAGAAGAATATGAAAGAACAGAGAAATTAAGAAAAGAAGAAGAAGAACAAAAAAGAATAGAAGAGGAAAAAGAACGAGAAATTAAACAAAAATTAGAAGAGGAACAAAGAATTAAAGAGGAAGAAAGAAGATTGAAGGAGTGGGAAGAAAAATTTGATATAGAGCAAAAAAAGAAGGAGGAAGAATTAATTAAAAAGTTTTATAGTCAAAACTCATCAAATAAAAATGAACCGGAAGATAAGAGTGATTAATTAAATCTTTTGATCGTATTTACCAATTTTACCTGTTTTTTGAAGTAATGAGTCTATAAATCTAAATATTTTTAACTTTCTATCATCGGATGTGGGACTTTCCGTTACAATTACCAATGAAGGCTTATTAGAGGAGGCTCTGATTAAACCCCATGAGCCATCTTTAAATGAAAATCTAACTCCGTTTACTGTCAAAATTTCATCAATTTCCTGGTCATCTATTTTAATTTTTTCATTTTTAATTTTTTCAATGTCTTTAACAATTTTATTGACCAAAGCATATTTTTCCTCATCCCTGCAATAAGGAGCCATAGTAGGCGTTTGAAATGTTTTTGGAATTTCTTTAATGATTTCACTCATTTTTTTGCTTTGATTATCTAATAAATGACAAACTTGAATCGCCGAATTAATTCCATCATCATATCCATAACCTAAAGGTTGATTGAAAAAAAAATGTCCACTTTTTTCAAATCCAGCTAAAGCGTTTTCATTGTTAACTTTTCTTTTGATATGTGAATGACCAGTTTTCCAATAGATTGTTTTACATTTATTTAAATTTAATAATTCATCATTTGCATACAATCCTGTTGACTTTACATCCACCACGAAAATTGAATTTTTATATTTATTTGACAGACTTCTTGCAATTAATAATCCTATTTTATCAGAAAAAATTTCATTTCCCTCATTATCAATTACTCCTACTCTGTCACCATCACCATCAAATCCAAATCCGATATCAGCATTATTTTTTTTAACAGCATCAGAAATTGCATGTAGCATTTTTAAGTCTTCTGGATTAGGATTATATTTAGGGAAGGTCCAGTCTAAATTACAATCAAGTTCTATTACATCACAACCAATTCCACGTAAAATGTCTGGAGCAAAAATTCCTGCAGTTCCATTCCCACATGCTACCACTGCTTTAATTTTTTTTTTGATTTTATTATTATCTATTAAGCTTTTTTTATACGTATCTTGAAAATTTTCTATTTTTTTTTCCTGACCTTGTCCGTTTACAAAGTTTCCACTTAATGTTATTTCTTTTAATTCTCTCATTTCATCAGGGGCATGTGTTAATCCTTTCCTGATACCCATTTTAACACCTGTCCAACCATTGTCGTTATGACTTGCAGTTACCATTGCAACAGCATCAGAATTAAAATGGAATTGTGCAAAATAAACCATCGGAGACAAAGACAAACCTACATCTTCAACATAACAACCTGTTGAAATTAAACCTTTCTTAAGTGCTACTTTTATTTCTTCGCTATAAGACCGATAATCATGACCAACGATTACTTCTGGATTAGCCTTATTGGTTTGTTTTATAATTTGTGTGCCTAGCCCTTTGCCAAGATTCGTTATGCCTAGGAGATTAATGTCTTTTTCATACAACCATCGAGCGTCATATTCTCTAAAACCATAAGGGTCGATTTTTAAATTTACTGACATTATTGTTAATTACTTACATTTTTTTGAATTTTTTTATTGATTTTTTTTTCTTGTGTTCTATAAATGTTCTGTTGATTTGTTGTTTATATAGTGTATTAACGCTAAACGCATACAACATGTAGTTGTTTTCGTATTAATAACAAAATATAATACAAAAAATATGAATAAAATTCTATCGCAGGCCCTAAAGAAAGCTGTCTCTGAATATAACCCACAAGTTAAAGAAGTTGAAAAAAACAATAGACCAGATCTTTTTTCACTTAATAATGAAACAGAACTTTTTCAAAATGATAAAGGTATCATAATTAAAATAGATCGTTCACGAGACGCTAATTTAACTGACTTTGGTAGGGCAACTTTAAAAGATAGGTATTTGGGTTACAATGAATCTTACCAAGATTTATTTGCAAGAGTTGCAAGCACATATGCTGATGATAATTTACATGCTCAAAGAATTTACAATTACATTAGTAATCTTTGGTTCATGCCAGCAACTCCAGTTTTGTCAAATGGTGGAACAAAAAGAGGATTGCCTATTTCTTGTTTTTTGAATGAAGCTTCAGATAGCCTAGGTGGTATTTTAGATCTTTGGAGTGAGAATGTTTGGCTTGCTGCGAAGGGTGGAGGTATAGGAAGCTACTGGGGTAATTTAAGATCAATTGGTGAAAAGATTGGTAAAGTTGGAAAAACTTCTGGGATCATACCATTTATTAAAGTTATGGACTCTTTGACTATGGCAATCAGTCAAGGATCTCTTAGAAGAGGTTCGGCTGCTTGTTATCTTCCCATTGATCATCCTGAAATAGAAGAATTTATTGAAATGCGAAGACCAACTGGAGGTGATCCAAATAGAAAAGCTTTAAACTTACATCACGGAGTTTTAGTTTCAGATGCATTTATGCGTGCTGTTGAAACTGATGATCAGTGGGCGCTTAAAAGTCCAGCTGATGGATCTATTCAACAAACTATATCTGCAAGAAATTTATGGATTAGATTGTTAACAGCTAGAATTGAAACTGGTGAGCCATACATTATCTATATCGATACAGTTAATAGACAAATTCCGCAACACCATAAACTTGCAAACCTAACGGTTAAAACTTCTAATCTCTGTAGTGAAATAACTCTTCCTACAGGTATCGATAAAGATGGAAGAGACAGAACAGCTGTTTGTTGCTTATCATCCTTAAATCTTGAAAAATATGATGAATGGAAAGACGATCCAAACATGATTAGTGATGTAATGAGATTTTTAGACAACGTCTTATCAGACTTTATTAACAAGGCTCCGGACCAATTTAAAGATGCCAAATATTCTGCAGAGAGAGAGAGAAGTGTTGGTCTTGGAGTAATGGGTTTTCATTCCTTTTTACAAAAACATAGAATTCCACTTGAGTCTGTAATGGCTAAATCTTGGAATAAAAAAATATTCAAACAAATTGATGAGCAAGTAAATAAAGCATCAGAAGAATTAGCTGAAGAGCGAGGTGCGTGTCCAGATGCAGCTGAATATGGATTTAATGAGAGATTTTCTAACAAAACAGCAATTGCGCCAACAGCTTCTATTTCCATTATTTGTGGAGGAGCTTCTCCTGGTGTTGAACCAATTGCAGCCAATAGTTATACACATAAAACTTTATCTGGATCTTTTAACGTTAGAAATAGATATTTAGAAGAGATCTTAGAAAGTCACGGTAAAAACGATGACGAAACTTGGTCAACAATAACAACAAATCAAGGATCAGTATCTAACTTAGATTTTTTAACTGATTTAGAAAAAGATGTTTTTAAAACTGCTTTTGAGGTAAATCAAAAGTGGATTGTTGAACTGAGTGGAGATAGAACTCAATACATTTCCCAAGCACAATCGGTAAATTTATTTTTACCGGCCGATGTTCATAAAAAAGAATTACATAGAATTCATTTTGATGCATGGAAAAAGGGTCTTAAAAGCCTTTACTATTGTAGATCAAAATCAATTCAGAGAGCTGAAAATATCAACAATGCAAAATCGACTGATGTTACAGCCAATGTATATAAATCAAAAAATCAACAAACTAACGATCAACCAGAATATGAGGAGTGTTTATCATGTCAGTAGCAGATAAAATTAAGACAGAAAAAAAAGAAATAATTCAACCTAAAAAAATGGGTTTATTAGTTGAGAACCCTGTATATAAGCCATTTAGGTATCCATGGTGTTATGATGCTTGGTTAACCCAACAAAGAATACATTGGTTACCAGAAGAAGTTCCACTTGGAGACGACGTAAGAGATTGGCAAAAAAATTTATCTCAACCGGAAAAAAATCTTTTAACTCAAATTTTTAGGTTTTTTACACAAGCTGATGTTGAAGTAAATAATTGTTACTTAAGACATTACACAACGGTATTTAAGCCAACAGAAGTTTTAATGATGATGACTGCTTTTGCATCTATGGAAACAGTTCACGTAGCTGCTTACTCCCATTTATTAGATACAATCGGTATGCCTGAATCTGAATATTCAGCTTTCATGAAATATAAAGAAATGAAAGATAAATATGATTACATGCAAGGATTTAATGTTAATTCAAAAGAAGATATCGCCAAAACTGTCGCTGTATTTAGTGCTTTCACAGAAGGACTTCAGTTATTTGCAAGTTTTGCAATTCTCTTAAATTTTCCTCGACATAATAAAATGAAAGGTATGGGCCAAATAGTAACTTGGTCAGTTAGAGACGAAACTCTTCATTGTAATTCTATGATAAGAATTTTTAAAGAGTTTATAAAAGAAAATCCAGAAATTTGGACACCAAAACTAAAGAAAGAACTTTATGAAGCTTGTAGAACGATAGTAGAGCATGAGGATTCTTTTATTGATTTAGCTTTTGAGATGGGTCCAATGGAAGGTTTAACTGCACAAGAGGTTAAAGACTACATTAGATTTATTGGAAACAGAAGATTAGTTCAACTTGGTCTTGAACCAATTTATGATGTAGAAAAAAACCCTCTAGGGTGGCTTGATACCATGCTAAATGCTGTTGAACACATGAACTTTTTTGAAGGTCGTGCAACAGAATATTCTAAGGCATCAACACAAGGGACTTGGGTAGAAGCATTTAGTTAATCCATTTGAAATATAAAAAGTATTTTAGAAAAACCAGTCTAAAGCAAAAAGGCGTTGGTGAATTTTTTTTAGATGAAGTTAAATTAAAAAGACCCAAAACTTTTTTAGAAATTGGTGTTTTTCATGGTGTAACAGCAAGAAATGTTTGTGAATTGCTCTATAAAATTCACAAAGATGATTTTAAATATATTGGTTTGGATTTATTTGAGGAAAATGATGAGAATAAATCAGAAGTAATGCCTAATACGTTTTTTTCCAATCCTTTAAAAAAAATATATTTTGAATATATCAAAAAACAAAATCCCTATAGCAAAGAAGCAGTGGAGGATCTTTTAGCAAAGTTTAAAAAAAATATTACCTTAATTAAGGGCAATTCAAATTTAATATTAAAAAAAATTGATATGTCAAAAATTAACTATGTTTTTTTAGATGGTGGCCATGCTTACGAAACAGTTAAAAATGATTTAGAATGTTGTTTAGAAGTTATTAATACCAACGGAACGATCATGTGCGATGATTATAATTTTGGCCATCTACCTGACGTTAAAAATGCAATAGATGAGTTTGTTAAAAAGAATAATCTAAATTGTCAAATATTATGTGATGGTAGATTTGCAAAAATCGAAAAGTGATTATCTTTGAT
Source organism: uncultured Pelagibacteraceae bacterium (assembly GCA_902555965.1). Classification (GTDB taxonomy): domain Bacteria; phylum Pseudomonadota; class Alphaproteobacteria; order Pelagibacterales; family Pelagibacteraceae; genus Pelagibacter. The sequence continues at coordinate 15,811 of CACDUM010000012.1, read as the reverse complement.
TTAATTGAACGACTTTTCTATGCTGATTACCTTTGTAGCTTGCTAAAGGTCTAATTAATTTGTTTGCAGCATGTTGTTCCATAATATGAGCTGACCATCCTGTAATTCTTGAAACAACAAATATTGGTGTAAAAAAGTCTGTATCAAAACCCATTAAATGATAAGTGGGCCCTGTTGGGTAATCAACATTTGGATGAATATTTTTTCTTTCTATCATTACTTTTTCAACAATATCGTAAATTTTTTCAAACTTTTTATCTTTTTTAATCTTTGCTACTTTTGCAAAATACTTTCTCATAGTTGGAACTCTAGAATCTCCAGATTTATAAACTCTATGACCAAAGCCCATAACCACCTCTTTTTTATCTAGAGCATTATTTATCCATTTAAGAGCATTTTTAGGGGTTTTAATTTTACTCATCATATGCATTACTTCTTCATTAGCACCACCGTGAAGAGGGCCTTTAAGACTAGCTATTGCTCCAGTTATAGCACCATGGATATCTGACAAACTACTAGTGATAGTTCTTGCAGTAAATGTTGATACATTAAAACTATGTTCTGCATACAAAATTAAGGAAACATCAAAAGCTTTTACGATTTCTTTTTGTGGCACTTTACCAAAGCACATGTAAAAAAAATTTTCCGCCATATTTAAATCTTTCTTAGGTTTAATAATTTTTTTTCCCTTCCTTATTCTATAAAATGCAGCTAAAGCTGTTGGAGTTTTAGCTAAAATTCTTATAGATTTTCTCATATTTGCTTCATGGGATGAGTCTGTGGTTTCTTTATCTTCAAGTCCCATTATGCTTACCGCAGTCCTTGCAACATCCATGGGATGAGATTTTTTTGGCATTTTCTTAATTATTGAATAAAGATTTTTTGATAAGTCCCTATTATTTTTTTCTTCTTTTTCAAATTTTCTAAGTTGTATTGTATTTGGTAAATCTTTATTTAAAATTAAATAAGCCACCTCCTCAAATCTACAATACTCACACAAATCTTGTGCCGCATATCCTCTGTATGTTAAAGAATTTATTTCGGGCATAACTTTAGAAACTTCTGTTTCGTCAACCACTATCCCTAATAAACCTTTTTTAATATCGTCGCTCATTATTCATGTCCCTCGGTGCTAAAATTATAAATTTTTTCATCTAAACTATTGTATTTTTCGTAATCAACAAGTTCATACAACCTTTTTCTAGTTTGCATTTTATCTATTATGTTATTTTGATGTCCATTTGCATAAATGTCTCGTAATCCATCTTCTACATTTTTCATAGCTAGTCTCTGTGTAGTTACTGGATAAATTACAATATTGTAGCCAAATTTTTCCAATTCTTTATAATTAAATAATTTAGATTTTCCAAATTCAGTCATATTGGCTAATAAGTAACAAGATAATTCTTTTCTAACTTTTTCAAATTCTTTTTCATCTTGTAAAGCTTCTGGAAAAACTATTTCTGCTCCGGCATCAATGTATGCCTTACATCTTTCTATCATTTTGTCTATCCCTTCAACACTTTTTGCATCAGATCTAGCTATGATTTTAAAATTTTTATCTTTTTTTGCTGATACACAATCCTTAATTTTTTTCACCATAGCATCAGTTGATATCAATTCCTTATTATCAAGATGCCCACATCTCTTTCTTTCAATTTGGTCCTCTAAATGAACCGCTGCAACCCCAAAATCTTCAAAAGTTTCAATTGTTTCTCTACAAGATTTAAAACCAGTATCAATATCAACAATAGTTGGAAGATTAGTCACTCTCGAAATTAGATAAGATCGTGTGCTTACATCTTGTAAAGTCGTCAATCCAATATCAGGAAACCCCAAATCATTGGCCATGACTCCACCAGAAACATAAACTGCATCATAACCAATTTCCTCAATTAACTTTGCAGTTAAAGGGTTGTATGCACCAGGCACTCTTAAAATCTTGCCAGATTTTAATTTATCAACAAAGTCCTTTCTTTTTTGGACTGGATCTTTTTCTATAAAGTGCATTAAAAAATACCTTTTTTAAAATTTCTTTTTAGTTTACTCTTTTTTACCTCAATATTTAACTTATCAAGTTGACCTGATTTTAGTTTTTTTAAATTTTGTACAACCTTTAAAAATCTATCACTTTCTTTTTTTTCTAATATATTTTCAGTTAAAGTTAAGAATTTATTAATATAATTTTTTCTTTCGAAAGGACGTGAACCATAAGGATGTGCATCTGCTACACCTTGTTCCTGAGTAATTTTTTTACCATTATTAAGCGTTATTACTACTTTTGCACCAAATGCTTTTTTTTTTGGGTTTGGATCATGGTAATTTTTAGTCCATTTTTTATCTTCATGGGTTTTTATTGATCTCCAAATCTTAATTGTACTTTTCTTTTTTGCTCTAGCTTTTGTATAAGATTTTTCATGATGCCAAGTGCCATCTTCAAGTGCAACGGCAAATATATACATTATCGAGTGATCTAAAGTTTCTCTGCTTGCATTAGGATCCATTTTTTGTGGATCATTTGCACCTGTTCCGATCACATAATGAGTATGATGACTTGTAAAAATATCTATTTTTTTTATCTGATTAAGATTTCTAACTTTCTTTTTTAATTTTTTTGCTAAATCTATTAAAGCTTGCGATTGGTATTCTGCAGAATACTCTTTAGTATAAGTTTCAAGTATTGCTTTTTTTGTTTCACCTTTTTTGGGCAATGGAACTTTATATAAAGCTTTCTTTCCATCAAGAATTCTTGCTATCACACTATCTTCACCTTCATAAATTGGACTTGGTGCTCCTTCACCACGCATAACTCTATCAACAGCCTCTATAGCAAGTTTTCCTGCATGTGCAGGAGCATAAGCTTTCCAACTTGAAATTTCTCCTTTTCTAGATTGTCTTGTAGAAATTGTTGTATGTAATGCCTGCTGGACAGCTTGATAAATAGTTTCAGTTTTTAATTTTAACATTGAACCAATCCCAGCTGCAACACTTGGACCAAGGTGAGCTATGTGATCTATTTTATGTTTATGTAAACATATTCCTTTCACTAAATTTACCTGGACTTCATAAGCTGTAATTATTCCTCTCAAAAGATCTAAACCACTTTTTTTATTTTGCTGAGCAACACTTATTAGTGGAGGAATGTTATCCCCTGGGTGACTATAGTCAGCTGCTAAAAAAGTATCATGAAAATCTAATTCCCTGACTGCAGTCCCATTAGACCATGCTGCCCATTCACAATCAAATTTTAATTTATTATTTATACCAAATAACGTTGCACCATTTCTTCTTGAATGCTTCAAGGCCATTTCTCTGGATGAAACAACGGGTTTTCTATTAAGTGAAGCTATAGCTACCGATGCATTGTCAATAATTCTATTAATTGACATTTCAATAGCGTCTTTATTTAACTTAGAATTGTCACTTGCAATTTCTGCAATTTTCCATGCAAGTTGATTTTTTTTTGGTAAATGAATTTTAGATGGGTAAACTCTAATTTTATGAACTATCAAAATAACTCCTAATTAACGAGATTGGTTTTAATAGTTAAAAAAAAATAATCAATATTAAAGATATTTAGATACAATCTTTTCGATACCAATAAAGTCTTTTACTAAGTGATTATGGTAAATTTCATTCGTTTTTTTTTCTGTATATCCATCTTCCATTAGGATAACTGGTATTCCAGCATTTTTCGCTGCATTCGCATCAGTTTCACTATCTCCAATCATTAACGATTTTTTTATATCACCTTGTAATATTTCAATTACAGAAGTTAGATGTCTTGGATCAGGCTTACAATAATCAAAGGTATTATGTCCCGCAACATATTCAAAAAAATCATAAATCCCAATTTTTTTTAAAAGATCGACGGCTAGGTAATCAGTCTTATTTGTACAAACAGCCATAGAAATATTATTTTCTTTTGACCATATTAAAAAATCTTTGACCCCATTTATCAGGGTGCTTTCATTAACAATGTTTTTACCATAGAAGTCAGTAAAATCTTTTATCATTTCTTTTTTAATCTTTTCATCTTGTACCTTTCCAAACTCTTTTTTAGCTTGCCCCCAAATTGACCTCCCAAGCATTGCACCAGCACCTTGACCCACAAGATTCCTTATTTCCTCAGTAGACTTTGTAGGATAACCAAATTTTTTCATTACATGATTATGTGCACGCATCAAATCTGGTGCTGTATCAACTAAAGTTCCATCTAAATCAAAAAGAATTGTAAAATTTTGTTGCATAATTAAAAGTTTTTTTAAGAAATATTATGTGAATTAAGAAACATGTATACTTAATATAAAGGATTTTATAGATGAAACAATTAAATTTACAAAAGCTTCAAAATGACCTTCGAAAAAAATTTTTAAAAGTTGGAGTAAAAATGATTGATCCTGAAACAATTTTTTTTTCGAAAGACACCAAGATAGGTAAGAATGTAATTATCGAACCTTATGTAGTAATAGGTCAAAAAGTGAGAATTGGAAACAATGTCACAATAAAATCTTTTTCTCATCTGGAAAATTGTAAAATAGAAAATAAAGTTGATATTGGACCATACGCCAGAATAAGACCAGGTGTAGTTTTAAAAAGTGGTTCAAAAATTGGAAATTTTGTTGAAATCAAAAAAAGTACTTTAGGTATAAATTCAAAAGTAAACCACTTAACATATATCGGTGATAGTGAAATAGGTAAATCAGTCAACATTGGCGCTGGAACAATTACTTGTAATTATGATGGAGTAAAAAAGAATAAAACCAAAATAAAAGACAAGGTTTTTATTGGCTCAAATACATCATTGGTAGCACCAATTACAATCGAAGAAAATAGTATGATTGGGGCTGGTTCGGTTATAACAAAAAATGTGAAGAAAAAATCATTAGCATTAACGAGAAGTTTACAAACTGAAATCAAAAATTATAAAAGAAAGTCTAAATAGTTATGTGTGGAATAATTGGAATTAATAGTAATAAACCTGTATCAGCATCTATAATTAATTCTCTAAAAAAATTGGAGTATAGAGGTTATGACTCAGCTGGTATGGCAACTCTCTATAATGGATTGATTAATGAGGTAAAATCTGAGGGAAGAGTAGAAAATTTGGAAAAAAATTCCTTAGCTCAAAGCATGGAAGGAACTATTGGTATTGGTCATGTTAGATGGGCAACACATGGGCTCCCTAATAGTATTAATGCTCATCCACATTCTTCCCAGAATGTTTCTGTTGTTCACAATGGAATTATTGAAAATTCAACAATATTAAAAAAATTTTTAATTGGAAAAGGTCACAAATTTAAATCTCAAACTGATACAGAGGTAATAGTCCATTTAATTACTGAAAATCTTAAAAAAGAAAACATCGTTAATTCAATTCAAAAAACTTTAAAGTCATTACATGGGAGTTTTGCATTAGGTATTATTTTTAAAGATCAACCAGATTTGATTGTTGGTGCAAGAAGAGGTTCACCATTAGCAGTTGGTTATGGTCCTAATGAAAATTATCTTGGTTCAGACTCATATGCTCTTAAATCAATGACAAATAAAATTACTTATTTAAATGATGGTGAATTCTGCATTATTAAAAGAGATCATGTAGAATTTTTTAGTGAGGAGGGAACTAAAATTAATAAGAAAGTTTTAGAATTATCTTCTGCAGAAGAAAAATATGACAAAGGTGACTACAAACACTTTATGGCTAAAGAGATTGAAGAACAACCAAGCACAATTAGAAATGGAATTAATGAGTATATAGATATGTCAAATAAAGATATTAATATGTATAACTTTCCTTGGAAAAGTAACGAGATTACATCAATAACCTTAATTGGATGTGGAACAGCATATCATTCATGTTTAATGGCAAAATATTGGTTTGAGGAAATAACATCATTAGATGTAAATATAGATATAGCTTCGGAATTTAGATACAGAAAAAATAGATTTAAAACAGAGACACTTTATGTATTCGTCTCACAATCTGGAGAAACAGCAGATACTTATGCCGCCTTGGATTTGTGTAAAAAAAATAGTGTTAAAACGTGTGCAGTCGTAAATGTTGTAGAAAGTTCAATTGCAAGAGACTCCGAATTTGTATTACCAATTCATTGCGGAACTGAAATAGGTGTTGCTTCAACTAAAGCTTTCCTTGGACAAATATTAATTTTATATATTTTTGCTTTAAAACTTGCTTTATGGAGAAAAGACATCGAAAAGAAAAGTTTTGATAAAAAAATTGACGAACTAAAGAATTTACCAAAACTTATTGAGCAAACATTGTTGATTGATAACAAGATACAAACGATTTCAAATACTTTTAATGAGGCTAAGGGTTCTATGTTTCTAGGACGTGGTTTTTCTTATCCAATTGCTCTTGAAGGTGCATTAAAACTTAAAGAACTATCATACATCCATGCAGAAGGTTATCCTGCAGGGGAAATGAAACACGGACCTTTGGCCCTTATAGAGGAGGGCATGCCAGTTGTAGTTTTAGCACCAAGGGATAATTATTATAAAAAAACAATTTCAAACATGCAGGAAGTAATTGCAAGAGGAGCTAAGGTTTTACTAATTACGAATAAGAGCAAAGATGAAGTCATTTCTGAAAATATTTGGGAAAAAATTGAGGTAGAGAGCACTAATGAAGATCTTTTACCGTTCCTTTTAACAATTCCTTTACAAAAATTAGCATATTACTCTGCATTGAAAAAAGGTTATGATATAGACAAACCGAGAAATTTAGCGAAATCAGTAACAGTTGAGTAAAATTTGTTTAAAATTGATTTTAAAAATAAACGAGTAGATTTTTTCAGATTGGCAACTTTTGCCAAAAAAAATAATTTAAATCACAAAGAGTGTTTAATGCAGGCCTTTAATCAAAATGTACTGATAGAAGATAATGTGAATTTGCTAAAAAATTTTATAGATAGTTTTGAGAATATAGATCAAATAAATTCTCAGTTATATCAAGACGTTTTTGCATCATTTATAGTCGGGGTAAAATTTGAAAAGACGTATCTTGAATTCGGTGCAACAGATGGTTTCAATCTTTCAAATTCTTATCTGCTTGAAAATTCATTTAATTGGAAAGGTGTACTATCTGAACCAAGTCCCCAATGGCATGAAGCTTTGATAGAAAATAGAAAAAATTCTGATATTGTAACAAAATGTATTTGGAAAGAGTCTGGAAAAAAATTAGATTTTTTCATGTCAGATCAAGGGGAGCTTTCTACTTTAAAAGATTTTATTGAGAGCGATAAAATTTCAATGCCAGGCAACACTGAAGTAAGAAAAAAAAGTGGTAAAACTATTTCTGTTGAAACAATATCGCTAAATGATGTTATCAAAAAATATTTTAATAATATCTGTCCATCTTACATATCAATCGATACTGAAGGTTCTGAGTATGAGATTTTAAAATCATTTAATCTGAAAAAATTTAGACCTCAACTTTTTACAATCGAACACAATCATACGGATAATGAGGCTAAAATAGATGAACATTTAATTGCCAACGGTTACATAAGAATATTTAGAAAATTAACTGCTTTTGATGCATGGTACATTCAGTTCGAAAATCTTTGAGTGGATAAGTTGAATAATAAAAAAATTCTGATACAACAATCATGAGTTGAATATGAAAAATTGGAAAGTAAATAGTTGGAGAAAATATCCGGTAAAACATATACCGGAATACCCAGATCAAAAAGAATTAGATCAAGTTTTGAATAAAATTAAAACTTTTCCACCTTTAGTTTTCGCTGGAGAAACTAGGCACCTTAAACAGCAACTTGCCGAAGTTGTAGATGGTAAGGCTTTTTTATTACAAGGTGGAGATTGTGCTGAAAGTTTTGCAGAATTTCATCCTGATAATATAAGAGATACATTTAAAGTTATACTCCAAATGTCCTTAGTATTAACTTACTCAGCATCTTTACCAGTTGTTAAACTTGGAAGGATTGCTGGTCAGTTTTCAAAACCAAGAAGTGCTCCTACTGAAATACAGGGTGGTAAAGAATTACCAAGTTATTTAGGTGACAATATAAACGCAATTGATTTTACAGAAAAAGCAAGAAGACCAGATCCAAAAAGAATGTTTAAAGCTTATTCACAATCTGCTTCAACTTTAAATATCTTAAGAGCTTTTTCAAAAGGAGGTTTTGCAGATTTAAATAAAGTTCACTTATGGAACTTAGATTATATTAAGAAAAGCCCTCAAGCTAAAAAATTTAAAGAGTTGGAGGATAAAATTGCTGATGCCTTAGCTTTTATGGAAGCTTGTGGAATAACTTCAGATTTTAATAATAGATTGTATACTGTAAATTTCTGGACATCACATGAAGCTTTACATTTACCTTTTGAGGAAAGTATGACTAGAATTGACTCTACTACTGGAGAATATCATGATACCTCAGCTCACTTTGTTTGGATTGGGGACAGAACAAGACAGATTGATGGAGGTCATGTCGAGTTTTGTAAAGGTATAGAAAACCCCATAGGAATTAAATGTGGACCAACTTCTAAGCCAGATGAAATTGCAAAAATTTGTGAATTAATAAATCCAAATAATGAAAAAGGAAAAATTACATTAATATCTAGATTTGGTTATAAAAATGTTGAGAAATTTTTACCAAAATTAATTAGAGGGATTAAAAAAGAAGGTTTAAACGTTGTTTGGTCATGTGATCCAATGCATGGAAATACAATTAAATCAACAACAGGTTTTAAAACAAGACCTTTTAATGATGTTGTTAGTGAGGTTAAAAATGTATTTGCTGTACACCAGTCTGAAGGATCTTACGCAGGTGGTTTACATGTTGAAATGACTGGACAAGATGTGACAGAGTGTACAGGGGGTGCGAGAAAAATATCTGATGCTGACTTATCAAGTAGATATCACACTCATTGTGATCCTCGTTTAAACTCAGATCAAGCAATTGAATTGGCGTTTTTAATTTCAGATGAGATTAAAAAGAATAGCAGCTATTCAAAAAATGCTATTCAAGCGGCATCTTAGACTGTTGTTTTCAAATCAATATAGATTAAATAACTAATAATGAATCCTAAAGAAAAAGTAAAATACATTTCAAACTGGATCAAGAGTTATGTTGATCAAATGCCAAGCAAAGCTCAATCTTTAGTGATTGGTATTTCGGGAGGTATTGACTCATCAGTCTCAAGCACTTTGAGTGCCATGACAGGTTTAAAAACGATTGTTTTAACCATGCCGATAAAACAAAAGGAAAATCAGCACGATTTAAGTTTAAAACATCAGGAATGGTTAACAAAAAAATTCAAAAATGTTGAAGCTCATACTATAAGTTTAGACAAATTATTTGAAACATTTTCGTCTACGTTAAACAAGTTTGACAATGAACATGGTTATGCGAATTCTAGAGCCAGATTAAGAATGACAACTCTTTACCAAGTAGCTGCAGCTAACAAAGGCATTGTTGTTGGAACTGGAAATAAAGTTGAGGATTTTGGTGTTGGTTTTTACACAAAATATGGTGATGGAGGGGTTGATATTTCTCCAATCGCAGATTGTAACAAAACAGAAGTGTGGGAAATAGGTAAAGAACTTGGAATATTAAAAGAGATAATTGATGCTCTGCCAACTGATGGATTGTGGGATGATGGCAGAACAGATGAGGGTCAATTAGGATTTAATTATAGTGAGTTAGAAGATGCAATGAGCAACCCAAACTCACCTCACAGAGACCAATACGAAAAAATTAGAAATCAAAACTTGCATAAAATGGAGCCTATTCCAGTTTGCAAGATTCCTAGTTAATCAATTAGATTAACAAATCACCAAATAAGGTATATTTCTTAATCATCGATGATGGATATTTTTTTAACAAATAATTTAACAAATAAAAAAGAGCAATTCATTCCAAAAGATAGAAAAAAAATAGGAATGTATGTTTGTGGACCTACTGTATATGATGATCCACATATTGGTAACGCAAGACCTTTAGTTGTTTTTGATATCTTATTTAAATTACTTAAAAATAATTTTTCAAAAGTAACTTATGTTAGAAATATAACTGATATTGATGATAAAATTATCAAATCGTCTCAAGAACAAAAAATTTCCACAAAAGAACTTACTGAAAAAGTGACTTCAAGTTTTTTAAAAGATTGTGAATTTTTAAATTGTGAAAATCCAACTCATCAACCTAAAGCTACAGAGCATATAGACCTAATGATAGAGATGATTACTGAACTTATTGAAAAAGGTTTTGCTTATGAAAATCAAAAACATGTTTATTTTGAAGTAAACAAATTTGCTGATTATGGAAAATTATCAAATAAAAATTTAGATGAGTTGATTGCTGGATCAAGAATAGAAATTAGTGAAAATAAAAAAAATTCTGAGGATTTTGTTTTATGGAAACCGTCAACTGATGGTGAACCTTACTGGGAGTCTCCCTGGGGAAAAGGTAGACCTGGTTGGCATTTAGAATGTTCTGCAATGTCCAAAAAATTCTTGGGCAAAGAATTTGATATTCATGGGGGCGGTATAGATTTAATTTTTCCACATCACGAAAATGAAATTGCACAATCTAGATGTGCAAATGAAACAAAAGTTTTTGCAAAATATTGGATCCATAACGCCTTTATTACAATGTCTAATGAGAAAATGGCTAAGTCCCAAGGAAATATCTTAAAGATTAAAGATTTTAGAAATAAGATTAGTGGTCAAATAATTAGATTAGCTTTGATGAGCACACATTACAAACAACCACTTGATTGGAATGATAAGTTATTAAGTGATTGTGAAAATACTTTAGATAAATGGTACAGAGTTTATTCATCTGATTTAAAGTATATTAAAGTTCCTGATGAAATTTTAAAGCCATTATACGAAGATTTGAACACACCTGGTTATATTGCAAACCTTCACAATTTATTTGAAAAAGCCACTAAAGGTGAAGGTATAGATTTATTTATATCAGCATGCCAATTTATAGGTTTGATGAATGAAAGTACTGAGCAATGGAATGACTTTAAAAAGAATAAAGCATCCATAAGCGAGTCTGAAATTGAAGACATGCTTAAATCAAGAGATAAAGCTAGAGAAAACAAGAATTATAAAGAGGCAGATAGAATTAGAGATGAACTTTTAGACAAAGGTGTTTTAATAGAAGACAAAGATGGTAAAACACTCTGGAAATTTAAATGAGTAAAGAAAGATTATACATATTTGATACAACTCTTAGAGATGGAGCTCAAACTCAGGGTGTTGACTTTTCATTAGAGGATAAAGAAAAAATTGCATCAGCTTTAGATAATCTAGGTGTCGATTACATTGAGGCAGGATGGCCTGGAGCTAATCCAACAGATACAGAATTTTTTCAAAAGAAACATAATTTTAAAAACTCAAAGTTAACATCTTTTGGTATGACGAAAAGATCAGGAAGAAGTGCAGAAAACGATACTGGTTTATCAGCACTCATGAATTCAAACACCTCTGCTGTTTGTTTAGTAGGAAAGTCCTGGGATTTTCATGTTGATGTAGCTTTAGGAATAACAAATGAGGAAAATTTAAATAACATTTCTGAGACTGCCAAACATTTTGTAAAAGCAAAAAAAGAATTCATGTTTGATGCAGAACATTTTTTTGATGGTTATAAAGCTAATCCAAAATATACAATGTCTTGTATTAAAGCCGCATATGATCAAGGTGCAAGATGGATTGTTCTATGTGATACGAATGGAGGCACGCTACCTCATGAAGTTTCACTTATTGTAAAAGAAGTCTCTAAAGTTGTCCCAGGTAAGAACCTTGGAATTCATGCGCATAATGATACTGGTAATGCAGTTGCAAATTCATTAGCTGCAGTATTATCTGGTGTTAGACAAATTCAAGGAACAATCAATGGTTTAGGTGAAAGATGTGGTAATGCAAATTTGATGTCATTAATTCCAACATTTTTTTTGAAAAAGGACTTTTCATCTCAATTTGAAATTAGCATTAAATCAGAAAATATTAAAAATTTAACCGAATGTTCAAGACTATTAGATGAAATTTTAAACAGAAAACCTAATCAGCATTTACCTTATGTTGGTGCAGCAGCATTTTCACATAAAGGAGGATTACATGTATCTGCTGTGCAAAAAGATCCAAAAACTTACGAGCATATCAATCCGGAGGATGTTGGTAACACTAGAAATATTGTTATTTCAGACCAATCTGGAAAATCAAATATCATATCTAGATTAAAGAGTATTAAAATTGACATTGAGGAAAGTGATCCGAAAATCAAAAAGTTACTAGACGAGGTAAAAGATAGAGAATTTATTGGTTATAGTTATGATGGAGCTGATGCCTCGTTTGAATTATTAGCTAGAAGAATTATCGGAGAAATACCAAGGTATATTTCAATTAATGAATATGATGTTTCCGTTAAAAAAAATAAATCCGGGGAAATTATTTCCTCTGCTAAAGCTCAATTAGAAGTTGATGGAGAAAAAATTATGTGTGAAGGAGAAGGGAATGGGCCAGTAAATGCATTAGATAATGCAATTAGACAGAACGTTGATAGACTAGCAAAATATTCAAAATATCTTAAAGATTTAAAACTTGTTGATTATAAAGTAAGAATTTTAAATACGGGAACAGAGGCTGTTACCAGAGTGTCTATTGAAAGCACAGACTCTAAGGGAAAGAATTGGTTTACTATTGGTGTATCGACAAACATTATCGATGCTTCGTTCAAAGCATTAATTGATAGCTTAGATTATAAACTATTTAAGGATAATGCTCCAGCCAGTAAATAGATGAGTAAAAATAACATCTCATTTATTTTACATAAACCTCAGTTGTCAGAAAACATTGGTGCATGTGCTAGGGCTATAAAAAATTTTAATTTTAAAAAATTAGTTTTAATTAATCCAAAACCCATCTTCCCTAATGATAAAATCTTAGCGACATCTGTCGGAGCAAAAGACATCATTAATCAAAGTAAAAAACACGATAGTTTAGAAAAAGCTTTAGGAAAGATTGATATTTTAATTGCCACTTCAGCAAGATTTAGAAATAAGAATATAAAACATATTAATTTAGAAGATTTAAAAAAGATTAATTTTAAGAAGAGAGTTGGGTTTTTGTTTGGGTCAGAAGCCTCTGGTTTGTCAAATGAGGAGGTGAGTTATGCAAATTACACTTTACAAATACCTACTAATCCTGATTTCAAATCTTTAAATTTATCTCATAGCTTGATCATAATTGCTCAATATGTAGCCAGTCTTATCAAATTAAAAAATATTCCGTTTAAAAAATCAAAAAAGGTCAAATCAGCAAGTAAAAAAGAAATTCAATTAATGCTAGGTCTTTGCATTAAAAATTTAGATGACATAAATTTTTTTAGACCCAAAGAGAAGAGACCAAAAATGCTAGAAAACTTAAGAAATATTTTTTACAAAATGGACTTATCTGATAAAGAAACACGTATATTATCTGGTGTATTTGCAAGTTTAGGTAAAAAACGTTGATTGACAAAATAATGAGTAAGTTTATAAAGCCCTCTATTAAATGACAAAAAGATTAAACTCTAAACATAAAGTTGACAGAAGATTAAAAGCAAATCTTTGGGGAAGACCTAAAAGCCCGTTCAATACAAGAGCCTATGGGCCAGGACAACATGGTCAAACGAAAACTTCAAAACCCTCTGATTACGGAATTCAGTTACAGGCTAAACAAAAATTAAAAGCTTATTACGGAAATATTAATGAAAGACAATTTAGAAATATTTATAAAAAAGCTAGCATGCTCAAAGGTGATACAAGTGAAAACTTAATTGGTTTATTGGAAAGAAGATTAGATGCAGTGATATATAGAGCAAAGTTTGCTACTACAATTTTTTCTGCAAGGCAATTAATCAACCATGGACATGTGAAAGTTAATGGAAAAAAAGTAAACATATCTAGTTATTCTGTTAGAGAAGAGGACACTATAGAAATTAGAGATAAATCTAAACAGCTTGCAATAATCGACATTGCTCTAGCAAGCAAAGAAAGAGAAGCTCCAGAATATATTCAGATGGATGAAAAAAACAAAAAATTTAAGTTTGTTAGAATACCTAAATTTGAGGAAGTACCATATCCAGTTGTTATGGAGCCAAATTTAGTAATTGAATATTACTCTAGATAATAATTATTTTTTATAATTAATACCTTTATCATCACATACTTTTTTTAATTCTCCGCTCTCATACATTTCTTTGATGATATCACACCCGCCTATAAACTCTTTTTTAATATAAAGTTGAGGAATTGTAGGCCAATCACTAAAAACTTTAATTCCATCTCTCAAAGATTGATTTTCTAATACATTTACACCCTTAAAATTTATTTCTAACATTTTAAGTATATTTGATACCGTCATTGAGAAACCACATTGCGGTTGATCTGGCGTACCTTTCATAAAAAGGCACACATCATTAGTGTCGATATGATTTTGAATCAAATTTTTTGTTTGATCATCCATTATTGTTCCTTTGTTTTAATTGCTAAAGCGTGTAGTTCATTTCCCATCTTACCTTTTAATGAATTATAAACCATTTTATGCTGTTCAATTTTACTTTTACCTACAAATTGAGAAGAGGTTATAGTTGCTGAATAATGATTACCATCTCCAGCTAAATCTTGAATATCGATTATAGCATCAGGCATTGCTTCTTTGATATATTTTTCAATTTCTTTTAAATCCATTGCCATTTTTTAACTCATATACTTTGTTAACCAACTTGTATAATAAGACTTCAATTCGTCAATTGTAACTTTTGTCTTTTCATTAATAATCATATCTTTTTGTATGATAATACCTAGTTCCTCATGATGTACTGAGTTTTTGTTTAGGATTTTTGTAACTTCTTTTAAATCTTCTTTATTTACCTCTATTAAATATCTACCTTGATCTTCTGCAAAAAAATACTCAATTTCATTCATTAAATTCTTTGATTTATTTATCTTAATTCCCTTATTACCTTTAATACACATTTTACTTATCGCAACCAATAGACCCCCTAGGGAAATGTCGTGAGCACTTTTCACGTATCCTTTATCAATTAAACTTAATATTGATTCTCCATTATTTTTTTCATTAAAAAGATTTACCTCTGGTGGAGGTCCATTTTTTTCATCTAAAATTGTTCTGGCAAATAAAGTTTGATCAATATGCCCTTCAGTCTTACCAATGATTAAAATTAAATTATCAATTTCTTTTAAATCCATTGAAATCATTTTTTTATAATCCTTTATGAGACCCACTCCACCAATTGATGGAGTTGGTTTGATCCCAATTTCTTTTGTTTGGTTATAAAAAGATACGTTACCAGATACAACTGGAAAATTTAAATATTTACTTGCTTCTCCAATACCCTCAACACATTCAACAAACTCACCCATGTTTTCCTCTTTTTCAGGGCTTCCAAAGTTTAAACAATTGGTGATAGCGATTGGTATTGCTCCAACTGAAATTAAATTTCTCCAACTTTCTGCTACGATTTGTTTACCACCCGTTAATGGGTGAGCCCAACAATAAACTGCTGATGAGTCAACTGATGCTGCCACAGCTTTATTAGTTCCATGAACCCTAACAACACCAGAGTCTCCACCTGGTTTTTGAATGGTATCACCCATAACTGTATGATCATATTGTTGCCAAATCCATTCTTTACTACATATATTCTGATTGGATAAAACCTTTTTAAGCACATCTTTTATTTTTAATTTATTTAGAACTTCATTTTTAATTTTATTCTTTTTAGGTAACTTTGTTTTTTTCCATTTACGATCATAC
>CACDUM010000011.1:0-29907 GCA_902555965.1 uncultured Pelagibacteraceae bacterium | reverse complement strand
CTTATATAAATTCTAGGTGTAATCTTGGATGATATATTTTCATTTTCATATTTTTTAACTATTTCATCAACTAATTCGCTAATATTAAATTCTTCATCTTTTTCAAGGTATGACGAGCTCGTAAATTGCAAATATTCATTGAGCATTTTTTCCATTTCGTTAATGTCCTCAGATAATTTTTTACTAAGTTCTTTATCTTTTATAAATGCTATTTGTAATTTCATTCTTGTTAAAGGAGTTCTTAAGTCGTGGCTAATGCCAGATAACATTTCTGATCTTTGATTAAGATGTCTTAAAATTCTTTTTCTCATTCTATCAAATTCATAACCAGCTTGTCTGATTTCTGCTGCACCAGAAGGTTTAAATTCATCAATTTCTTCTCCCCGACCAAATTTTTCAGCTGCTTTTGCAAGATTAGTTATTGGTCTCGTTTGATTTTTTAGAAAAATTAATGAAATTAAAATCATTATGATTGCAGGAACTGTTATCCATAGTGCAAAGATACGAGCTGAGGAAGTCGTCACTCTATCTCTTGGAACTAAAAACTTAAAATACCCAGATTGATATTTTATTCTAATATCAATTAACTCTTTGTATGAGGTTGTATCAAACCAATAATTTCCATTTCCAAACTTAGACTTAAGTTCCCTTCTTAAAGTTCTATCTATTGGACTAAACCATCTTTCATCAACAATATAAGTAAATTTTTTACTCTCTATAAAATCTATATTTAAATCTTGGTAAACTGAAAAAACATTTTTTATTTCATCTTTTTTATAAATTTCATCAGAATAAACTTCTATGAAAGTATTAATTTCATTTACTAACGCTTTAGTCATACCTTTGTTTGTCTTGATCCAAAGGCTATCAAAAAAAACAATAGTTATTACCAATTGTAAAACTATGACTGGAACAGCAACAATTAATAAAGCTCTGTAAAATAATCTTTTAGGAAGTATATTTTTAAAAAATTTACTCAATCCATAGAACATATCCAGCTCCTCTTATTGTTTGTAAAAACTTTGGATTTTTTGGATCAATTTCAATCTTTTTTCTAAGTCTTGTTATAATAACATCTATTGATCTCTCTTTATCAAGCTCAGTTAAAATACCAATATCTTCCCGTGAAAAAGTTTTACCAGGATTATTAATCATTTTTTCTAAAATTTTTTTCTCTGTGTTATTAATTTTGTACTCTGTATTTTTCTTGATTATTAGTTGTTTATTTAAATCAATTTTAATATTTTCAAATTGTATTACTCGTTTTTGATCACTTTTTTTTGTTTTTTGAATTATATTTTGAATTCTCAATATTAACTCCTTAGGTTCGAAAGGTTTTGGAAGATAGTCATCAGCACCAACTTCTAAACCCTCAACTCTTTCATTTGCCTCACCTTTCGCAGTCAATAAAATCACAGGTGTATTTAATTTTTTTTGATTTTCCTTAATAAACTCTAAGCCACTTTTTCCAGGCATCATAATATCTAGTATGATTAGATCAAATTTGATTATTTGTATTTTTTCAAAAGCATCCTCTGCACTATTTGCGGTTGTAACCAGGTAATTATTTTCATTTAAATATTTTTTAACAAGAGATCTGATACCTTCATCATCATCAACAACTAAAATATGAGCTACAAAATTATCCATTAATTATTTTTTTTAAAACGTTGTCAAAGTTAATGACTTCTTCTGAGCTTGAGTTAAGTAACGCACTATGAATTCTTTTTTTTTGAATTTCAAAAATTTCATTAAATATTTTTTTTCCTTTATCATTAAGAAATACATGTTTTATTCTTGTATCCTGCTCATCTTTTTCAAAAATTATTATGTCTAGTTTAATTAGATCTTTTAAAACTCTATTAAGACTTTGCTTAGTTACTTTAAGTCTTTTGAGCAATTCTGATATAGTGATACCTTCATACATGGATAACAAATGAATAACTTTTTGGTGTGCTAGGCCAATTTTATACTTATTTAATATCTTTTTTGAGTCTGAAAATGTTTCCCTGTAACCTATAAAAAGCTTTTCAATCAAATCTTTTAATTGATCGTCTTTCAAATATAAAAGTTGTTTCATTATTGGTAAGTTATATTGACATATTACAGATACAAAGATATTTTTTCAGTAAGAATTTTTTATTTCATAATGATACCCTACGATAAAAGATCAGGTAAAATATGGTACAATGGCGAATTAGTTGATTGGTCTGATGTTAAGGTTCATGTTCTGAGCCATGGATTACATTATGCGAGCTGTGTTTTCGAGGGAGAACGTGTGTATGATGGTTCAATTTTTAAATTAGAAGAACATACTTCAAGATTATTTTACTCCGCAAAGAGAATGGGAATTGAAATACCATATAGCGAAGATGAAATTAATAAAGCGAGCAATAAAATAATTTCTACTCAAAAAGTAGAGAATGGATATGTTAGACCCGTAGTTTGGAGAGGTAGCGAAATGATGGCTATTTCAGCTCAGCAAACAAAAATTCATGTAGCAATTGCAACTTGGGAGTGGGGTTCATATTTTGATCCTAAACTTAAGGTTGAAGGTATCAAATTAAATATTTCAAACTGGCGGAGACCCGCCCCTAATACTATTCCTTGGGACACAAAAGCTTCTGGATTGTATATGATTTGTACACTTTCAAAACACGAAGCTGAAAAGCAAGGTTATACAGACTCACTTATGTTAGATCATGAGGATAATATTGCAGAAGCAACCGGAGCAAATATTTTTTTCAAAGATAAAAATGGTGAGCTACATACTCCAATACCAGATTCTTTTTTAGATGGAATTACTCGAAGAACTGTAATTCAAATTGCAAAATCTAAAAATATCAAAGTACACGAAAGAAAAATAAAACCAGAAGAATTAAAAGATTTTGATGGATGTTTTTTAACAGGAACTGCAGCTGAAGTAACTCCTGTATCTACTATTGCAGATTATCAATTTAAAGTTTGCGATTTGATTATTGATTTAAATGAAAGTTATTTAGCTTTGGTTAAAAAGAAAAAAGCTGCCTAATCTTTATTGTCTTCTGATATAGCGTGGTCTATTCCTTTACGTATGTACTCATAACCCGTGAACAAAGTCAAAGCTGCTGATAGCCATAATAAAATTATACCAATAGTTTGAGCATTATAGTCTTGAAAATTGATGATTTTATTTCCTGTATCTCCAGAAAGTAAGAGACCAATAGAGACCATTTGTAAAACTGTTTTTAATTTTGCTAGATTAGAGACAGGTAGTTTAATTTTACCTTTTGCTAAAAATTCCCTAAGACCAGATATTAATATTTCTCTTGTTAAAATTATAATTGCAGCAATAACCTCATAATTCTTAATTGTGCCATCCATAACTAATAAAATTAGCGCAGCAGCTACAATAATTTTGTCTGCTATTGGATCTAATAATTCTCCCAATTTAGACTCTTCTCCGAGAAGTCTAGCCAACATTCCATCTAAAAAATCTGTAAATGATGCAATTATAAATAATACTAAAGCAGTTAAATCTCCATAAAATCCAGGTAAATAGAAAGCTAAAACAAAAAAGGGTACAATTAAAATTCTACCTACTGTTAGTATGTTGGGTATTTTTCTTAGCATAATCTCTATTCGTGAAAGAAGTTATATATCTTTTTTGCAACTTTTTCCTCAACACCATCAACTGATTTTATTTCATCTAGACTTGCAGACTCTACTGCTCGAGCTGATCCAAAATGATTTAATAAAGCCCTTTTTCTGATAGATCCAATGCCCTCAATCTGGTCTAACAAAGACTTACTAATACCTCTTTTTCTCTTTGCTCTATGAGCACTAATCGCAAAACGATGAGATTCATCTCTTATTCTTTGAAGAAAGAAAAGAGTAGGGTCATTTTTATTGAACTTATATTCTTTGCCATTATGGAAAAAGGTTTCATTACCACTATTTCTTAATTTTCCCTTAGCAATCGCAATAATCGGTATTTCGTGAAGTCCTAATTCATTTAAAGAGTCTCTTGCAACAGAATATTGACCTTTTCCGCCATCAACTATTACTAAATCAGGAAAGGAGAGATAATTATCTTTTTCTTGAATTGCTCTTTTAAACCTTCTGTTTAATACTTCTCGCATCATTCCGTAATCATCTTGTTCATTCTTTTTAGATTTGATGTTAAATTTTCGATATCTTTTCTTAATAAAACCTTCTTCACCGAATGCGATTAAGGCCCCGACACTATTTGTTCCTTGAATATGGCTATTATCATAAACTTCTACTAAATTTATATTAGTCTCAAGATTAAATTTACTCGCAACTGAATCAAATAATTCTCTATTATTCTGACTTTCATAAAGTTTTCGATTTAAACTTTCTTTTGCATTTTTGGTTGCTTGATTGATAACTTTTAGTTTTGACCCTTTTTTTGCTACAGATAAGTTTACTTGTTTACCCTCTTTTTTAGAGAGAGTTTTTTCAATCAGATTTTTTTCCTTTATTTCTTCGGAAATTATTATCGACGAAGGCACACTTTTATTTTCATAAAATTGTGAAACAAAAGAATTAAGTATGTTACTTAGACTTTCATCTGGATCATGTTTTGGAAAAAATGCCTGGTTACCCCAATTTTGTTTTGAACGATAAAAAAAAACCTGAATACAAGTTTTTCCAGACTCTTTATAACCTGCAATCACATCGGCCTCGATTAAATTTGCTTCATTGATTCTTTGGGAAGATTGAATAATATTTAATGATTTTATTCTATCTCTCAAAATTACAGCTTTCTCAAAATCTAAATCTTCACTAGCTTTTTCCATCTGATCTGAAAGACTTTTTTGAATTTTTCTTGATTTTCCTGAAACGAATTCTATCGCATCATCAACAGTTTTCTTATAGTCCTCTTTTTCAACATATCCAACACAAGGTCCAGAACACCTTTTAATTTGATAAAGAATGCATGGGCGTTCTCGATTTTTGAAAACTGTATCATCACATACTCTTAAATGGAAAATTTTTTGTATCATCTTTATAGTCCAATTTGCTGAGCCAGCAGATGCAAATGGACCAAAATAAAAACCTTCTTTGGTTTTTTTTCCTCTGTGTCGTCTTATCTGAGGCCAGACATCTTTATTACCAATAAATATAAAAGGAAAAGATTTATCATCTCTTAGTAAAATATTAAATTTTGGTTTGTGTTTTTTAATTAAGTTGGCTTCAAGCAATAAAGCCTCGCTTTCATTCGAGGTAGTTGTAATCTCAAGTTTTTTTGTTTGAGATAACATTCTCTCCGTTCTTATAATATGGTTTTTTTCTGCAATATAACTTTTAAGTCTATTAGGTAAATTTTTTGCTTTTCCAACATAAAGAATTTCTCCTTTGTCGTTAAGCATGCGGTAAACACCAGGTAGTTTCGGTATTAATGGTAGTTCTTTTTTAATTACTTCTTTTCCTATTTCAGAACTTATCATGACTTCTTTTTTTGGTAATTTGTATACCAACGGATGAGCATTGTTTTAAAATTTCTAATTTTTCAATTTTGAGCATTATTTTTGCAATCCTTTTATCCTTAAACAATTCATCAAAAACAGACTCCGCAAGTGTTTCTAAAAAATTATAATGTTTCTTTTTTACTAGTTTTGTAATTAATTTGACAATTGTGCTGTAGTTGACAATGGATTTAATATCTTTGTCATTTGAAGGCTTTTTATCTTGATAGTCAATTTCAAGGCTAAATTTAACTTTTTGAGGTTTTTCTTTTTCGAAATCGTAATATCCAAGTTTTAAATCTAAAATTAATTCATTGATAAGAATTTTTTTCTCATAGTTAAATAGAGCTTTATTCTTATCTATTTTAATAATTTTAAGATTATTTTTTTTCATATTATTTAATTCTTGAGGCAATATAATCTAGAATAACAGGATTATAATACTGAAAACAAAGGCCCTGATTCATTACATGACCTGCATTTTTACTTTCTGAAACCTTCCATTCTGAGTCAGCTCCTTTTATAACACAATTTTTTCCATTTATTTTATAATCTTCTGAAATGATTATTCTTTTGACACCCACAACTTCCTCTAACCAATCAGATAACAGACCCTCATACTTATCTTTTGGATGTGTAAAAGCAAGAACAGGCACATTGTTTAATTTTTTTATATTATCAATCTGTCTTTGTCTTAGCTCAGCACCCCCTGGATATTTTTTTGCAAATTTTGCTAGTGCCTTCTCAGAACCAACTTTTTTTACCTTATATTTTGAGGAGAGTTTACCATAACAAGCTTGCATATATGATATACCACCTCCCACTTTTTCAGGATTCTCAGCCATTAACATTAAAGTCAAAAGACCTCCGCAAGAATGACCCGATATAATAATTTGTTTTCTAGGCACACCCATTTTTACAAATTTATCCACTAACTCTAAATTTTTTTCAATTCTTTTATCTAATTTATGTATACCTTTATAAGGTTCTTTAAACTTCCAGTATTTTTTTGGCGACATGTCTCCAGCTAGATCGTTGGTGCAAAAATTATAAACCATAATTTTTTTGTTATTAACTTCCTGATCTACTAGTGAAGCTTGATTTCTTATTTGGTTTACCCAAATGCATTCATTCTTTATTGCTTTATCATTTTTATTTTGTCCATGATTATAAATAATTATAATTTTATTTTTTGGGTCTTTAATATTCATGTTCTCATTTACTGAGGCAGATTTAGTAATAAAGCCACTTTTTAAAATTTTTCCATTCGCAAAGACATTGTCACATGATATCAGGGTAAAAATTACAATCATTAAAATTTTTTTCATTCTTTCCCCCCCATTATATCTGGTGTTTGCCAGTTTAGACTTTGTCCACTATCGATTGCTAAAATTTGACCCGTAATAGAGTTGTTTTTAATAAAAAAGTCAACTGCATCACAAATCTCTTTTACATCAACTTGTTTTTTTAAAGGTGTTGCTAAATATTGTTTTTTAAAATGTTTTTCAGATTGTCTCTTATTTTTGATTGTGGGTCCTGGCGCTATGCCATTAACTCTTATATTTGGAGAGAGGCTCATAGCGCTAGTTTTGGTCAAAGTGTATAAGCCAGTTTTACTTATTGTGTATGAAAAAAAAAATGGTGTTAATTTAAATACTCGTTGATCAATAATGTTAATAATATTGTTATTTTTCCCCCTTATATTTTTTGAGAATTCTTTTGATAAAAGGGCAGGGGCTTTAAGATTTGTTGAAATGTGATTTTCCCAACTTTTAGAACTAAAGTTTTCTAGTTTATCATTTTCGAATAAAGATGCATTGTTGATTAGACAATCAAAATATTTTAATTTTGATTTAGCAAACTTTATAATTTTCATAACATCTTTTTCTTTACTTAGATTTCCTTTTACCAAATAAATTTTAGACCCGTAATTTTGAAGTCTCTTTTTTAAATTTTCAGCTTTAGCTTTTGATTTATTATAATGAATTATAATTTGTTTATTCGGTCCTGATAATTTTTCAGCTATTGCAGCACCTATTCTAGTTGCTCCACCAGTAATTATTATCCTCTGTGCTTCCATTTTTTATCTTTTTTTTTAGTAACCTTAGTTCCTGGCATTCCCATTGTCGATCTACCTTTCGGATAAAGTTTATTTTTTACATCATATTGTCTTATTTTTGGATTTAGTGTGATCTCTAGTTCTGTACTTTCTAATTTTCTAATCTCATCTCTAATTTTAGCTGCTTCTTCAAATTCTAAATTTGACGCTGCTTCCTTCATTTTTTTGTCTAAAGCTTTTAAATGTTTTTTAAGATTCCCTCCAACATTTGAACCTTCACTAATTTTAACGTAGTCTTTTTCATAAACACTTTCTAAAATATCATTAATTTCCTTTTTTACAGTTTTTGCATTAATTTTATTTTTTTTATTATAATCTAATTGAATTTTTCTTCTTCTTTCAGTTTCCTGAATTGCTTTTTTGATACTTTTAGTTTCTTTATCTGCATAAAGAATTACTTTGCCATCAACGTTTCTAGCGGCCCTACCTATAGTTTGAATTAATGAAGTTTCTGATCTTAAAAAACCCTCTTTATCTGCATCTAAAATTCCAACTAATGCACATTCTGGGATATCTAAACCTTCTCTTAATAGGTTAATTCCAACAAGAACATCAAAAACTCCCATTCTTAGATCTCTCATGATCTCTATTCTTTCAAGAGTATCAATATCGGAATGTAGATATCTTACTTTTACACCATTTTCATGAAGATACTCTGTTAAATCTTCAGCCATTTTTTTTGTAAGAGTTGTCACTAAAACTCTATGATTATTTTCAATCACTTTTTTGCACTCATGCATTAAATCATCAACTTGGTTTTTTGCAGGCCTTATTTCTACAGGTGGATCAATCAAGCCTGTTGGTCTTATGACTTGGTCGATAAATTTACCTTTCGTTTGTTCTAATTCCCAAGGTCCTGGTGTTGCAGAAACAAATACAGTTTGTGTTCTCATTAAATCCCATTCTTCAAATTTAAGAGGCCTATTATCCATACATGATGGAAGTCTAAAACCATATTCTGCTAAAGTGCTTTTTCTTGATCTATCTCCTTTATACATTCCATTTAGTTGTGGAACAGTTACATGACACTCATCGACAAAAATCAAAGTATTGTCTGGAAAGTATTCAAAGAGTGTAGGGGGTGGTTCCCCTGGTTTTCTTCCTGATAAAAATCTAGAATAATTTTCTATACCTGCACATGACCCAGTTGCTTCAATCATTTCTAGGTCAAATTTGGTTCTTTCCTCTAATCTTTGTGCCTCTAGTAATTTATTTTCAGCTTTATGTTTTTTAAGAGTTATATCTAATTCTTTTTTTATATTTATTATCGCTTGTTCAATGGTGGGTTTTGGAGTGATATAATGACTATTAGCGTAGACTTTTACGAGACTTAAGTCCCTAACTTTATCTCCAGTTAATGGATCGAATTCTTCAATTTGTTCAAGTTTATCTCCAAATAAGCTTAATCTCCATGCTCGATCCTCTAGATGGGATGGAAAAATTTCTAAATACTCGCCACGAGCTCTAAAGGTACCTCTATAAAAATTTTGATCATTTCTTTTATATTGTAATGCAACTAAAGATTTAATTATTTGTTCTCTGTTGTAATCATAATTTTTTTGAAGTGTTAAAGTCATTTTACTATAAGCTTCAACGGATCCTAACCCGTAAATACATGACACACTGGCTACAATTAAAACATCATCTCTCTCCAAAAGAGATCTTGTTGCGGAATGTCTCATCCTGTCTATTTGCTCATTTATCGATGCTTCTTTTTCAATGTATGTATCTGATCTAGGAACGTAAGCTTCTGGGGTGTAGTAATCGTAATAAGATACAAAATATTCTACAGCATTATCAGGAAAAAAAGTTTTCATTTCACCATATAGCTGTGCAGCAAGTGTTTTATTAGGAGCTAAAATTAATGCTGGTCTGTTAGTGGCCTCAATTACTTTGGCCATTGTAAATGTTTTGCCCGAACCAGTCACACCGAGTAACACTTGGTTAAATTCCTCTTTATTTGCCCCATTAACTAATTTTTTAATCGCCTCTGGTTGATCGCCCGCAGGTTTAAAATCAGATTTAATTTTAAATTTTTTACCACCCTCAAGTTTTCCACTGATTTTTGGGTTTTTACTCTGAATATCCGTAATTAAATCTTGATATGTATTTTCCATATATTAAAGAACGTAGTAGAATTAATTTATATTTCAATGAGCATAATATCAGACAGTTTAAAAAGAATTAAGCCATCCCCAACAATTGCCGTTACTCAGAAAGCAAGAGAGTTAAGAGCAGCTGGAAAAGATGTTATTGGTCTTGGTGCTGGGGAGCCGGATTTTGATACTCCAGTAAATATAAAAAATGCAGCAATCAAAGCTATCAAAAGAGGGGACACAAAGTACACTGCTGTTGATGGCACACCTGAACTTAAAAAAGCTATTATCAAAAAATTTAAAAGAGAAAATAGATTGAACTTCACCTTAGATCAAATAACTGTTGGCACAGGCGGTAAACAAGTTCTTTATAATGCTTTTATGGCAACTCTAAATAAAGGTGACGAGGTAATTATACCGGCACCTTTTTGGGTATCATACCCTGATATGGTTTTATTAGCTGGTGGAAAACCAAAAATAGTAAAATGTACAGCAGCAGAGGGCTTTAAATTAACTCCAAAAAAATTAAAAAAAGCAATATCTAAAAAAACTAAATGGATAATTCTTAATTCTCCATCTAATCCAACCGGAGCAGGGTATTCAAAAAAAGAAATTTATGATTTAGCTAAGATTTTAATTCGAAATAAGAAAATTTTTATTCTAAGTGACGATATTTATGAGCATGTTAGATATGACAACTTTAATTTTTTCACGATAGCTCAAGTTTCAAAATTGAAAGATAGGACACTTACCATGAATGGAGTAAGTAAATCATACGCAATGACGGGATGGAGAATAGGTTATGCTGCTGGTCCTAAAGAAATAATTAAAGCAATTGGAAAAATTCAATCTCAATCTACTTCAAATCCATCTTCAATAAGTCAGGCAGCAGCAGTTGAGGCATTAAATGGAAAGCAGGGTTTTATAAAAACTAGAGCAAAAGCATTTAAAGAGAGGAGAAATTTTGTTGTTAAAAGTCTTAATAGTATAAAAGGAATTAATTGTTTGACTCCTAATGGTGCGTTTTACGTATTCCCAAGTTGCAAAGGATTATTAAATAAAAAAACAAAATTAAAAACAGACTCTCATTTTGTTCAAAAATTACTTGAAAAAGAGAATGTTGCTGTCGTTCAAGGATCAGCTTTTGGCTTAGATGGTTATTTTAGAATTTCATATGCTACGTCAATGAATAATTTAAAAAAAGCTATGTTAAGAATTAAATCTTTCTGTGAAGGGTTGAATAAATAATTATTTTTGACTTAAAATCTTTTTTGCTGGAATTGTTTTTTTTATCCAAGAATTTGGAATTGAATTTAATCCTTTTAATGCAGCGAAGTATGCTCCAGTAAAATTTGCTCTAGAGCAATTGCAACCACCTGCTTTTATTGTTTTTAATATAGCTTCTTTATAATTTCTTGAATTAATTATTGTATATATTGAACTATTAAAAGTTCCTGGATAACTACATGCCATACCAAGCTTTTTAATAATGATAGGATGAAATTTTGAATTTAATTTTTTTATTTTTTTAATATCATTAACAATAACTTTAAATGATGTGTTTTTTTTAAATCTTTTAATAAATTCATCAACTGGATTTTTGGCCCCTTTAAGAGCAAAATCAATTATATAAAATTTAGCTAATGCATATTTTAAACTAACTTTTGAAGCAGTCACAATTCTTATAATTTTTTTTAGACTTTTGAAATCATAACCATAAAGAAAGTATGGAAGTGCAGCACAAAACCCATCAGACTCATTAACTTTTTCACCACCCGAGATTTTCTTATTTAATTTAATATTTTTTACAGTTTCTATAATATTTTGGTGTATCCATGGTCCTTTGATCATACCACGCCAATCTTTTACTTTTTTATATTTTGATCTGAGATTTAGATTTTTCCAATATTTGCTTCCAGGACCGAAATTCCTCAGAATATTTTTTTTAAATTCTTTCTCTATATTTTCATAATTTTCAAGAAGTGTTTGAAACATAACTTGTCCAATTTCATTATAACCTGATACTTTCCCAGTTTTTATATTGTAGAAAGGACTTTTATTTTTTTTTAAAAAAGTAAAGTCTTTTTTACCTTTAATATAGGAATTAAGTTTTTTTTGATTGTATACCCAATGTAATGGTCTTGCAGCTGCATCAGCAACTGTTGCTCCTAAAAATACATGAAGGTTATTTTTCACTTTAATGTGATAAAAACTTTTCAGCCTCTAGTGCTGCCATACAACCCATACCAGCAGCAGTCACTGCCTGTCTGAATGTTTTATCTTTTACATCTCCAGCCGCATAAACGCCTGGTACATTAGTCTCCGTTGAATCTGGTTTAGTTATCAAATAACCTTCTTTGTCCATGCTTAGCTGATTTTTAAATAATTGCGTAGCTGGATCATGTCCAATTGCGATGAAGACACCATCTAATTTAATTTCGTCAATTTTATTTGTTTTAACATTCTTGATTTTAATTCCTTTAACATTTTTTGGATCTTTATCTCCAATAACGTCTTCAACAACACTATCCCAAATAATTTCAATTTTTTTATTCTCCATAAGTTTTTTTTGAAGCATTTTTTCAGCTCTTAAATTATCTCTTCTGTGAATTAATTTTACTTTTGATGCAAATTTAGTAAGAAACATCGCTTCCTCAACAGCTGCATTACCTCCTCCAACGACAGCTACTTCTTTGTCTTTAAAGAAAAAACCATCACATGTTGCGCATGCGGATACTCCAAAACCTCTGAACTCTTGTTCTGATTTTAAATTTAACCATCTTGCTTGTGCACCTGTTGAAATTATAATGCTATCAGCAGTGTATTTTTGACCAGTGTCCCCAATGGCTTCAAACGGTGTTTTTTTTAAATCGACAGAATTTATATGATCTTCAATCATTTCTGTTCCAACTGCTTTTGCTTGCTCTTTCATTTGATCCATAAGCCAAGGACCCTGAATAACATCAGCAAACCCTGGAAAATTTTCAACATCCGTTGTTGTAGTTAATTGTCCACCTGGCTCTGAACCATAAACTAAAATTGGATTTAACATTGCTCTTGCCGCGTAAACAGCCGCTGTATATCCAGCTGGACCAGACCCAATTATTAACACTTTTGTGTGTTTAGTTGGATTTCGACTCATATGAAAGCTATATAGTGATTAATGACTAAATTAAAAGGTTTATTATTGACCGAGGGCATGCATGGCATGATTAGCCAAGTTGAAGGACTTGCCAAAGCTTTAGGTTTAGATTTTATACACGAGAAAATTGAACTGAATAATTTTTGGAAAATGATCCCCCCAAGAATCACGCCAATTAAAAGGTTTGTTTTTAAAAATGATATTTTAGAAAAATTTAATGTTGTGATCTCTTGTGGTAGAAAAAGTGTAATTCCTTCAATTTTCTTAAAAAAAAAGTTTGGAAATAAAATCATGAATATTCATATCCAAGATCCAAAGGTATCTTTAAATAATTTCGATTTTGTAATTGCTCCAGAACATGATGATCTAAAAGGTGAAAACGTATTATCAACTAAAGGGGCCATCCACTATCTACGAGAAAGTGAATTAGATGATAACATGAATTATTTAAAACCGAAAATTCAAAAAGAAAAAGTAGTTGTACTTGTTGTTGGCGGTCCAAATAAATATTATAATTTTAGGGATAATTTAATTGAAGAAATTTTCCATAAAATCAAAAAAAATTTTCTTGATAACGGCTATCAATTAATTTTTATTCCTTCAATGAGAACCCCTCAAAGAATTATTGATAAAGCTAAAGATTTTTATAATGGGGATCAAATCATTATTTCAGATGTTGATAAAAAAGCTTATTTATCGTCACTTAAGTTAGCAGACCATATAGTGGTAACTTGTGACTCAACGTCCATGATATCTGAAGCTGCAATAACAGGTAAACCTATATATGTAGCAGATATGCCTGCTATTAAGAACAATTATCGCTTCAAAAAATTTTTTGAGTTGTTCAAATCTTTAGATATTATAAGAAATCTGGACTCTTCTGTTGAGAGTTGGGATTATAAAAAACTTAATGAAACTGATAGAATAGCAGGTTATATAGAAAAAAAATTTCAAAATTATGACTTTTCTTAATTCCATTTTAAACAACTCCAAAAAATATGAATCTCCTTTTAATCATTGGGAATACAATAATGCCTTAAGCGATGAAGCAATTAAAGAAATTGAAAATGCAGACATCCCCGACATCAGTAAACATAATCTTAATTATGATGGAACAAGAGCTATCGACGGTGGTGCGGCAGAATTTAGAGAAGGAATAGCATCTGGGGGAAAAGCAATTAAGTTTAGATGTTTTGTCACAAAAGAAAATGCTTCACAATTTCCAAATTTGGTAAAATTTATTACCGAGCTTCAATCAAAGGCAACTTGTAATGCAATTTCAAAAATGATTGATAAAGATTTATCTAATTCATATGTTAGAGTTGAAATTATATGTGATCGTGAAGGTTTTTGGCTTAAACCGCATTGCGATATTAAAGAGAAATTAATGTCAGGTTTGATTTTTGTTAATAATGCAAAAGAGTCTGAGGATTTAGGCACTGATTTTTATAATGAAAAATTAGAAAAGGTAAAAACAGTTCCTTACAAACATAATTATGGATATTTATTCACTAGTGGACCTAATACTTGGCATGGTATGGAAAAAAAGAAGATTATAAAGGAAAGAAGATGCATTCAGGTAAATTATGTCACCTTTCCCACTGATTGGAAGGTTGAGTGATTAACTTAATAAACTCGAATATAAACCAATAAAACTAAATACGCCCAATACTAAACAGATTCCTGTTACTGCTTTCAACTGGTCACCATCTTCATGAATATTTGTTTTGTCATAAAGTTTCCAATAGGCACATTTATCTAGATTAGCGTTTTTTGATTTTAAAATTTTTTTTTTGATAGGAAGTTTTAATAGTTGAGCACTAAAAATTTCACTTTTATTAGATGCTTCCTCGATAATATATTGACGAACTTCTGAACTCATATAATTAAATTTTAAAAAATAAATTTGATGAATACAACTTAACGATTATTCATTTTGGGCAATTATTCTTTGGAAAAAAAAAATTATACAACTTTTAATTGAAAAATTATTTTAGTTCTTGCAGTGCAATGATATCAAGTTTTTTTGTTTTAAGTGATTTTATTGCCTCCAAACATGCCTGAGCAGTTGACATATTTGTACAATACGGAACTTTATTTTTTAAAGTTGCTCTTCTGAGTGCAATAGCATCGTTTATTCGATGTTCACTATTTCCTCCACCAGTATTAATTACAAGAGCTATTTTTTTTGAATCTAAAATATCTACTATGTGAGGTGTTCCACTGCTAACTTTATTTATAATTTTACACTTCATTCCATGTTTTCGAATGTACTCTGCAGTGCCTTTTGTTGCACTTAATTTAAAGTTTAATTTAATTAAATCTTTAGCCAGACCTATCCCCTCATCCTTATGAGAGTTTTTCAAAGATATAAATGCGAGACCGTTTTTTGGAAGTGAATTCGCAGCAGCAATTTGACTTTTTGCAAATGCCATGCCAAAATTTTTATCAAACCCCATTACCTCACCAGTTGATTTCATTTCTGGACCTAGAAGTAAGTCGCTATTTGGAAATTTATTAAAAGGAAATACTGCTTCTTTAACTGCATACATTCCTTTTGATTTTTCCTTTAAATTGAATTTCAATAATTTCTCTCCAGCCATTACTCTTGATGCAATTTTTGCTAATGGCAAACCTTTTGCTTTAGATACAAAGGGTACAGTTCTACTAGCTCGAGGATTTACTTCAATCACATAAATTTCATCTTTTTTTATTGCAAATTGGATATTCATGAAACCTTTGACTTTTAAAGCTAACGCTAGTTTTTTGGTTTGATTTTCAATTTCTTTTACTAAAAATGGTTTAATAGATATTGGAGGCAAACTACAAGCAGAGTCCCCAGAATGAATACCAGCTTCTTCAATATGCTGCATAATACCAGCTACATATACCTCTTTACCATCAGATATTGCATCAACATCAACTTCCATTGCATGATCAATAAATTTGTCAATTAAAATTGGATTTTTTTCAGCAGCTTTAAATGCTTCTTCAATAAAATTTCTTAATTGACCTTTTTCATAAACTATTTCCATTGCTCTTCCACCCAAAACATATGAAGGTCTCACTATTAAAGGTAATCCAATTTTATCAGCAATCTTGATCGCCTCTTTATAAGTTTTGGCAATTCCACTTTTTGCTTGTTTTAATCTCAATTTATTTAGTAAATTTCTAAATCTATCTCTATCCTCTGCTAAATCTATAGAGCTATATTGAGTTCCTAAAATAGGTAATTTGTTTTGATGTAAAAATTTAGCAAGTTGAATTGGAGTCTGTCCTCCAAACTGGGCAATTATACCAATTAAGTTTCCATTCATTTGCTCTTTTTTGATTATATTAAAAACGAATTCTTCTTTTAAAGGTTCAAAATAAAGTCGATCACTTGTATCGTAATCGGTAGAGACTGTTTCAGGATTACAATTTACCATGATTGTTTCGAAACCAGCGTCTTTTAAAGAAAAGCTTGCTTGACAACAACAATAATCAAATTCTATTCCCTGACCAATTCTATTCGGTCCTCCTCCTAGAATAATTATCTTTTTTTTACTAGTCGGCTCCGCTTCACACTCTGAAACTATTGAAAAGTTTCTTTGATAAGTTGAATACATGTATGGAGTGAAAGATTTAAATTCAGCAGCACAAGTGTCAACTTTTTTATAAACGGGTAATATTTTTAGTGCTATCCTCTTTTTTCTCACAACATCCTCAGAAAGATTTGTTAATTCTGATAATTTTTTGTCTGAGAAACCTATAGATTTAATCCTATTAAATTCTGTAAAACTTTTTGGTAGTCCTACTTTTTTTAAATTTATTTCACTATCAACAATTTCTTTTATTTGGCCTAGAAACCATGGGTCAATTTTAGATAATTTAAAAATCCTATCTAAACTAATTTTTTTTCTAACCCCTTCAGCAACCAGTAAAATTTTGTTTGGAATATTTTCTTTTAGTTTTTTTTCAATTTGTTGTTTTGATAAATTAAATATTCTATCAAGACCTGAAAAACCAGTTTCTAAAGATATCAAAGCTTTTTGAAGAGACTCTTTAAAATTTCTCCCTATTGCCATAGCTTCGCCAACAGATTTCATTGAAGTGCCAAGAGTGGCTGGAGAGGATGAAAATTTTTCAAAAGTAAATCTTGGTATTTTGGTTACTACATAATCTATACTTGGTTCGAATGATGCTGGAGTAACTTTGGTAATTTCATTCTTGAGTTCATCTAAAGTATATCCGACAGCTAATTTTGCTGCTACTTTTGCAATTGGAAATCCTGTTGCTTTAGATGCCAAAGCTGATGATCTTGATACACGTGGGTTCATCTCAATTATAACCATTCGACCATTTTTCGGATTTATTGCAAATTGAACATTGGATCCACCTGTCTCAACCCCAATCTTTCTTAAACATGCGATAGATGCATTTCTCATGACCTGGTATTCTTTATCAGTGAGAGTTAGTGCTGGCGCAACTGTTACCGAGTCACCCGTATGTATCCCCATTGGATCAATATTCTCAATAGAACAAATAATGATACAGTTATCTTTCTTATCTCTAACGACTTCCATCTCAAATTCTTTCCAACCCTCCAAGCATTCTTCAACCAAAACCTGGCTAACAGGAGACTCATGTAATCCATTTTTTACAATTTTAAGATAGTCCTTCTTTGTTTTTGCTATTCCTCCGCCAAGCCCGCCAAGTGTGAAAGCAGGTCTTATGATTGCAGGCAAACCAATTTTTTTTAGAACTCTTGCAGCTTGGTTATTGTTGTTAACGATTTCAGATTTGGGTAAATCTAAACCAATTTCTATCATATTTTTTCTAAACTTTTTTCTATCCTCAGCATTTGAGATTGCCTTTGAATTAGCCCCAATAAGTTCAATTTTATATTTTTTTAAAATCCCTTTTTTTTCAGCCTCCATTGCTAGATTAAGAGCAGTTTGACCCCCCATTGTAGGAAGAATTGCATCAGGTCTTTCTTTTTTAAGAATTTTTTCTAAAACATCTAAAGTTATTGGTTCAACATAGGTTTTGTCTGCAACATCTGGATCTGTCATGATAGTTGCAGGATTAGAATTTATCAAAATTACCTTATAGCCCTCATCTTGAAGAGCTTTGCAAGCTTGTGTTCCCGAATAATCAAATTCACATGCTTGTCCGATGATGATTGGGCCAGCCCCTACAACTAATATTTTTTTAATGTCTTTTCTTTTTGGCATTTCTTTTTATATTATGAATAAATTCTTGAAATAAATAAACACTATCTTGTGGTCCTGGATTTGACTCTGGATGATACTGAACAGAAAATACTGGTTTATTTTTTAATTTTATGCCTTCGATACTACCATCAAATAAAGATTTATGGGTAACCTCA
Organism: uncultured Pelagibacteraceae bacterium; assembly: GCA_902555965.1. Classification (GTDB taxonomy): domain Bacteria; phylum Pseudomonadota; class Alphaproteobacteria; order Pelagibacterales; family Pelagibacteraceae; genus Pelagibacter. The sequence goes on along the minus strand of CACDUM010000011.1, from coordinate 11,708 downwards.
ATATTTTTTGGCAACGTTTCTTTTACCACTTCAAAACCATGATTTTGACTTGTGATTTCAACATTATCATGAATTAAATTTTTTACTGGATGATTTGCACCTCTATGACCCAATTTCATTTTTTTTGTTTTACCCCCAAGGGCAAGTGCAAGAATTTGATGACCTAAACAAATTCCAAATATTGGTAAATTTTTTTTAACAAGGTCTTTGATTATATTTATCGCGTATTTGCCAGTTGCTGCTGGATCCCCAGGCCCATTAGATAAAAAAATTCCATCAGGTTTTAGACTCAATATTTTTTCTGCTGAAGTTTTACATGGAACAACAGTTACCTTACAATTAAAGTTTGAAAAATATCTTAAAATATTTTTTTTTATCCCATAGTCAATGGCAACCACATGCAAAGATTTTTTTTTATTTTTTTCAAATCCAAATTCTTTCTTCCAGGTTTTAAGCCCTTTCCAAATATAATTTCTTCTTGTGGATACTACCTCGGCAAGATCTAAATTTTTTAAACCACTCCATTTTATTGTTGTATTTGTGAGTTTGTTAATACTGAATTTTCCTTTATTTGAATAACAAATGGTACCTTTAGGGGCCCCTTTATCTCTTATGAAATTTGTAAGGTTTCTAGTATCTAATCCAGTGATACCAATAATTTTGTTTTTTTTAAGCCAATAATCTAAATGTAAAAATGATCTGTAATTAGAGGGATTAGTTATTTCAGAATTAAAAATTACTCCTCTAGTCCAGATTTTATCTGATTCATGATCCTCATGGTTTGTTCCAACATTTCCTATGTGAGGAAAAGTAAAATTGATGATTTGACCTGCATAAGAAGGGTCAGATATAATTTCTTGATAGCCAGTTAATGATGTATTAAAACACACCTCTCCTGTTGCAACACCTTCATAACCAATTCCAATACCCTTAAAAACTTTTTTATTTTCAAGAACTAAAATACCTGTGTGAGTTTGAGAAATTTTTGAGCTTTTATTTTTTGCTTTTTTGATCAATTACAACTCATGAGTTAAAGGTTAATACAATAAAAGGTTTATTATCGCAACAGAGATGTATTATAAAATTGTAAAAATACAATTTTTCTTTTGAAGAATTTTTTCTTTAAAGTAGATTAAAATTATGTCGTTAAAAGAGACTATAGAGACTGAATATAAAAAGGCCTTAAAATCGAAAGATAAAACTAAAATCTCAACTTACAGGTTAATTCTTTCATCTATAAAAGATTTGGATATCGTCAATAGATCTGGTCCAAATAAAAAAGAGACTGATGATGAAGATATTAAAAAATTATTTAAGAAGATGGTTAAACAAAGAGCCGAATCAATTGAAATTTACAAAAAAAATAATCGGTCTGATCTTTTGGAAGTTGAGCAAAATGAGTATGATATTTTATCAAGTTATCTACCTAATCAACTTAATGAGGAAGACACAAAAAAAATATGTGAAGATATAATAGCCAAAGTAGGCGCTAGTTCAGTGAAAGATATGGGTAAAGTTATGGGAGAATTAAAAAAACAATATGCTGATGAGATTGATTTCTCTAAAGCAGGAGCGCTAATTAAACAATTACTTAATAAGTAGTCATGAAATACCCAAAAGAATATTTAGAGGAAATTAAAACAAGATTAAAAGTCTCGACAGTAGTTTCAAAATACGTCAGTTTAAAAAAAAGAGGCAAAGAATACGTAGGTCTTTCGCCATTTAAAAATGAAAAAACCCCATCCTTTACTGTGAATGATGAAAAAGAATTTTATCATTGTTTTGCGACATCTGAACATGGAAATATTTTTGACTTTGTGATGAAAACTCAAAATTTTAAATTTGGTGAGGCTGTAAAGCACTTGGCAAATTTAGCTGGTATGCAGCCCTATATTTTTTCAAAACAAGATGAAGAAAGAGAAAAAAAGTGGAAAATATACTCATCTATTTTCTTAGAATATGTGGACTTTTACAATAATCAACTTTTGAAAAATGAAAAATATTCTAAAGCAAGAGATTATCTAAAAAGTAGATCACTTAACAAAGATCAGGTTAAAAAATTTAAAATCGGTTTTGTAGAAAAGAATCCAAATTTATTTGAAGAATTAAAAAAAAATTATCAAATTAATGATTTGCTAGAAACAGGATTATTTTATTTAGATGAAAAGAAAAATATTTATATTGAAAGATTTAGAGGAAGATTAATTTTTCCAATTAATAATATTTCAGCACAACCAATCGCTTTAGGGGGTAGAATAATTGAAAAAAGTGATTTTCTTGCTAAGTATGTAAATTCCCCAGAAACATTATTCTTCAAAAAAGGATCCAACTTATACAATTTAGATTTAGCAAGAAAATTATCCAATAAGTTTGACAATATTTTTTTAGTTGAGGGTTATATGGATGTTGTTGGTTTAAGTAAAAATGGAATAGAAAATGCTGTTGCTAATTTAGGCACTTCTTTAACAGATAAACAAATATTTACTCTTTTTCAGTTTTTTAATGATATTATTATTTGTTTTGATGGTGATGAAAGCGGCTATAAGGCAGCTTTAAGAGCTGCAGAAAATTCTATTAAAGATATGAAACCTGAAAAGCAAATATCATTTTTATTTTTACCAGATCAAGAAGATCCAGATAGTTTTGTCAATAAAAATGGTAAAGAATATTTTTTTGATTATTCAAAACAAAACAAAATATCAATTCATCAATTCATATTTAATCATTATAAAAAAAATACACAAAACAATCCATCTTCTATGGCAATTTTTGAAAAAAAATTAAGATCCATAGCTAACACAATAAAGGATGATTATATTAAAAAATACGTCTTAGAATATTTCATAGAAAAAATTTCTGGATTAACTCCATATACAAATCAAAATCAAAAAAACTTGTATGTGAAAAAGACTAGATCTTTAGAGAAGACCAAAAAGTACTTCAACGAAAGTCAATCATTGTCAGGTGTAGAATTAAAAGAATTTTCATTAATTTATCTTGTTCTTGATAATTTGAATTTGATGCGAAATTACATCAATTTGCTTAAGGATGTAAAATTATTCTCTGAAGTAAATAAACAAATTTTTGAAAAAATTTTATTAAAATTAAACTTAGATACCAATTTGTCTGTTGATCAATTAGATATTGATACTCAATTAATTGATAAAATTACGAAATTTGCTCCCATTAAACACATTTTACAAAAAAAGAAATTTAATGAGGATCATGAAATAATTGAGATATTAGAGGACATAACTCGTGATTTAAACAATTATGATTTAGAATTTAGGATACAGGAATTAGAATCGAAATTTTCAAAAGATTTGAGTGAAACGACATTTAATGAGCTAAAAGAGCTTAAAAAAAAGCAAAATATCAATTAACTTAATTAAATTAACAATGGATTTTCCTAAATTTGCCATTATATACAATTCCTCAAATATATTAGTGTGGAAAGAATAATTACAAAATCATTTGCTCGTTTAATGGGGCGTGGAACCCATAGGGGATTTATAACATATGATGAATTAAGTAAATCTCTTGGAAAACGAAATCTTTCAGATCAAAATTTAGCCCAAGCGTTTATTCATATATTGGATGAAAAAATCACGTTAGTAGAAAAAAAATCTGACTTCAAAGTTTTAAGAAAAAAAGAGGGCTCCTCAAAAGATGAGGGAAAAACTATCGAAAAAAGTGATGACCCAATTCGAATGTATCTAAGAGAAATGGGTGGAGTCGAACTTTTATCCAGAGAAGGTGAAATTGCTATCGCAAAAAGAATAGAGGCTGGAAAAGATGTAATGCTAATTGCATTATCGCAAAGCCCAATTACAGCTCAGCAATTTTTTGAGTGGAATGAAAAACTTCAAAAAGACGAAATCTTGGTTCGAGAAATTATTGATATTGACACTAATTATATGGAAGACGAGACAACAGGCCCAAGCGCAAAACAAAAAAATTCGGGTGAAGCTGACAATGAAGAGAATTCTGGTGAAGAGGGTGATGAGGATTTTAACCCAACACTAGCTGCGATGGAAACGGAAATAAAACCAAAAGTTCTTAAAACTGTCAACACCTTAACAAAAGATTACAACAAACTAATAAAATATCAAAAAGAAAAACTTGATTGTATTTTAAACTCAAAAATTTTTTCTCCAGCCAAAGAAAAAAGTTACGAGAAACTCGTAAAAGAAATTTTAGAGGATATTAAATCCCTTCAATTATCCCCCTCAGTTTTGGAAGGATTAGTTCAAAAACATTATGTCGAAAATAGAAAAATAATTTCTTTGGAAGGAAATTTAATGAGACTAGCCATGGATCATAAAATTCCAAGAAATGAATTTTTAAAATTTTATGTAGGAAACGAAATCAATCCAAATCTTAAAAAATTCCTAGATACTAACTCAACGTGGAAACAATTCTTTTCAAAAAATAAAGATAAATTTAAAGATATTCGGGAAAGATTAATTGAATTTAGTGATAAAATAGGAATGTCTGTAACAGATTTCAAAAAACTTGTAAGCAGAGTCCAAAAGGGTGAAAAAGAGTCAAGAATAGCAAAAAAAGAGATGGTTGAAGCTAACTTAAGATTAGTTATCTCGATTGCCAAAAAATATACAAATAGAGGGTTGCAGTTTTTGGACTTAATTCAAGAAGGAAACATAGGATTGATGAAAGCAGTAGATAAATTTGAATATAGAAGAGGTTACAAGTTTTCTACGTATGCCACATGGTGGATTAGACAAGCAATTACAAGATCAATAGCTGATCAAGCTAGAACAATAAGAATTCCTGTTCACATGATTGAAACAATTAATAAAATTGTGAGAACTCAAAGATTAATTTTAAGTGAATTTGGTAGAGAGGCAACCCCAGAGGAATTAGCAAAAAAACTAAGGATGCCATTAGATAAAGTTAGAAAAGTTTTAAAAATTTCTAAAGAACCAGTATCTTTAGAAAAACCTGTTGGCGATGAGGAAGATAGCAGTTTAGGAGACTTTATAGAGGACACAAAAGCTTTAGCTCCTCTTGAACAAGCAATTAAATCAAATTTAGGAGAAGCTACAACTAAAATTTTATCAACCTTGACACCAAGAGAGGAAAGAGTTCTAAGAATGAGATTTGGAGTTGGTATGAATACTGATCATACATTAGAGGAAGTTGGTTTGCAGTTTTCTGTTACTCGAGAAAGAATTCGTCAAATAGAAGCAAAAGCACTTAGAAAATTAAAACACCCTAGTAGATCAAAACAACTAAAAAGTTTCTTAGAAAGTTAAGATTGATTTTGGGCCGTTAGCTCAATAGTAGAGTACTGCATTGACATTGCAGGGGTAGTTGGAGCGTAACCAACACGGCCCACCATTCTGAGATTTGTTTATTGATTAAAATTATAAAACAAAGTAGAAAAGATTAATTTAGGGCCTGTAGCTCAGTTGGTTAGAGCAGTACACTCATAATGTATTGGTCCCAGGTTCGAGTCCTGGCGGGCCCACCAAATTTTTTTTTATTAATTTTTTGAAAATTCCTCTAGTGTGTTAAATAATACGTTAATGTCATTGTCATTTGAGTTTAAAATAGATGCAAACTCTTCTTTTTGTGTTCTAGCTAAGCTTAAACCTTCAATAATTAAGTCTCTGATCAAAGGATTTTCTGGATTTTTAGTGTAAACTCTCCAATCAATTTTGACCTCAGGTCTTTCAGAGGTACCTTTTAAAAGGCTATTTACAATTGTATAATTTTCACTAAGAACTTCTTTCGATAGAACATCAATTTCTGGATTTGTATATTCAGATAACCTACTAGAAAAGCTTTTTAGAAAATATTCTCTAAATAATCTTGAGTATTTCTTTTTTTGGTCACCATCCAGGTTTTTTCTTATAGATCCAAGTGTATAGAAACCGATACCTTTAATATCAACTGTTTCCTCAGCGATTATTTTAAGTTTTTCAATCTTTTCATCTTTTGATAAATTTTCAGAAAGTATTTTAGATGCTCTATTAACAGTTGATTGTACAAATACATCGGCCTCAATTGAGAAGGAGCTGTTCAATGTAAAAAAGTATAAAAAAATTACTAGAATAATTTTTTTTTTATTCATTCTTTGAATTTTTATTGGCTTATCTCTTCCCAATCACTATCGTCTTGGGTGTTTACTATTTTTCTTGAGTTAAGAATTTTTTGTTGTCGATCTTGTAAGTATAGGCTTTTGACTGACGCATAAAAGTCTAGTGAATTGTTTTCTAAGTTTTCAATTGAGTCATAATTTTTGGCCCTGAAGTCTACACCAGATGCACCTTTTGAAAAATAATAATCTGAATTTTCAAAATATTGAGTGTCTTTGTTGACTGTTATGTTATACCAAGGGTCTCCACCTAAGAAATTTAAAGTTGAAGCCACTGTATCCCTAATTGTACTGGGACCTAAAACTGGTAGAACAATATAACATCCTGGACCAACTCCTGCTTTTGCTAGAGATTGGCCATAGTCTTCTTTTTCATAATTTGTAAGTCCTAGATATTGAGCGACGTCAAAAATTCCCAAAATACCTAATGTTGTATTTATAATAAATCTTCCAGTATTAATTCCAGCTTGTTTGAAATCTCCTTGTAAAACATTGTTTGGTATTGTCAATAAATGGGAAATATTTTCTAATGAATTACTTACTCCAGTTTTAGCTGGTGAAGGTAGTTTTCTGTATAATGATGCAGCAGGTTTGAAAATCACTCCATCTAAAGTTTGATTAAATGCAAAAGTCACTCTATTAATCTTTTGAAAGCAATCCTTTACTTCTGAAGGTTCATTTTTTTTTAATATTAAATCTCCATCAGATCCAGCGTTGGCATTTAGAGTTAACGCAAGGGTTGTAAATATAATAATTAAGAATTTTTTTATCATGTAAATTTTATATTATATTAGACCATAAAGTAAAATGAGTATTAATTAAATATAAAAATGCATCAAAAAATAGGCTTAAAAATGGCCACAAGTTATTCCCAAAATTTTAATTTACCCAAAAGAGTAAAAAACAGAATTAAATTTATTATAATTCATTACACAGGTATGAAAAAAGAAACTGCAGCTATTAAACGACTGCAAGACCCAAAATCAAAAGTTAGTTCACATTATTTGATAAAAAATAATGGTGGAATAATAAATTTGGTTCCTGATCTTTATGAGGCTTGGCACGCTGGTGTTTCAAGCTGGAAGCATTTTACATCATTAAATAAAAATTCAATTGGAATTGAAATTACTAATCCTGGCCACCAGTATGGTTATAGAAATTTTTCATCTAAACAAATTTTATCACTTAAAAAATTACTTTATTTTCTAATAAAAAAATATAGGGTAGAAAAAAACTGTGTTCTTGGTCACTCCGATATATCACCGAGTCGTAAAAAAGATCCTGGTGAAAAATTTCCTTGGGAAATATTAGCGAAAAAAAAATTAGTTTTTTGGCACAATTTAAATCAAAAAAAAATTAAAAAATTTAGACATGACAATCTTTTAACAAATATTGAGAAAAAGGTTTTCCTAAAAAATCTTCATAAAATTGGATATAATGATGTTCAAGGTTTCAAATTTCGAAAAAATATGAAGTACCTTACACTAGCTTTTCAAAGACGATTTAGACAAAGTCTTGTTAATGGTAAGATTGATAAAGAGTGCTTGTTAATCAGTAAAAACCTTCTTGAACAATAAAAATTTAGCTTGAAATATCAAATTTTAGCAATAAATTGATATGGCCAGATGAACGACTTATCGCTTTGAAATTTTAAAGAGGAAAGTCCGGACTCTACAAAGATGCAGTGCCAGGTAATACCTGGCAGGGGCAACCCTAGGGATAGTGCCACAGAAAATATACCGCCTTAACAAGGCAAGGGTGAAAAGGTGTGGTAAGAGCACACCGGTTCTATTGGTAACAATGAACGCTGGAAAACCCCACTGAGAGCAAGACTAAGTAGAGATGACATTGTTGAAAAACTAAAAGCTATCTTTGGCTCGTCATCAGGGTTAGTTGCTTGAGCTTAAGAGCGATCTTGAGCCTAGACAAATGGTAAGTTTAAACGACAGAACCCGGCTTATAGTTCATCTGGCTTTTAACCAAAAATAAATATCCTTTAAATGTTCACGTTTTGATTCATTAACGTCTTCAATCAACATATTTCAATTATAAATAGTAATTGTTGACTCATTTCAAAAAAACCCATAATATCCCATAAATTCCCAAATATGGGATTTATAGGACTTTATGGTTTATGTTTTTATCGACTTACCAAAACAAATTGGACAAAAAAGGAAGGGTGTCGGTGCCTGCAAGCTATAGATCATATTTGTCTAACTTGGGTTATAATGGTGTAATTTGTTATCCATCATTTAATAATCAATCAATAGAGGCGTGGCCTCAAGACAGAATAGAAAAAATTTCAAATTCTATAGACTCTTTAAATCCGTTTGAGGAAAAAAGAGATTTTTTTGCAACATCAATTTTATCAGAAAGCACAAATTTACAATTTGATAGTGAAGGAAGAATTTCACTTACTCCAAAATTATTAAAACATGCAAAAATCAAAAATAGCATGGTCTTTGTTGGTCAGGGTAAAACATTCCAAATTTGGGAGCCAACAATATTTGAAAAATTTAAGGTCAATGCAAGAAAAAAAGCTAATCTAAATCGAGCCAGCCTTAAATGGGAGCATCAACTAAATAAATAACGGGGGATAACAAAATGACAATTAATTTTAAGGTACCAGAAATAAAAGAGCTTCAACCAAGATTATTGGTTATGGGAATAGGTGGAGCAGGTGGAAATGCGATCAATGAAATGATTGATAATGGAATGCAAGGTGTTGAATTTATTGCAGTTAATACTGATGCTCAAGATTTAAAACATAGCAAAGCAAAATCTAAAATTCAAATTGGTTTAAATTTGACTAAAGGTTTAGGAGCTGGGGCAAAACTCGATATTGGTCAAGCTGCTGCTGACGAATCTTTAAATGATATAGTAAATATTCTACAAGGTGCAAATATGGTTTTCATAGCTGCTGGAATGGGCGGTGGAACAGGTACGGGTGCTGCACACGTTATTGCAAGAGCTGCTAAAGAGTTAAATATTTTAACTGTTGGGGTAGTTACATTACCATTCTTATATGAGGGTCCTTCAAGAATGAGAAGAGCTCAACAAGGTTTGGAGGAACTAAGAAGACATGTTGATACAATTATAGTTATTCCAAATCAGAATTTGTTCAAGATAGCTAATGAACAAACTACATTTGAAGAGTCGTTTAATCTTTCAAATAACGTTTTAATGCATGGTGTTCAGAGTATTACTGATTTAATGGTAAGACCTGGATTGATCAATCTTGATTTTGCTGATGTGGAATCTGTTATGGCTTCAATGGGTAAAGCTATGATGGGTACTGGTGAAGCTGAAGGAGAAGGTAGATCAATGAAAGCAGCCGAGATGGCTATTAGTAATCCATTAATTGATGATTATACTTTAAAAGGAGCAAAAGGATTATTAGTCAATATTACTGGTGGTAAAGATCTTAAATTATTTGAAGTTGATGAAGCAGTCAATAAGGTTAGAGCAGAAGTAGATCCTGAAGCTGAATTAATTATTGGCGCTATCACAGATCCAGAACTTGATGGAAAAATGAGAGTTTCAATTGTAGCCACATCTTTAGATGGCCAACAACCAGAAACAAAATCAGTTATTAACATGGTACATCGTATTCAAAATCGAAATCCTGGCTATTCTGATTTTAGTACAACTGCAGGTACAACCTCTTTTAATTTCCAGAATACTAATTCCAACCCAATTTCTGATGGTGCAACTGCACTAAAACTCGAAAATGAGATAGTATCAGAAGGTATTCAGAGTCAGTCAGTTGATGAAGTAAACAATCAGTATCATGAAGAATTGTTAAAAAATCAAGAAGCTGAAAATATTGTTGAAAATATCTCAGAGGACAATGATACTTCTTTTTCACATGAAGCATTAAGCTCGTCTAATACTGAGGAATCTTCAAATGATTTAAAGGAATTTGGTGTGGATACAGATGAACCAGATCTATTTAATACAGAAAATCAAGTTTCAACATCTGAAGATTTACTTGGATCATCAGATGAAGATCAAGAAGAGGATGATTTAGAAATACCTGCATTTTTACGAAGACAAAAAAATTAATGGTCTTCGAAAAAATAAATGGAAGCCACCATGGTATCGGATGCTCCAAAACATTATCCGGTATTGCTTAATGAAATAATTAGCATTATTACCCCTCAACATGGTGGCACATTTATTGATTGTACTTTTGGTCAAGGTGGTTACACAAAAAAAATTTTAAGTTATAAAGATACCCAGGTAATTGCACTTGATAGAGATATAGAAAGTAAAAAAATTGCAGATAAAATTTCTGAAAAGTTCCCAAACAGATTTATTTTCAAGCATAAAAAGTTTAGTCAATTAGACAACCTCAAACTTAAAAATGAAAAAATTAGAGGGATACTCCTGGATTTAGGTTATTCTTTTACTCAAATCAAAGATCCAAAAAAAGGTCTATCATTTTGATTTAGATTTCTTTTTGTAAAATTCAAAATTATTCCAGATAAAATTGAAATACTTATTATTGAGGAACCACCATAACTTATAAATGGTAATGTCATACCAGTTGTAGGAAATAATCTAATATTTACTCCAATATGAATTATAGTTTGCATTAATATAAGGCTTACAGATCCAACTAAAATTAATTTAATAGTTTCATCATTTTCAAAATTAACTTTTTTAAACACTGAGTAAATAAATACTAAAAACAATAAAAAGATTAAAATTATGGCAATTACACCAAACTCTTCAGAAATTACTGAAATAATATAATCTGTATGTGCCTCTGGAACTCTATTTTTTAAAGTTCCCTCCCCTATACCTTTCCCAAAAAAGCCTCCACTCGTAATGGATTCTAAAGCTCTGTCTGATTGAAAATTGTAAGTTCCGGTTTCGGAATCTATAAAAGATATTAATCTATTTTTAATGTATGTAAATTTTGAAACAAAAAAAATTAAGTAAAAAAATATTAAAATAATTGATGAAAATTGAATTAGCAAAAACTGAGGTTATTCACTTCATTGGCATCGGTGGTATTGGCATGAGTGGACTTTCTTTAATTATGAAAGGTAAAGGATTTAAAGTGCAAGGTAGTGACCTATCATCAAATAAAAATATAGATAGATTGAAAAAAGAAAAAATAAAAGTTTTTATTGGTCAAAAAAAACAAAATTTAAAGAATGCAACAATAGCAGTCATTTCCTCAGCAATAAAAAAAAATAATTCAGAATATATTGAAGCTAGAAGAAAAAAACTTCCAATTATTACCAGAGGAAGAATGTTAGCTCATATTGTTTCTCTTATGAAAAATATTGTTGTAGTTGGTTCACATGGCAAGACCACAACAACTTCTTTAATTTCCTCAATACTGCAAAAAACTAAATTAGATCCAACAATTATTAATGGAGGGGTAATAAATTCTATCAAAAATACTGCTAAATTAGGAAAGAGTGATTGGACAGTTTTGGAAGCAGATGAGTCTGATGGAAGTTTCCTTCATATACCTCCTACATATTCAATTATAACAAATATAGACAGAGAGCATATGGATTTTTACAAATCTATGAATGACTTAGAGAAATATTTTATTGATTTTACAAAA
>CACDUM010000010.1:0-35415 GCA_902555965.1 uncultured Pelagibacteraceae bacterium | reverse complement strand
AAAATAACTTTCTTGAGTCGATTGGAAATACTCCTTTAATTAAATTAAAAGCAGCTTCTGAAATCACAGGATGTCACATTTTTGGTAAAGCAGAATATCTTAATCCAGGTGGATCAGTTAAAGATAGAGCTGCTCTTGCTTTAATTAAGGATGCACAGGAAAAAAAATTAATTTCAGAGGGTGGAATTATAGTTGAAGGCACTGCTGGAAATACTGGAATTGGTTTATGTCTTTTAGGAAATTCTTTAGGTTATAAAACAATTATTGTAATGAATGATAATCAAACACAAGAAAAAAAAGATACTTTAAAAAACATTGGTGCAGATCTTAGGTTGGTACCACCCAAACCATATAAAGATGATGGCAATTATGTAAAAGTTGCAGGTCGTCTTGCTGAAGAATTAAAAAGTACAAATAATAATGGTGTAGTTTGGGCTAATCAATTTGATAACACTGCTAATGCAAAAGGTCACTATGAAACCACAGGACCAGAAATCTGGGAACAAACTGATGGTAAGGTTGATGGTTTTGTTTGTGCTTCTGGAACAGGAGGAACAATAGGTGGTGTAAGTAAATTTTTAAAAGAAAAAAATAAAGATATCAAAATTTATTTATCTGACCCGACAGGTTCTGCTCTTTATAATTATATTACGAATGGTGAATTAAAAGCTGAAGGAGGATCAATTACTGAAGGAATTGGTTCAAGTCGAGTAACTAAAAATTTTGCTGAGGCAAAAATTGATGGTGCTTATTCAATTAGTGATGAAGAGTCCTTACCAATACTTTATGATTTAATTCAAAATGAGGGTTTAAGTTTAGGAACCAGTTGTGGTGTAAATATTGCAGGTGCAATTAGACTTGGAAAAGAACTTGGCCCAGGAAAAACTATTGTAACTATTCTTTGTGATAAGTCTGATAAATACAACTCAAAGATGTTTAATAAATCTTTTTTAAAGGAAAAAAACCTTCCAATACCTAGCTGGTTATAATATCGCATATCAGCCATGTAACAAAACAGTTACATTTTTAGAATAATATTAATTAACATCGAGGGATCATGAAGAAATATATAGCAGTAATACTATCCTTATTAATTTTTACATCTGCACATGCAGGTATGAGTAAGGATGATAAATCTAAAGCCTGGGATTGTATTGGAATTTATATGGCAAATTACTTTTTACCATCTGGTGAAAAATTTGAATATGGCATGAAAGAAAAATCTATTTCAACAGTAAAAGTTTTAAAAACGTATGCTCTTGAAATTGGTATTCCAGAAAAAGAATGGGATGAAGGTGTTAATAAAGCAGTTGATAAACATTATGGCTCCAAATACGACCAAGCTAAAACTGAAAAATGTCATACATTTGTTGAAGCTTTAGTTCCGAATGGAGCTGAAAGAGTTAAAAAAGTAGTTCAGACTTTGTATTAATTTAAAAGGAGAAAAAATGGAAAAAGAAATGTTAGTATTCCTTAAACTTAAAGAGGGTAAATTAGAAACTTTCATGGGATGGATGCAATCAGATGAAGGGATGGGTGTTAGAAAAAGCGTTGCCTATCCAGAAAAAACTGTTGGAGCCATGATTCCAGATAAAAGTGGGATGTTATTTAAAGTGAATGTTCATAATGAAGCTGGAATGAAAGAATTTGTAACTGGGAACAATCCTACCGCGAAGGCTATTTACGCAGAGTGTGTAGAGAGCGCTAAATTATATGAACTATCTGAAGTAAATTTATAAGGAGTATAAATGAAAAAAATAATGTTAACGCTTTGTTTGGTCTTATTTGTTAGCTCAGCATATGCAGGTTCATGTCCGATGTTAGCTAAAAATATTGATGAAAAAATTAAAAAAGCTCAAGAACTTAAAGATCAAGGTATGGATGCCCATAATAATGGTGATCATGCTAAGTCTGAAAAACTTTTAAATGAAGCTCTTGCTTTATTTAAAAGCTAAACACAAAGGAGAAAAATGAAAAACTATATGGTAACTCACACTTTCAAATCTAAAGAAATGAAAGATAAATTTAGCGAAACAGTAGCCTCAATGAAAATGGAGGATATTATTAAATCAATGACTAGTGATAAAGCTGCGTGTCAAATGACTTGGAATACACCAGCTGATACAATGCAAATGTTTTGCTGGTGGAAAGGAAATAGTGAGGAAGATATAATTAACCAACTAGGTCAAATGAACGACTTCTTTGAACCTCACAAATTTACTGAGTGCACAGACCAGGTAATGGATTATAACGCAAAATAGGGATAAATAATGAAAGCAATTTACACAAGAACCATCGGAGTTTATGATGACAAGCTTAGTGAGGCAATGGAAATTTCCAAAGGTTTGGCTGAAGTAAGAAAAAAACATTATCCTGATCATGAAGTTTATTTTTCTTTTCAAATTGGTGGAAATCCAAGAACAGTTAGAGAAACTCTTGTGGGAGAACAGTTTACAGACAAAGCATTTGAAAATGATCAAAACATGTCTGCAGATCCTAAATTTATAGAACTTCAAAAAAAAATGAAGGGAGTCTTTAAAGAAGGTACAATACAAGATGAAATGAGAATGGTATTCAACGATTAAGGAGCTCGATGATAGAAAAATTTAATGGAATATTTTATTTAGCCGTTTTTATAATCCATTTTATAGGATTTGCTTATTATGGATTTAGATGCGTTTTCCAGACAAAGTCCTTCTTAGATAAATATGGTATCGATGATACTGGTGCTGGAATGGTTAGATTTTTTGGATCAATATTCCTTGGTTCTGTAGTTATGGCTATTTATGTTGGTTTTGTAAGACCTAATGGTTTGGAGACAACCTGGGCATTCTTTAACTTAATCTTCTTACAAAACTTATCTGCATTTATTGTTGGCTTTTATAACACAAAAATTAATAAACTTGGACACACAGACAAAACATCGGATGAAGGAATTTATGCTCCATTAGTTTTGACTATACTTAGTGCTGTGATGATCTATGGTTTTAGTGACAAAATTTATATTTAACAAAAAAGGAGTATTAAATGTCGATGTTAGAGAAATATACTAATGCAATTGATAAAAAAGATGAGTCAACTATGAATGAACTTTTACATGATGACTTTAAATTCACAATGCACAAATCAGGAAACACCATAGGTAAAGCTGATGTTATAAAGTGGGCAATGAGCGGTGATATAAACCAAGACAAAGCTAGAGTAGTCTATGAAAATGATGAAATTGGAGTTCACCATTCAATAGTTACATTTAATGACGGAAATGTTGAGGCGGTAATGGCAGTTTATAAATACAAAGATGGAAAAATTATAAGTTTAGAGACTGGCGCCACTCCAATGCCAAAATAGGTGAGTCAATTACTCTTTATTTGTATAGCTATAACTGCACTTGATATTTTTTTAATCATCTACGCATTGACTATCCCACTTTATCCAAAAAAATGGCGAAAAGAGGTAAATAAAAAATACAAAAATGAGACAGCTACTGGAGTAACGATAATTTTTATAACGATGGCAGCTTGTTTTTTATGGGTAATTTATTTTTATTTCTTAATTTTTGATTTATAATTTTCTATGTTTCCAAAAAAATATTCAAAATTAATATTCATATTTTTTATGGGTCTTGGCATGAGCTTGATCATGACACTTATAATTACATATATCAATACAGGTTATGATGAACTTTATTATAAGAGATTTTTTAAAGCTTGGTCAGTAAGCTTACCGGTTGCATTAGTTGCTACAACAATTGTAGCTCCGATAGTAGAAAAATTTGTAGATAAAATTACCAAATAATAATACTCTTTATATTGTGAGTAATATAATTGCCTACATAGTTCTTATACTTGCAGTAATTTTGGGGACTGCAGCAAATGGTTTTGCTAAAGGAGCTAATGGTTTTACATTATTATTACCAAGCTTATTAACAGCAATAACAATAGTTGCTTGTATGTTTACATTATCAATTGTTATGAAAACTATTCCTGTGGGTATTACTTATGCCTCATTTGCAGGTCTATGTATTATTGCCACAACAATTGTTGGGGTATATAAATTTAATCAAATGCCAGACATTTACACTATTGTTGGTTTAACTTTAATTATTTCAGGAGTGTTAATAGTTAATCTTCTTGGTAAAACAAATTAAATTTATGACTAATTTATCTGGATATATATTTCTTCTACTGGCAATTATCTTGGGCATTACTTCAAATGGTTTTTTAAAATCAACTAATGGATTTACCAATATTGGCCCGACAATTTTTTGTGCAATATCAATAATCGCTTGTATTTTTTGTTTATCAAAAGCAATGAATATCATTCCGGTAGGTTTCACTTATGCTACGTACGGGGGACTAACAATTACTGCAGTAACTTTATTTGGCGTGTTTAAATACAATCAAATACCAAATCTTTATGGTATTATTGGGATAGCTCTAATTGTTGTCGGTGTAATTCTTTTGAATACTCTTGGTAAAACTACTTAGTTATTGGTCTAAGCATTTTTAAAATTTTATTATGAATATTGTTATTAACTGAAGCAACAATATTTCCACCTTTAACCGCATTTGCATTTTTCCATGTACTAACAACTCCACCAGCTGCTTTAATGATTGGTATCAAAGGATGAATATCCCAAATTTTATTTCCACATTGAATAACCACATCAACTTTACCTTCTGCAAGATGTGAGTAGCTAAGAGCATCTGCACAAGGAAACTGCATTAGTTTTAAAATTTTGGGTATTTTTTTTTGTTTATTTAAAGATAACATGCCATGAAAAGCAGCAGACATCTTTATATTTTTAAATAAGATTTTTTTATTAACTTTTATTTTTCTTTTTTTTCTTTGATCCACAACATATGCAACTTTATCAGAGGCATTAAAATAATGTTTTTTAAGAACGGGATAATTTGCCAGTCCAATTACAGGGTTGCCTTTATAATTCAAAGAAATTAAGTTACTCCAAGTAGGATTACCAATTACATAAGATCTGGTTCCATCGATTGGATCAATGACCCAAGTAAAATCACTTTTAGTTTTCTTTTTGCCAAACTCCTCACCTATGACTTGGTGATCAGGAAACCTTTTTCCTATCTCTTTCCTGATAAATTTTTCAAAAGCTTTATCTGAGGTTGTAACAGGATCGAATCCCTTGCCTCTTAATTTGTTAGAGACTTTAAAAGTTCTATTAAGTTTAGAATAATAAAACTTAGTAAGTTTTCTAGCTAAGCCATCAACAAACTTAGAATACCTTTTAAAATCTGATGAATTTAATTTTGACACATGGGACTATTACTATTTAATTTATATTGATTAAAGTAAAATTTTAAATAATTCTCTTATTATTGTATGAAAATAGAATTAACTGATAACAAAGTGTTTTTTGAAAAACAGGGTGCAAAAAAAGAAATCCACCCTTTTTGGCTAAGAGAACGGGTGAATAGCGAGAACTTTTTAGATCAAAAAACTCAACAAAGATTATTTGATCCAACAATGCTTAAAAGTAGCTCAGAAATTTCAAAAGTGAATATTTCAGATAAATTTCTTGAGGTAAGTTTTAAAGATGGTGCATACGCAAAACTAGTTATCGAAAATATACTTAAAGAGTTTGAGAAAGATAATGAATTATACTTTATCAATAAGATTTCATGGAAATCAGACTTTCAAAATAACAATATTTATAAGTTTAATAAAAACTTTTTTGAGGAAAAAATAATGTATGAATCTTTATTAGACTTTTACAAATATGGATTTGTTATATTTGAAAATGTTCCTACCCAAGATAACTTTATTGTCAATTTTGCTAATTCAATTGGAAGTATTAGACGAACTAACTTTGGCGAGTTTTTTAATGTTAAATCAAAACCAAATCCAAATGATCTTGCCTATACTTCATTGCCTTTAGCACCACATACTGACAATCCTTATAGAAAACCAGTACCTTGTATACAATTGCTGCATTGCATCGAAAATGAAGTTGGTGGTGGCTTATCCACATTGGTTGATGGTCTTGCCGTAACGGAAGAGTTAAAAAAAGAACATCCTAGTTTTTTCCAAATTTTAACTGAAATAAAAGTCAGATTTCAATTTGTGGATGATAATGTTGTTTTAGAAGACTGGGCAGAGATGATCCAACTTGATGAAAACAAAAGACTTAAACAAGTCAGATTTAGTCCTCGATTAGATTTTGTCCCCTTAATGGATAAGGAAAAATTAGAATTATATTACGCAGCTAGAAACAAAATTTCAGAAATGTACAATTCAAAAAAATTCAGAATTGAATTTAAATTTAAACCTGGTGATTTATTAATGATGGATAACTATAGACTTCTTCATGGCAGAACCGAATATAATGCTAATGAAGGTAATCGATTTTTACAAGGTTGCTATATAGATTATGATAGCACTGAGGGAAAACTCAAACACTTGAAAAGAAAATTCAATATATAAATTATTTGTTAAAGCAATTGTTTACTAATATTGCCATTAATATCCAAATTACAAATGTTTCCCCATGACTAAATGTGTAATCAGCTCCAGCAAAACCTGCTGCAATATTTATAGCGTAAATAATTATCGTAGAGACAATTAAGCTTACAAGTAAGTTAATTAATCCTTTTACATATTTCATAATGAAACAATATAGATATTAAAACTCAATGCAATTTTTAATTTTCTATTTTTAAGTGAAGTTTTTTTAAGATGCGGGAAGACTAATAAATAGTTAGGTTGTATTCAAGAAATATATTTAATTAATTTGCAAATAAATATCTTGAATACAACCTAGCTGAAATTTAACTTCTAATTAAGGAGGTAGTTTTAATGAATCAAATGCCACCTGACACTTAGCTGGGTAGCTTTATATTTCATAAAAACGAAAACAAAAAACTTAAAGTCCATTCGGACTTAAATGCCATCAAGGCGACTTAAGGGAGCTCTTTTGGCTGGAGAGCAAAGGGGCGACCCCTTAAGTAAATTGAATTTACTTTTTTAAAATTCGGCAAATTAATTTATCTCTAAAATTTAGTCTTTTGTTATATTTCCTGCTGATTTCTTTTATTCCTTTTAAAATATCTGCACTACTTAAATTCAATAATGTTGAAATGTATCGATTTTTAATCATTTCCACATATTTCTCTCTCGATATCTTTACTTTGAAAGAAAACGTCTTCGAAACACTTCCGGGATATAAACCATTTATATATCTCAGTATCTTTTGATCTCTTTTAAGCGATTTACTTAATTTTTTTTTCATTTTTAAAAAAGTTGGAATTTCATTTTTAGATGTGGCCAATGTAAATATTGCTATCCGACCACCAAAATTAAGGCAATTCATACATAGTAAAAGTAGTTTTTTTATATCTTTAAGTGGTAAAAAATGAATTGTTTGTTTTAGTAAAATTAAATCAAATTTTTTTCTATTCTTTTTTAAGTAACTTATTGCATCTGTTTTATTAAAAATAATTCTTTTATCTCGGTCTTTATGTTGCTCAATATCAATACCTATTGGCTTATAAGCCAATCTAAGCTTAGATGTTAGATTTCCTAATATCTTACCTCTTCCACATCCAATATCTAAAATTTCAGAATTCTTATTGAGTTTAGTTTCTTTAATTAAGAATTTGTTAAATGATTTAATATAACTAGTTGATGAAAGCCAAGTTTTATTGTCCCAATTCTTTAATGACACGCAATATTAAATTTTTTTAATCGCCAATAATTATAGGGCCAAGGAGTTAAAAAACCAGCTAAGAGCATAATTGGCACAACCCACCATGTTAATATTGCTCCACCCGTTAAAAAGTAATCAGTTAAGTTCATAGCAACTTCCATACTTATCATTGATATAAAACTCATTCCAATTGCAGTTTTAAAAGCTTTTGAAAAATCAAAACTTTGTCTCATTAATATAATTGTCTCCAAAATGATACTTGTGATCAAACCATTAATGATAGCTAAAATCATAATTCCTAAAACAGGAAATGGAATTTTTGTTAGCTGAAAAAATAAAATTGTACCTAAATCACCGATTGCACAACCCAACAAACACCAAGCGGTATTTTTAGCACTTCTTTTCCAAGTATGTTTGCATGACCAATGAAAATTAGCCTTCGCAGTTGTGTCCATTAAGTTAATTTATATCAACTTTAGCAATCATTCCAACTTGATAATGGCCAGGAACATTGCAAGCAACTTCAATGTTAACTGCATTATCAAATTTCCAAATGATTTCACCCTTTTGTTTTGGTTCAAGTAAAACACTATTACTATGTGAATGGGCCATAGCTTTATCCATTTTTGCCATTTTTTTCATTTTTTCTTTATCAATGGAATCAGCTAATAAAATTTCATTTTCAACCATTTTAATCATTTCTGGTTGATGTTTTATATGCATCATTTTATTTGCAATATTAAATTCGTGGACAAGCATTCCGGCATTTTCCACTTCAAATTTAATTGTTTCACCAGCTTTAATTTGAAATGAACTTGGTTCATAATAGTTGTCATACATCACAACTTTAACTACACGTGAGACTTCACTTTCTTTACCTTTAGAGCCGATTTTCATATTTTTATCAGCATAGGCAAACGTGAACGTAAATAAAAAGATAATTAAAAATTTTAATATTTTCATAGTTTATTTAGAAATAATTCTTCGTATTATTTTTACAATGGGTCAATTTGTACTTATGTGTTATTATAATTAAATGATTTTCAAACAATTATTCGACAAAAACTCTTCTACATATACCTATTTAGTCTCATCTGGAAAAGGAAGAGAGGCATTAATTATTGATCCTGTGATAGAAAATGTTGGCGAATACATAAATTTACTAAAGGAGTTAGATTTAAAATTAGTAAAAGTAATTGATACCCACATACATGCAGATCATGTAACAGGGGCATCTAAGCTTAAAGATATTACTAAATGTTCTACTATTATGGGCGCCCATACTCCTGCAGATGCCGTTGAAATTAAAGTAAAAGATGATGAATATATTAATCTAGATAATCTGAAAATTAGAGCGATGTATACTCCTGGACATACTTCAGATAGTTATAGCTTTTTAATGGATAATTATCTTTTTTCAGGTGACACACTTCTAATTAACGGGACTGGTCGAACAGACTTTCAAAATGGTAGTTCAAAAGATGCTTATGACTCAATTTTTAATAAACTTTTAAAATTACCTGAGGAAACTCTTTTGTACCCTGCTCATGATTATAAAGGTGAAAAAGTAAGCACGATTGGAAAAGAAAAAAAACAAAATCCAAGATTGCAAGTAAGTAGTGTTGATGAATATATTGAAATCATGAACAATCTCAATTTAAAAAAACCTGCTCAAATTGATTACAACGTATCTAAAAATATTAATTTAGGTGTTTAAATTAAATAGAAGATCTTAAGGCTTTATAGATTAGTTCTTTAGAAGTTTCTCCAAGACTTCGATAAACTTCTTTATTGTCTTTAAAAATTAAAAGTGTGGTTTGATATTGCACATTAAAGAAATTAGCAATTTCTTTATTCGTGACATCGAATGAAAAATATTCAATATTTTTAAAATCATTTTTTGCTTTTTGCAAAACTTTCATTTGACTAGCGCATGACATACAATACTTAATCCAGGAACTCACCACAACAACCTTACCTTCAGATTGTGC
This sequence comes from uncultured Pelagibacteraceae bacterium, assembly GCA_902555965.1. Lineage (GTDB taxonomy): Bacteria > Pseudomonadota > Alphaproteobacteria > Pelagibacterales > Pelagibacteraceae > Pelagibacter. The sequence goes on along the minus strand of CACDUM010000010.1, from coordinate 25,749 downwards.
TTTATCAAATAATTCTTTTTTAAAAGTCGTTTCTTTTTCCATCGCATTGACATTGAATGCAAACAAAAGAAAACAAAATGTTAAAATTTTTTTCATAACTGCTTATACAACAAATATTAAAAACCAATAAGAAGCTAAACCTGAAAATATTGTCGCAATTATACTTCTAGAGAAAATACCAATAACCATTGCAATTATTGCAGCTAATATCTTTGGATTATCATCTATTTCGAACAAGCCTTTGTCATTAATAAAAATTGCCGGAAAAATTATTGCAGGAAATATTGCAGACGGCACAAATGACAATATTTCTCTAATTCTATCATTAAACATTTCCTTTTTGATTAAAGCTATCATAGAAAATCTTGTTAGATACGTAATCAATCCACAATATAGAATTAATGCCCAGTTGCTCATGCTTTTTTATTTTTCGTTGTTAAAATCATTGCAGTAAATAACCCTGCTAAAGCAGCAACTATGACGTATGCTTTAAAAGGGATATAATTATATCCAAATGTAGCAACCAAACCTGAAATAATTATTACAATCACATTAATAAATTTTCTAAAGTCATTAACTAATAAGGCTAAAAAAGTTAAAGGAACCGCAAAACTTAGACCAAGTTTTTCTGGGATTGCTGCTCCAAGTATAATTCCTAAAAATGTTGTTGATTGCCATATCACCCAACAAGTAGCTCCCCCACCTACTAAATGAAAATATCTATTATTATCTTTATTCTTTTTTAAATATTCATTTGAAATTGCAAATGCTTGATCGATTAAAAAGTATGAAATAATAATTTTCCAAATTAATTTTAAATCCGATAGATGTTCAGATACGACTGCACCATAAAGTAAATGTCTTGAATTAACAGCCCCAACAGAACTTATTATTACTAAAGATGAAGCTCCTCCTGAAAATAATTGCAATAATACTATTTGCGAAGCGCCACCAAAAATTATTAAAGACATTGCCATTGTTTCAATTGGAGTAAATCCAATATCAATAGCCAATACGCCAAATATCAAACCAAATGGGACCACTGGTATCATAAGTGGGCTTACGTCAATAATTCCCTTTAAAAAAACTTTAAAGTTACTTTTCATTTTCTAAAAGGTTTTTATTAGAAGCAAACTATATGATCAATATGAATTGGTCTTTTGATACCAAATTTTTCATCCACTTCATGTTGATGTATATGGTGTGAGTGAACAAATACTGGAATTAAAGTATTACTTGGAGCCCTAAGAGTATAAATAAAATTAGTGCCTCTAAATTTTCGATCAACTACCTCGAGTTTTAAATTACTTGTGTCATCATGCTCTAAATCTTCTGGCTGAAGTAATAGTTGCACATTAGCACCTTCTGGATACTCTTTTATAAAATTCCCTTCAATAGTGCCTAAATCCCAGTTTTCTAAAGTATTTTTTCCAGTCACCTTTGCTGGAACTAAAATTCCTCTATTTAAAAAATTTACTACTTCAATAGAATTTGGCAAATGATAAACCTTGTAAGGATCATCAAATTGTTTCAGTTCTTGATTTAAAATTATTCCACATTTAGATCCTAAATAAAATGCCTCATAAGAGTCATGTGTAACAATGATCGTTGTGATCTTTAATTTATTTAAAATTTTTTTTAATCTTACTTGAATTTCTTCTTTAAAACTTTGATCTACATTTGATAATGGCTCATCAAGTAACAACAAGTCTGGTTGCATTATCAATGATCTTGCTAATGAGGCTCTTTGGGCTTCACCGGCACTTATTTCATGCGGGTATTTATTCAGAATGTGAAATATGTCTAATAAATCTACAATTTCTTTTAAACTAATTTTTTTCTCTTTTTTTTCCTTATTTCTTTCAGAACCAAGCGAAATATTTTTTTCAATAGTGTAGTGTGGGAATAGACTGTTATCTTGAAAAGCAAGTGAAACATTTCTTTCCTCTGGCTCTAAATTAATATTTTCAGAAGATAAAGTTTTTCCATTTAATATGATTGATCCTTTTTTTAATTTTTCAAGGCCCGCAATCGTTCTTAAGATTGTGGTTTTGCCAATTCCTGAAGGGCCTAAAAGACATATTACGTCACCTTGATTTTCAATTGCAAAAGAAACATTTTTAACTTTAGTTTTATTACCTACATTAAAATCAACGTTGTTAACTTCAAAAAAATTTTTAGTCATTATTATCTCTTAAAATATATCTAGATGTAACAATTATGAAGAAAGTTGCAATCAAAATCAAAAATAATGAAGGTACCGCAGCAGCCTCAAGTAAATCCTCTGATGCAGAGATATAAGCTGTTGTTGCAAAAGTTTCAAAATTAAAAGGTCTTAAAATAAGAGTAATTGGTAGTTCTCTTATTATTTCTAAAGAGACTAATATTCCAACAAACAACAAAGAGTTTCTCAAAAAAGGAATATGGATATTCATAAACGTTTTTCTTTTTGAGTAACCAAGTAAATATGAGCTTTCATCAACTGAAATATTAATTTTCTCATAGCCTGATTTAATTCCATTGTATGCAAGTGAATAAAATCTAATAAAGTATACAAGCACTAATCCAAGAATTGATCCTATAAAAACTTTTTTAATAGAAACAAAACCCAAATTTTTAATCACACTATCATCAAACCATGCAATAAAGGTTATGAACGCAACAGCTAAAATTACTCCAGGAATTGCATAACCTGAAATAGATAATGTGGATAAAATATTTAATGTTTTGTTTTTATTTACTCTATTTCCATAATTGGAAACTAAACCAAATATTATCAACAACAGACTTGATAAAATTACTAGATAAAGAGTATTCATTAATAAATCTAAGATTTTTAAATCAAACAAATTTTCTGGAAATTTAATTGTCCAATACATCATCTGACTAAGCGGAAATAAAAAGCTTAAAAAGAATACTAAAAAACAAAAAGAAAAAGCTAAAAAAGCTTTTTTACCTGAAAGTTGTATTTTTTGTTTTTGTTTAAATCCTGCCTTAGTATTGAAGTGATATTTGGCATTTTTTCTTGATAAATTTTCTAAGATAAAAAGTGCAAAAATAAATAACAATAAAAAGAACGATAATTGATTTGCAAATGCTAAATCATCAAAAGCAATCCATGAATTATAAATACCTGTTGTTAACGTATTTATTGAGAAGAAATCTACTGCACCAAATTCAGCAAGTGTTTCCATAGCCACCAGCGATAACCCAGCAACTATAGCAGGTCGTGCTGCTGGGAGAATAATTGAATAAAATGCCTTAAACTTTGTAAACCCGAGGTTTTTTCCCAAATCAATTATGTTTTGTGATTGATATAAAAATGACGCTCTAGCTAGAATATAAACGTAAGCATAAAGTGAAAAAGAAATTGATAATACCACACCTAATAAACCATCAAATTTAGGAATGCTTTGGTTGTAATTACTTTCACCAAATAAATTTTTTAAAATAGTATAGGCAGTTCCATAATTTTCAAAAAAAGCTGTTAAGGAATACGCATAGATATAAGGGGGTACAGCAAAAGATAGAATTAGTGCCCATTTAAAAAAATTACTAAACGGAAAATTAAAAAATGAAACCAAGTAAGCTGATCCTGTCCCTATAATAAAAGTTAAAATTAAAACACTCACCAATAAGATTAGGGAATTGAAAATATACTCCAATAAAAAAGTATCTTTTAATACTTGATAGTAATTGGAGGTATTGTCAAAAAAACTAGAAAAGACAGTCAAAATTGGAATAATTACAAATAATGAAATTACAAAAGAAGATATATACCAAAAATTTATTCTCATAATTTATAATCCGCCTTATAAACATGAAAGTATTATGTTCAAGGCCTTAATAAGGAGACAACTTAATTAAGGCGCTTGAACACCCAGAAAATCAAAAATCAAATACTTTTAGGATATGCGGAACCTCCTCAGTTTTAATTTCTGAAAGCTTTCTGTTATTTACTCTTTTGTTGATTTTTTCACACTCCAAACTGCATGGGGAACATGCTTTGGAAGACTTATTTAAATCAACTTCAGAAATAAATTTCTTTTTTTCTTCCATTTGCTATTTCCATCCAGCAGCTGTCATTACTTCAACTGCAGCAGCTTGATTTTTTCCATAAGAAGCTAATTTAGTTTTCATATCTTGTTTGAAATCTAATCCTAAATTATTGACTACTAATGGACTTGGTGAAACACCATCAATCATTGGGAACTCAAAAGTATTATTTGTAAAATGCTCTTGAGACTCTGGAGTTAATAAAAACTCTACTAGTTTAACAGCGTTAGCTTTGTTAGGTGCACCTTTTACTAAAGCAGCACAACTTACATTCATGTGTGTTCCTCTATCATTTTGATTTGGAAAGAAAGCTTTAACTTTTTTTGCAGCTTCCTTTTGCTCTGCACCTTTTTTACCAGATAACATAAGAGCTAAATAGTAAGTATTAGCTACCGCAATATCAGCTTCGCCCGCTGCAACTGCCATAATTTGTGCTCTATCATTACCTGTTGGTGTTCTTGCCATATTAGCCACAACTCCCTCAGCCCATGCTGCTGTTGCAGCTTTTCCATTATTTTTAATCAAAGACGCTACAAGAGATTTATTATAAATGTTGCTAGATTTTCTTATTACTAATCTACCTTTCCACTTTGGATCAGCTAAACCCTCATAAGTCATTCCAGATAATTCAGCACCAGTTACTCTCTCTGGTGAGTAATAAATTATTCTTGCTCTTTTGGCGATTCCAACCCACTTGTTTGTTCTAAAGCTTTTTGGAACAGCATCTTTAATTGCTGTAGATGTTAAACCACTTTGAAGTGCACCTTTTGCATCCATTGCACCACATCTTCCTGCATCTGCAGTGATATATAAATCAGCAGAAGAGTCTGCACCTTCGCTAATGATTCTTTTTTCTAAAGCACCTGATTTTCCATTTATCAAATTAACTTTAATCCCAGTCATATTTGTAAACTTAGAATAAAGCTCAGAGTCTGCTTTATAATGTCTTGCATTGAAAACATTAACCTCGTCAGCAATTGCTAATGATGATGCAATTATTGAAAAGACTAACGTTATAATTGATATCTTCCTCATTTATTCTCCGTTATTCCCAGTTCTTCCGCATGATTTAATGAGAATGAGAACTATTCTCATTGAGAATGATTATCAATCGCAATAGTGTCGCAGTCTATTGGGATTTCCAGTCGCCTATTTTGCTAAATAAGAAATTTCTAAAAGCTGTCACTCTAGCTGTGTTTTTTAGTGATTGAGGATAAACAAAGTGTGCTTCCGTGATTGGTCCCTCTGATTTTGGAAGAACTTTAATTATATTTCTTGAATTACTGACAAGATATTCTGGTAATGCTGCTAAACCAACACCAGCTTCTACTGCTAAAAGCAGTCCCATTACGCTATTAACCTTCATAATAGTCTTTCGTTTTTTTCCATCATGCATCCCCAATTTAAGTGCCCAATCTGGATTATAAACTGGTGACGGAGCCCCTTTGCCAAAAGATATAAATTTATGCTTATTTAAATCAGCTATAGTCTTAGGCATACCATGTTTCTCTAAGTATTTATTTGAGCCATATATAAAGTACTTAAGATCAATTAATTTTTTTTGAATATAATTAAGTTGTTTTGGTCTTCTCATAAAAATACCAATATCAGCTTGTCTGGTGCTTAAATCTAGCTCTTTGTCCTCAAAAATAAGCTCTATTTCTACTTCAGGGTTTAGACGCATAAATTCTTCAATTCTTGGTGTTAACCAATGTGTACCGAAACTTCTAACTGTTGTGATTGTTAATTTGCCAGTAGGTTTATTTTTTTGATCTCCTAGAGAAGTTTCAACTTCTTTTAATTTGCTAATAACTTCATGAGCAGTCTTAAACACATATTCTCCATTTTCTGTAAGTGTGAGCCCTCTTGCATGTCTTTCAAATAATTGAACTTTTAGATCCTGTTCTAAAGATTGAATTTGTCTACTAATTGCAGATTGACTAAGGTTTAAATTAACAGTGGCATTGGTAAAACTTCCTGCCTCCGCTACTGCATGAAAAATCTTAAGTTTGTCCCAATCCATTATTTATTTAAATCAACCAAAACTCTCCCAGAAATTTCACCCTTTAATATTTTAGGATAAGTTTCAATTAACTCCTCTAAGCTAACTGTTTGAACTGATTTTTCTATTAAATTAAAGTCAATTAGTTTTGCTGCTTCACCCCAAATAAATTCTCTTCTTTTGATACTGCAATTAGCAGAGTCCATTCCCCAAAGTTTTATTCCCCGTAACATAAATGGAATCACATTAGTATTAAGCTCATTAGTACTAGCATTACCACAGACTGCTATAATCCCATTTGAATTAGTTTGAACAATCGCATTTGCTAAAATTTTTCCCCCGACAGTATCAACTACTCCATCCCATAAACCCTTATCTATAAGCTTAGGATCTTTATCAAATTCACTACGATTAATAACATTTTTAGCACCTAACGATTTTAGATAATCTGCTTTTGAGTCTTTACCTGAAACAGCTGTTACATTGTATCCCATTTTATTCAGTATCATTACCGCAATACTTCCAACACCCCCCGATGCTCCAGTAACTAAAACATCATTTACTTTTGCACCAAGTAATATTTCTTCTCTTGCTTTAATTGCAAATGCAGCCATCAAAGAAGTGAAGCCTGCAGTTCCTAAAATCATTGCTTGCTTACTTGTTAGGTCATCCGGTTTCTTAACTAAAAAATCACCATTGACTTTTGCCATTTGCGAGTAACCACCATAAAAGATTTCTCCAACTCTAAACCCAGTCAAAATTACTTGATCACCTGACTTAAACTTTGAATTTTCACTATCAACAACAGTTCCTGAAAAATCAATTCCGGGGATGTGAGGAAATTCTTTTACTAATCTTCCACCATTTTTTAAAATCATTCCATCTTTAAAATTTAGATCTGAATAATCTACTTTGATAGTGACATCACCATGTTTTAAAAAACTTTTATCTACTGATTTTACTTCTCTTGTAAAGTTGTCACCTTCTTGATTTAAAACTAATGCTTTAAATTGATCTGACACTTTTAATCTTTTGAATTGCTAATTAACCTTAAATATCTATTTTGATAACTTAGGTCTTCTTTGAATTGACCTAAATAATAATTTGTAACTGTTGTTGCTTGTTCTTTTTTAATTCCTCTCATCGTCATGCACTGATGAGTTGAGTCTATTGTCACTGCTACTCCTTTGGCATCCAATGCCCCCATTAGTGTATTCGCAATTTGCATAGTTAATCTTTCCTGAGTTTGCAATCTTTTTGAGAAAACCTCAACAACTCTTGCCAATTTACTTAACCCAACAACTCTTTCATTAGGGATATAAGCTACGTGCGCTTTACCTATAATTGGTGCCATGTGATGCTCACAATGACTTTGAACAGAAATATTCTTTTGAATAACCATGTCATCATACCCGTCAACATCACCAAATGTTTTATCTAAAACTTGGATAGGATCTTCTTTATAACCTTTGAAATACTCTTTGAATGCTTTGACCACTCTTTTTGGTGTTTCTAATAATCCTTCTCTACTTGGATCTTCACCCATCCAAGCTAAAATAGTTTTAAAAGCTTCTTCAGCCTCCTTATCAGAAATCTTTTTAGAATTTTGATTATTATCTATATCTTTAACTAATTTCATGGTGGGTTTTATACCTATAAATGCGTATTTTTAAAATATTTAATATATCGAGATATGTGCTACATAATCACCGAATATGTTCAAAAAAAGAGAAAATGTGCTGGAAATTGAAGAAGGGAATCTACTTTCCCCTAAATTTGATAATGATGGATTAATTCCTGTTATTACAATGTGTTCTCAAACAAAAGAAATTTTAATGCATGGTTATATGAATGTTGAAGCGTTAAAAAAAACTATCGAAACAAAAGAGGCTCATTATTACAGCAGATCAAGAAAAGCTATCTGGCATAAAGGTAAAACAAGTGGTTTTGTTCAAAAAGTAACTGAAATTAAAATTGACGATGACCAAGATTCTGTTTGGTTAACTGTTGATATTGGTGATGGCGCTAGCTGTCATGTTGGTTATCGATCTTGTTTTTATAGATCTATCCCACTTGGACCAATTGAAAATGGACGAGAAGTACAGATGAAATTTACAGAAAAAGAAAAAAAATTTGACCCTGAAAAAGTTTATAAGGGTCAACCCAATCCAACTAAAATTTAATATCACCATGAAAGTATTTAATCCTTTTGGTCCTAAGATTGCTATAACTAAAATTCCAAAAAAAATAATAAATAAAATAAATAAAGAAGTGGATTTAATTGTAAATAATAAATCTAGATCAAAAAAAAGTGATTATTCTAAGGAACTTGTTGGTCAAGTAAAACAAGAGATAAGATTATCAAATAAATTTGTAAATAAACATATTCTGAAATTCATTAAATCAAATGTGAAAAAATATATCAAGCAATGTACCAACAAGAATGTAAAAAAGATGAATTTAAAAAGTTTTTGGGTAGTAAGACAATATAAGAATGAATATAACCCTGTTCATTTTCATAATGGCAATATCTCAGGAGTTGGCTATTTAAAGATACCAAAAAATATTACTAAAGGGACAAAAAGACTTAAAACAAACGGGACTATAGATTTTATACATGGTTCAAAATCTTTTTTAAGTAATAGTTTACATAATCATAATCCTAAAGTTGGTGATATGATTATATTTCCAAATTATTTAATGCATACTGCTTATCCTTTTAAAAGAGAGGGTGAGAGAAGATCTTTTTCATTTAATTTAGATATTGATAAAAAAACATTTAATGTTTTCTATGGATAAAATTCAAAAAAATGTTCTTGGTGAAAAGTTAGAGGAATGTTCTCTAGATCCTTTAACAGGTTGGTATCGAGATGGCTGTTGTAATACTGATGAAAATGATCATGGTTTACACACAGTTTGTGCAAAAGTTACAACGGAATTTTTAGAGTGGTGCAAAGAAGCTGGGAATGATTTAATTACCCCACATCCTGAATTTGGATTTCCTGGTTTAAAAGATGGTGATGGTTGGTGTGTTTGTGCTACTTGGTATGCTCGTGCAGTAGAAGCTGGTAAAGGTTGTCCAATATTTTTAAAGAGTACTCACGAAAACACACTTAAAATTTTACCAATCGAAACTTTAAAAAAATTTGCAATAGATCTGTCTTAATTACATGTTGCCATACTTAGGTCCACCACCACCTTCTGGTGTAACCCAAGTAATATTTTGTGATGGCTCTTTAATATCACAAGTTTTACAATGAATACAATTTTGAGAATTTATCACAAACTTTTGGACATTGTTTTCATTTTGAACCTCATAAACTCCAACTGGACAATATCTTTGAGCAGGTTCATCAAATTTTTCTAACGTATAACTAATTGGCAAATTTGGATCTTTCAATTTCAAATGCACTGGTTGATTATCAGCGTGATTTGTACCAGTTAAATATACCGAGCTTGTTTTATCAAAAGTGATGATATTATCAGGTTTTGGGTATTCAATTTTAGGCATTTCATTTGCTGGCTTAAGTGTTTCGTGATCAGCATGTTTATGTTTTAAGGTAAAAGGCATTCTACCTCTGAATAAAATTTGATCTAATCCTGTAAAAATAATACCCAAAATAAGACCCCAACTGAAACTTGGTTTGACATTTCTAGCCTTATAAAGTTCCTCATAAACCCAGCTATTTTTGAACTTTTCCTCAAAGATCGACAAATTTTTTTTCAATTTAAAATGTTCATCAATAGTTTCAGCAGCTATCATTCCACTTTTCATCGCTGTATGCGAACCTTTTATCTTAGGCATATTAAGCGTACCCGCGTCACATCCGACAAGTAATGCTCCAGGCATAAACATTTTCGGTAAACTTTGAAAACCACCTTCAATTAAAGCTCGCGCTCCATAAGAAATTCTTTTTCCACCTTCAATAATTTTTCTAATTGCTGGATGAGTTTTAAATCTTTGAAATTCATCAAAAGGAGATAAGTGAGGATTTTTATAATCTAATCCAATGACATAACCTAAGAAAACTTGTTTGTTCTCAGCGTGATATATAAAACTTCCACCATAAGTGTTTTTATCTAATGGCCAACCAGCTGTATGCATGACCATCCCCTCTTCATGATTTTTTTCATCTATTTCCCAAATTTCTTTAAAACCAATTCCATATTGTTGAGGATCTTTGCCTTTATCTAATTCAAAGTTGTTAATTAATTGTTTTCCCAAATGACCTCTACAGCCTTCTGCAAAAACAGTTACTTTACCAATAAGATCAATACCAGGCTCATAACTATCTTTTTTATTTCCTTCTTTATCTAAACCCATATCTTGAGTTGCAACTCCTTTAACAGAACCATCATCATTATATAATATTTCACTTGCCGGAAATCCTGGAAAAATTTCAACACCAAGTGCCTCAGCTTGTTCTGCAAGCCATCGACATAAGTTTGCAAGACTAATTATATAATTTTTATGATTTTTTTGAACTGCTGGAAGTAACCAGGTTGGCCAGCTCAAGGATTTTTTTTTTCCTAAAAATAAAAATTTTTCTTTAGTAACTTTTGTTTTGATGGGCGTATCTAATTCTTTCCAACCAGGAATTAATTCATCCAAAGCTCTTGTTTCAAAAACATTCCCACTTAATATATGTGCACCTATTTCAGATGCTTTTTCTAACAAACAAATATTTAATTCTGAATTAAGTTGTTTTAATCTAATAGCTGTGGCTAGTCCTGATGGACCCCCACCTACAATAACTACATCATATTCCATTGTCTCTCTGGACATACTTAATTTTTTACAGATTATATTATTTTTGTATAGTGTTTAATTTGTTCAATTCCTCCAAGAACTGAGGAACTGCTTCAAAAAGATCAGCTTCCAATCCATAATCTGCGACACTAAAAATTGGTGCTTCACCATCTTTATTGATCGCCACGATCACTTTACTTTCCTTCATACCAGCTAAATGTTGAATAGCACCTGAGATACCAACAGCGATATACAAATCAGGAACAACAACTTTTCCAGTTTGACCAACCTGATGATCATTACTTATATATCCTGCATCAACTGCGGCTCTTGAGGCTCCGATAGCTGCATTTAATTTATCAGCTAAAGAAGTAATCAATTTAAAATTATCTCCACTCTGCATTCCTCTTCCGCCAGAAACAACAACTCTTGCTGTACCAAGTTCAGGTCTGTCTGATTTGACTTCTTCTCTTTTGATAAATTTTGTTTTTGCAAATTCTTCACCAGGATCTGATTTTTCTATAGGAGCTGATCCACCTGAGCTTTCACATGGATCAAAAGATGTAGGTCTAATGGTTACACATTTTTTTGCATCCTTGCTTTTAACAGTTGCGAAAGCGTTTCCTGCATAAATTGGTCTTAAAAAAGTATCAGGCGCAATAACTTTGATAATATCACTTATTTGAGATGTATCTAAAGCAGCAGCAACTCTTGGCATTAAATTTTTGCCAAAAGTATTTGCTGAACTGATAATATGTGAATAATTTTCGGCTAATTTTACTATTACGGGCGCAAAATTTTCAGCAACAAAGTTTTCATAGTGAGCAGCTTCAACTTGAATAACTTTTTTGATTAATGGTAATTCTGAAAGCGCTTTTGCTGCTTCATCACAATTATTGCCAATAATTATTGCATGTACGTCACTATCAATTTGAGAAGCTGCTGTACTTGCATTAAGCGTAAATGGTTTTAACTCTTTATTATTGTGTTCTGCAATTAATAAAACCGACATTATATTACCTTAGCTTCATTTTTTAATTTTTGAACCAACTCAGCAACACTTGAAACTTTTATTCCTGCTTTTCTCTTTGGTGGCTCTTCAACTTTAACTTGCTCGATTCTAGGAGTTATATCTACCCCTAAATCTGACGCATTCAATTGTTCTATGGGTTTTTTCTTTGCTTTCATTATATTTGGTAATGAGGCATACCTTGGTTCATTTAATCTTAAGTCACAAGTTACTATTGCAGGAACATTAATTTCAATTGTTTCTAAACCTTCATCTATCTCTCTAGTAACTTCTAATTTACCATCTTTAATCTCAATTTTTGATGCAAAAGTTGCTTGTGGCCAATTTAAAAGTGCACTTAACATTTGACCTGTTTGATTACAATCGTCATCTATTGCTTGTTTACCCATAAAAACTAAATCTGGTTTTTCTTTTTCAACAATTTTTTGTAACAATTTTGAAACAGCAAGCGGTTCAATTATACCGTCAGTCTTAACAAGTATTCCTCTATCTGCCCCAACTGCTAAAGCTTTACGAACAGTTTCTTGTGCTTTCTCTTCGCCGATACTTACTGCAACAACCTCTGTAGCTTTACCGGCCTCTTTAATTTTTACGGCTTCCTCGATTGCATTATCATCAGGTGGATTAGTAGACATTTTAACATTGTCAGTTACTACACCTGTGTTGTCTTCTTTAACTCTGATTTGAACGTTGTAATCAATTACTCTTTTTACTGCGACTAAAATTTTCATTAAGCTCTCAATAATTTATTTTCAGCATCATAAGGACTTTCATCTAATATTGTAGCTTCATACATCTTGCCTAAAATATCAACCTTAAGTTTCTCCCCTACATTAGCCAAGTCTGGTTTTACCATTGCTAATGCAATTGACTTATCTAATCTAAATCCATATTCACCACCTGTCGCTCTTCCAACAACTTTGTCATCTTTATAAATTGGATTATTGCCTAATACATCTGAGTCAGTTGTATTATGGACTTCGAGAGTAACTAATTTATTATCAAAACCTTTTTCTCTCCACTTGTTTAATGCTTCTAAACCTATGAAATTTCCTTTGTTAGGATGGACAAACCTATCTAAGCCTGACTCATATGGAGAATATTCTATTGATAATTCTGTTCCAACTAATTTATAAGATTTTTCAATTCTCAAACTATTCATTGCTCTGATTCCAAAAGGTTTCAGTCCTAAATCTTTTCCAGCTTCCATTAATTTATCAAAAATATGATTTTGATATTCAATTGGATGATGTAATTCCCAACCCAGTTCTCCAACAAAGTTTACCCGCATCGCATTGACTGGAGCATAACCAACATTAACATTTTTAGCTGTTAACCATTTAAAGTTTTCATTGGAAAAATCATCAGTAGAAACTTTTTGCATTAATTGTCTTGCTTTTGGTCCAGCTACAACAAGTACCCCTGTACTATTGGTTAAATCTTCAAATATCACTGATCCATCAGTTGGCATCCATTTTTGAATCCAATCATGATCTAGTCTTAGATTTGCACCTGCTGATACAAGGTAATAGCTATTTTCGGCTTCTTTCATGATTGTAAATTCTGAATGAACTCCACCTTTTGTATTAAGAGCATGACATAGATTTATTCTGCCAATTTTTTTAGGAAGTTTATTTGCAACTAAATAATCTAAAAATTCCTCAGCTTTAGGACCTTTAATTCGACATTTAGCAAATGCCGTCATATCTAATAGACCAACATTTTCTTTTACATTCTGACACTCTTTCTTGATTGCATCAAACCATTTTGATCTTCTAAATGACCAATCATCTTTTTGCTCCATACCATCTGTTGCAAAAAAATTGGGTCTCTCCCAACCAAACTTTTGACCAAACACAGCACCTAAGTCTTTCATTCTTTCATAACAAGGAGATGTTCTTAATGGTCTTGCGGCTGGTCTTTCCTCATCTGGATAATGAACAATAAAAACGTGGCTATAAGCTTCTTCATTTTTTGCTTTTAAATAAGATTTGGTTGCATAATTTCCGTAACGTCTCGGTTCAACACCAAGCATATCAATTGTTGGTTCTCCATCAACAATCCACTCTGCTAGTTGCCAGCCTGCTCCACCAGCAGCTGTAATACCAAAACTATGACCTTCATTAATCCAAAAATTTTTTAATCCCCAAGCTGGACCAACTATTGGATTGCCGTCTGGCGTATAACAAATTGCTCCATTGTAAACTTTTTTAACTCCCACCTCACCAAAAGCAGGAACTCTGTGAATAGCACCTTCAATATGAGGTGCCAGTCGATCTAAATCTTCTTGAAATAATTCGTATTCTGAGTCTTTTGAGGGTCCCTCAACATAACAAGCTGGAGCACCATCTTCATAAGGACCTAAAATTAATCCTCCTGCTTCTTCTCTCATATACCATCTGCTATCACTATCTCTTAAGACACCCATCTCAGGTAATCCTGCTTTTTTTCTTTTTTGAATTTCTGGATGAGGTTCTGTCACGATATATTGATGTTCAACAGGTATTACTGGAATATCTAATCCAACCATTTCACCTGTTTGACGTGCAAAATTTCCTGAGCAAGAAATAACATGCTCACATTCAATTGAACCTTTATCAGTTTCAACTACCCAACCACTTTTTGTTTGTCGGATGGCTGTAACAGCAGTATTTCGATAAATCTCCGCTCCTCTATTTCTTGCACCTGCGGCTAAAGCTTGTGTTAAATCAGCTGGCTGAATGTATCCATCCTCAGGATGTTGAATTGCGCCAATTAAATCATCGGTATGACATAAAGGCCAAATCTCTTTTACTTGTTGTGGTGTTAAAAATTTTACATCAACACCAATTGTTTTAGCAACACCAGCATATTGATGATATTCATCCATTCTATCTTTGGTACTTGCTAAACGAATATTTGAAACAACACTAAAGCCAACATTTTTTCCAGTCTCTTCCTCTAATGTTTTATAAAGATTGACTGCATACTTATGCAATTGACCAACTGAGTAACTCATATTAAACAGCGGAAGTAATCCTGCTGCATGCCAAGTTGATCCAGATGTAAGTTCTTTTCTCTCAACTAAAACAACATCAGACCAGCCTTTTTTTGCTAAATGATAAAGAGCACTTACGCCAACGACACCACCACCAACTACAACAACTTTAGTTTTTGATTTCATTAAGCGATTCCTACTAAATTTTTATTCATAACGAAACAAAATTGTCATTTTTAATCATATGGAGCTCCCTAATGGGATTGGGCTGGAGACCATGGTTGTTAGCCAGCAATCTTTTAGTGGACCATCTGTTTCATACTTTTCAACTTGCCAGTTAAACTTATGATAAATTTTATCTTTATCTAAAAGGATCACTTCAAATTGAGCCCAATTTTCACCACTTCCTAGCTTTGTAATAGTGTGACTTAAGTGATTGATCATCATTTGATAAGAGTCTCCTTTAATCATTCTTTTAAATTTATCTAAAGGTCCAGTAACTTTTTTATTGTTAGGATGAGCAAAGTTCCAAGTCTGCTCTATGCCACTATCCTTATAAATAAGGTCATTATTTTGAAGTCCTGATAATTGAATTTCTATAACTCTATCAGGTTTGATATCACTATTGGGTTTTAGTAATTCTGCCTTTGCTATTGTTATAAAAATAAAAAAAATAAAAAGAGCATTTGATATTATTTGAATTTTTTTTATCATTTTCTAAAAATTATTGATTTTAGTCTTGTAGAACAGGAAAGGCTTGACGTATTTTTAAGAAATGTTTTTGATATTCCATTTTGGTACATCTGTCCTCGATATATTCAATTTTGTTTTTAATAACTAATTTTTTTGCTTGTTCATTTTTAATTCCAAGCTGTAACCACAAAACTTTTGCTTTAATATTAACTGCATCTTTTGCAATATCTAAAGCTTCTTTTGAAGGTCTAAATACATTTACTATATCCACTTTGTCTTTAATATCGGTAATTTTACCACACACGTCTTCTCCTAAAATTTTTTGACCTTCAGCTTTAGGATTTACAGGGTAAACTTTAAAACCATATTTCTGCATATATTTCATGACAATAGTTGATGCTTTTGTAGGATCATTGCTCACTCCAACCATTGCGATCTTTTTATATTTTGAAAGGATTTCTTTTATATCATTCATTGTTTATTTTGGATTTTTTGCTTACAGAACTCTTTAGCTTCTTCAACTGTCATGGGGGTATCTAACTTTTTGCTCCCAGCAATACATGCTTCAATTGCTTTATTTTGATTATGGCCTCTAAAGTTATAAATAATAATTATTCCAATTATTAAAAAAAAAATAAGTAAAATATTTTTTTTCATTATTTATTTTTCCATTTAGGTTTTCTTTTTTCTAAAAAAGCTGAAATCCCTTCTTTGGCATCCAAAGCCATCATATTTACTGTCATCATTTTGCTTGTATGAGCATAAGCTTTTCGAAGAGGCATCTCTAATTGTTTATAAAATGTTCGTTTACCAATTTTAATTGTTAAATTTGATTTAGATGCAATCTTTTTTGCAATTTTTAAAACCTCATTATTTAATTTAGATTTTGAAAAACAATCATTTATTAAACCAATTTCTTTTGCAAAATTTGCTTTAATTGGTTCGCCAGTAAGCAACATTTTCATCATTGGTTTTTTATTAATTTTTCTACTTACAGCAACCATTGGTGTACTACAAAATAATCCAATATTTACGCCAGGAGTTGCAAATAATGCATCTTTAGTACTATAAGCTAGATCACAACTAGCAACTAACTGACAACCAGCAGCATAGGCTGCTCCATGCACTTTGGCGATAACAGGTTTATTACCCTCTACTATTTGAAGCATTAACTTTGAACACAGATTAAATAACTTTTGATATTTGTTTCTTACCTTTAAACTTTTTACTTCTTTAAGGTTATGCCCTGCACTAAAACCTTTTCCAGCACCTTCTATAATAATTACTTTTGTTTTTTTATCTTGATCAAGTTTTTTTAGAACTTTAATTAGATCATTTAAATTTTTAAAAGATAATGAATTATATGTTTTAGGATCATTAATTTGAACTATAGATATACCACTGGATAAGTTCTTCACTAATATATTCATCAAAAATTCTATTTGAGTTTGCCTTCTTCTCTCATTTTGGCTCTTATCTTAGTTGCCGATATTTTTTGTATTTCCTCTGACAATACTATCTCTTCAATTTTGTAACCAACCCCTCTACCATAACAAATATTTGTAATGTTAGGGACTAACATAATTTTAAAACGACCTTCAAACTCTGGATTAAGTCTATCTTCTATATTTTTTTTAACTGTATCAAAATCGAAAGGATTATCATCTACTCCTTGTACATCTCTTATTTGAATACAAACTTGTCCGGTTTTTTTGATAATTTCTTTAAATAAAGTGTAATGACCATCGTGAAATGGCTGCCATCTTCCTAACATTTGTGCTGTTGGCTTTTTATTATCCCACTGATATGTCATTTTTAATGTCTTTATATATTTTTGGTGCCCAATTTTTAGCATCTTGTGTGGTAACATGAAAGTTATACTTGTCCGGTTTGACAAACATCTTATTAGTATCATCAAACCTGCACTCTTTTATAGTATCAACCCAAATAACATAATCTGAAGGAAATAAGCTTCTGGCCTCTGGTGTTGGGCAGATAAAATCTGCAACAACATAATTATTATCTTTTCGAAGTTTTAAAGCAAAATCAGCCATTCTTTTTGCCTGACTTTTTCTTCCTTCTTCAGAAAAATCCCAATCATTTGCCTCTTTTCTTACTTCATCTGCGTTAAGCCTTTTTGCATTTAATAATGGTGCAAGCTCATTAGCTAAAGTTGTTTTTCCAGAGCCTGGTAGACCCATAATTAATATAATTTTCATTAATTTATTTTGTTTGATTATAAGGCATTAAATAGATTGAGATTATATTACACGATTAATTTCTTTGACAGCATTTTCAAAAAATATAATCATCATTAGATGAATTTTTCTTTAGAAATTGGGCCGCAGACAGATCTGGATACTGTTCCAGCTGTAAAAGATATTTATATCACTATGCTACCTGGGGGAGATTATAAAGAAACAGCTCACCAAGCAGTTGAGTTAGTAAAGAAAGGTTTTAATCCAGTCCCGCATTTTCCTGCGAGATCTATGCAGGATGAAAAACAGCTAAAAGATTATGTTTCGAGATGTAAAGATGGTGGCGTCAAACAAGTTTTAGTTATAGGAGGAGGAAGAGAGCCAATGGGAAAATTTGATAGCTCTTTTCAACTTTTGGAGACTGGTTATTTTGAGAAGATGACGATAGGAATTGCTGGACACCCAGAGGGGAGTCCTGATATATCCGATTCAGTTTTAGAAAAAGCTATGAAAGATAAAAAGCCTTACGCTGATTATATTGTAACTCAATGGTTACTAGATCCTCAGCCAATTATAGACTTTATTTCTAAACAAAGCGTACCAGTGCATGTGGGAATTACTGGGCCTCTAAAAATATCTAGCTTAATAAAATTTGCTAATATAGTTGGTGCAAAAAATTCCCTAAATTTTCTTAAATCTAATTTTAGTAAGGCGTTAGATTTATTAAAACCTAAAGACCCTAATGATTTAATTGGGAAAATTAAATCGCATACTGATTTTTTCCACATTTATACATTCGGCGGCTTGAAGGAAACTAACAAGTGGTTGAAGGAGAATAGTTATGTCTAAAGAGTTTGACTATACTAATTTAAAGCATGTTACTTCTGTAGATCAATCAGATCGAAAAGTACCATATAACTTAAGGCAAAGTGGACCAACAAAAGTTGAAATGTTAATTTCAACAAGAGTAAGAAAATCACCTTATTGGCATTTATCTATGCAAGCAGGTTGTTGGAGAGCGACAGTTTACAATCGTATTTATCATCCAAGAGGTTATGTAAAACCAGAAGACGGTGGTGCAATGGTTGAGTATGATGCAATTGTTAATCATGTAACTATGTGGAATGTTGCGGTTGAAAGACAAATTCAAGTTAAGGGTCCAGATGCAGAAAAATTTGTTGATTATGTGATTACAAGAGATGCAACAAAAATTTCACCAATGAGAGCAAGATACGTTATTTTATGTAACGCTTATGGTGGAGTTTTAAATGATCCAATTCTTTTAAGAATTTCAAAGGATGAGTTTTGGTTTTCGTTATCAGACTCTGATATTGGTTTGTATTTGCAAGGTGTAAACGCAGATGGAAGATTTAATTGCACCATTGAAGAAATCGACGCTTGTCCTGTTCAAATACAAGGTCCAAAATCAAAAGCTCTAATGAAAGATTTGTTAGGTGATCAAGTTGATTTAGAAAATATGCCGTTTTATGGTTTAGCTGAAGTTAAAGTTGCTGGTCGAAGTTGTGTAATTTCTCAATCAGGTTTTTCTGGAGAAGCTGGTTATGAAATTTATTTAAGAGATGCAACTTTATATGCTGATGATATGTGGAATGCTGTGCTTGAGGTTGGAAAAAAACACCAGTTAATGGTTATTGCACCTGCTCACCACAGAAGAATCCAGGCTGGCATTTTGTCTTGGGGTCAAGATATGGATCAACAACATAATCCTTATCAATGTAACTTAGGCTACCAGGTTTCTTTATCTGGAAAAGGTGAATGGAACAAAACATCTGATTATGTTGGTAAAGCAGCTCTAGAAAAAATGGGTAAAGAACTTAAGGATGGGAAGAAACCATACGCACTTCAATTAGTTGGATTGGAGTTAGGTGGAAAACCAATTGATGACTATGCGCCAGATTTTTGGCTAATATCAAATGACAATGGTGGAGATCCAGTTGGTTTCATTACTTCACCATGGTGGCATCCTGAAAAGAAAACAAACATTGCAATGGGATATGTTCCTTTTGATGGAACATTAAATGCGAATGGATTTCCAAAAGGTAAGGTTGGGACTAAATATAAAGTCCATTTACCTGAAAAATACTCTGATACTCCAGGTAAGCCTGTAGATGCAGTTATAGTAGATATTCCATTTAAAGAATCTTTCAACGCTAATACAAGAGAAGTTTCAAAAGGTTAATCTGATTTTGGGGGAGTTTACTCCCCCACTATCTTAAATGACAAAAGGTTTCTTAATAGTAATTTGCATTCTTATAGCTATTGCTTTAATAATATTCCCATTAATCGTCTCTTACAAAGAGCAAAAAAATAAAAAAAAATAAATGTTCGGTGAATTTTTAAGTATTATTTTAAAATCTATCAAATTAGATAAAACACTTTATTCCGATAGTAAAAATTTTGGTGAAGCCTCAGTTTATTTTGCGGGTATCATTATGATTTTAGATGGTATAGCCGGAGCAGTTGCTGCAAATACTGTTTTTAAAACAGCTGTGGCCATGTCAGGCGTGACTGCAATATTAACTTGGTTTGTCTGGGCAATATTAATTTTTGTTATTGGGGTCAAACTATTTCCTGATAAAAATAGTAAAGTTCCATTTAAAAAAGTATTAACAGCAGTTGGTTTTGCTCACGCACCTGGTCTGTTAAGATTTTTTGCTGTGACACCAGAATTAATGATACCTATAATTTTTCTTACGCAATTTTGGATTTTTGCTGGATTAATTATTTCGACGCGACAAGTTCTAAATCTTAAATCAAATTTAAAATCATTTGGAATAGTCTTTATGTCATTTTTGATTATTGTCTTTTTATCTATTTCATTCGTGATAAGTCGAATGAACACCTTACCGATCAATCATATTTAGATTGGAAAAATTGTCTTAGAAACTCTGCAAGACTTACAAATTTTAAAACCAGTAAGAATTAAGTTTTGAGTAACACTTTCATCCTGTTCTTTACATTCATCACAAATATCATCTAAATCCTTTAGATTTTTTTCTATTTCTTTATCCTCAGTCATTATCAGTCAAACCAGCTCCTGCTGTACCCTCTTTTAAACTATCAGTTTCCTCTATAAACGTATCCTCTGCAAGTTTGTAGAGATTTTTCCAATCTTGATCTGAAAAGTTATCTTCATTGTTTAAAAAAATTATTTCTACTTTTTTTGCTAGTTTTGGGATTTCTTTATCCCATATATTAGAAGAGATACTCACATTAAAATTCAATAAAAATTTACAATCATCAAATGAAATTGATAATTTTTTTCCAATAATTTCTGAAGCTCTACTTAAAAAAGATAAAAGTAGCAATGGATAAGCAAGATTTTCAACCGAGCACTTTTTTAAAGTCTCGATGTTTTTTACTTGGTCAATAAAATTAACACCTAACATAATTGGACAAAAAGATGATCCATTTGATTTGTTAATCTTACTGATTAGTTTTACCTCTTCAAAATTTTCTTTTTTTTTATTTTGATAATATTGATTAAGATGCTTGATCGCTGGAAAACCAAATAGTTCAAATAGTCTTATAGATTTTCCAATTTCCTCTGCGATACCCCATGAATAACCAGCAGCTCGACTTGCCCTCTTAGCTGTAGTTTCTATCTCACTTAAGGATTTCATAGTTTAAGAGTGGGTTTTATAAACCCATTGCTCGTCATAATCTTTTAATTCATTTGGAAGCGGCGCACCTTGAAACATACATATCCTCAACCACTTGTCAGACCTTGGATCAAATTTTAAAGCTCCAAAAAAAGATAATTTTAATCGCAACATATCAATTGGAACTAAATTTTGTCCAATCGTATTATCTTGTATTTCTGAATATGGAAATTTTTCAATAATAAAAGCCCTTCTAACAACATGTCTTAAATCAGAATTATCAATTAAAAATTGATTAATTTTTAAATTATTTTTTAAAGGCAACAATCTCTCATACAATTTTTTTATATCTCTAGCTATAGCCAAGGGTTGCTCTAAATCTGCACCATTTTCCTCAAAACGATTAGCTAATCTTGGTTCTTCTTTATTTTTTGAAATAAACCAAAATTTTTGATTGGTCTCATCTATATTAAAATTAATCTTTAAAATATCCGAATATTTATTCTGTAAAATCTTTTTTAAATCTCCGACATTACGTTCAGTTGGAATATTAAAGTATTTTTCTTCCTCAGAACTCATTTGTGCAACCAATGGCTGAACTATATTACCAAATGGCTCCATCATGATTGAGACAACATATTCTATGCACTCCTCACAAGTTTCTTTCTCTAGCCAAAGATAAATTTCATTAAAAGGATAATCTTTTTGAAAATCAAATTTATTTTCTAAAAAACTGATAAATTTTTTGATATCTTTTAGCAAAAGTTTAATTTTTTTGAGTTGATATTCACTCTCTGTATTCCAGCTAGTTATGTTTTTAAGAGAACTTTTCAGACAATCTTTAAATAAATCTCTATCTTGTGTTTTAACAATTTTAATTTCTCTTATTTTTTTAAGTGCAATTTCTCTACTAAGTATCCAATTATTTAATAAAGTTGGATGATTGACAATAAATGGGGCCATTCCTAATCCAGTAGAGTTTCCTATGCCCAAATTTCTACAAATTTTAGGATCTAATCTAACAGCTGAATTAGGATTTTTATTTTTTGCAACATGATTAACTTGATCAAATGTAAATTGTCTAACTAAATAAACTAACATCATCTCTAATCTGAATGGTCCGTTAATTTCCTCTCTATTTTTAATTCTAAATCGATCTGCTAAACCAAACTTACCTGATCCATAAACTGCAGTCGTCCTGTATAAATATCCAACTTTTTCAAGTAGCTCTAAATCAGGTTGGTTTCCATTGCTTAAACTTTCAACAACATGATCAAATACCCTAACAGATTTATTTGCCCTAGATAATGTTAACTCTTTGTAAGACAACCTTCCAACTTCCTGTTTTGGAACTTCATTTCTTAATCTGTCGATGTCTTCTTTTAAAGGTACTCCATCATGTAATGTAAAAGCTGCATCCCATTTTGTGGCTATTACTCTATCTGATCTTTCATCATCATTAATTTTGTTCGCATAACAGATTAAAGAATAAACTCTCTCTTTTTTTTTAAATGAGTATACTGCTGTGCCATAACCCTCTTGGTCTAAATCAAACAAGTCTCTATTATATTGCCAATCCTTAAATTCACTTAAAAAACTTCTCAAAAAAGATAGTCTTGATTGATGAAAGGAACCAAGTCTTGATAACTTCATTATGATGTTTGGATCTCTTAATTCTATATTCATATTTAGATAGTTTTATAAAAGTTATACCAATTGTTACCTAGTATTCCATTAGTCTCAGTCTCTGAAAAACCAACCTTTTTTAAACCTGCTTCTAAGTTTTTAAAACCTCTTGCATCCTCAAACCAATTGGGTTGTTTAGGGAACCCTGGTTTATTTTTAGAACCTTCTCCATAATTTTTATTTTTTGACCATGTTCCATTTCTCATCCATTCAACAACTTCATCTGGTTGATTTAAACAAAGATCTGATCCTATACCAATATTTTTAATATCCATTATTTCTGCTGTTTTAGCCACCATTTGACAAAAGCTTTCTAGAGAGCAATTTGTATTATCTTTAAGATGATGCGGGTATAAAGATAAACCCAATATTCCGCCACTATCACTTAAAGTTTTTAATAACTCAGAAGACTTATTTCTTTTTGCTGCGTGCCAAAAAGATGGGTTTGCATGAGTAATTGCTATTGGTTTTTCACTAAACTCAATTGCATCAAAAGTACTTTTTTCAGCTGAATGGGACATATCTACAACAATACCCACTCTATTCATTTCTCGGATAACTTCCCGTCCAAAATTAGTTACCCCACTATCGTTTTTCTCATAACAACCTGTTGCCAACAATGATTGATTGTTGTAAGTGAGTTGCATAAATCTACATCCAAGACTATGAACTTTTTCAACTAAATTAATATCATCTTCTATTGGAGAGCAATTTTGAAAACCAAAAAAAATTGCAGTTTTATTCTCATTATTTGCTTTTTCAATATCTTTAAAACTTTGACCTAAAAAAATTAAATCTGAATTTTCTTTTAATAAAATTTGCCACTTTTTAATTTCATTTTGAAGTTCATTAAAGTCTTCATGATAGACTATTGTAACATGAACTGCATCTAAACCAGCCTCACGATTAATCTCAAAAACTTTTCTTGACCATTTACAATATTGAAGGTTATCGATTTTAAATTTCATTTTGGTTAATTTTGGTTAACCATACCAAGTTGTTTTTTAAATACTATTTATTTTATTGAAATTTTAATCTAATTTTGAAATAAATATTCTGCAAATAAATCATGAAAAAGAATAAAAATCTCAAAGTTGCAATCGTCATGGGAAGCCAATCAGACTTCAAAACTATGAAATTATCAGCAAATATACTAAAAAAAATGGGTGTTCGATTTGAAACTAAAATTATATCTGCCCACCGTACTCCAAAAAGAATGTATGAATTTGCAGAGAGCGCATCAAGAAATAATATTGGAGTAATCATTGCTGGTGCTGGTGGATCAGCACATTTACCTGGTATGATTTCAGCTATAACCTCAATTCCAGTTTTAGGTGTTCCCGTTGAAAGTAAAAAGCTTAAAGGACTTGATAGTTTATTATCAATAGCACAAATGCCTAAAGGGATACCTGTCGGAACTCTTGCAATCGGTGAGGATGGTGCCATCAATGCTGCTTTATTAGCAACAGCTATAATTGCAAACGGTAATCCTGCTGTAAAAAAGAAATTAATTAATTGGCGATCATCACAAACTAGATCAGTTAAAAAAAATCCAAAATAAAAGATGTCAATAAAAAATTTGGGAATAATTGGCGGTGGTCAACTAGGAAGCCTATTAGCTGTCGCGGCTAAGAAGTTGAATATCAATACAATAGTCTATTGTGATGATGTTGATGCACCAGCACAAAATTTTTGTAACAAATTTATTCATGGCAGATACGATGACAAAGTCAAAATGCAAGAGTTCATAGAAGAAATTGATGTAATTACTTATGAATTTGAAAATATACCTTATGAAATTCTTAATGAAATGAACAAGGTAAAACCAGTTTTACCAAAGCCATCTGTAAATAGATTAATTCAACATCGAATTGCTGAAAAAGATTTTGTAAACAAACTCAATATAAGAACTACTAGATACGCATCAATAGAAAATAAATCTGATATGGAGCCATTAGGAGATTTTTTACCTGGGATTTTAAAAACTACTACAATGGGTTATGATGGTAAAGGCCAATACCCGATTAAAAAAATTGAAGACATCAAGAACCTGAATATTGATTTTTCAAAAGGATATATACTGGAAAAATTAGTAAAACTTAAAAAGGAGATATCTGTCATTATTACCAGATTTGGGAACAATAGTTATGAAATATATGAGCCCATAGAAAATACTCATGAAGATCAGATATTGAAACATTCAATAATACCTGCTGAAATCAGTAAAAAAATATTTGATGAATCTAAAGATTGGTCAATCCGGATTGCAGAGGAATTAAAATATATAGGAACGCTTTGTGTTGAATTTTTTATTGATAGAAATGAAAATCTATATGTTAACGAAATAGCTCCTCGAGTTCACAATTCTGGCCATCTAACAATTAATGCTTTTAATATAAGTCAATTTGAAAATCATGTGAGAGCAGTCTGTTCATTAGAAAAAATTCCACTCAAAAAAATATCTAATGCAAAAATGGTGAACCTAATAGGAAATCAAATCAAACCATATAGAGAAAACTTTAAATTAAATGAAAATGAATTTTTCTTTGATTATCAAAAAAAAGAGATAAAAGATAAAAGAAAAATGGGCCACATAACAACTTTAATATAAATGCTTAAATCTATTGAGGGAAATTTTGATAACCCAGAGGTTAATAAACTTCTGACAAAACATTTTATAGAATTAAGAGCAGCATCACCCGAAGGTAGCGCACATGTTCTAGATATTCCAGGT
>CACDUM010000009.1:0-35972 GCA_902555965.1 uncultured Pelagibacteraceae bacterium | reverse complement strand
AACGCTCATTGTGGATTCGATTTTGAAAGAAAAGAAAATCCACCTCCTTTAATTAAAAATAAATATTTTACTTTTGGCTCATTTAATAATTTTGATAAGATAAATCCAGATGTCGCTTTTACTTGGTCAAAAATTCTTAAAGAAATAGATAACTCAAAGTTAGTTTTAAAAACATCTTCAAAAAAACTTGCAACAAAAAGACTTAAAGAATTATTCGCAAAAAATAATGTGTTGGACTCAATTAAGTTTATAGACAGAGAGCCAGAATTTAAAATGCATCTTGAGAATTATAATCATATTGATATCGCGTTAGATACGTTTCCCTATAATGGAGTAACTACTTCTTTCGAAGCCATTTGGATGGGTGTTCCTGTTCTAACAATGGCTGGTTATAATTTTAATTCTAGATGTGGTGAGTCGATAAACAAAAATTTAGGTATGGAGCAATTGATAGCGAAAGATGAAGATGAATATGTGCGAAAGGCGGTTAATTTAACAAATAATTACGAAGATTATATAAATTTGAGAAAATCCATCTTTAATGATGCAATAAAAAGTCCGTTATTTAATGTTCAAGATTATTCAAAGAGTTTTTTTGAGGCATTAAAGAAAATTGTTAAATAGACATATTTAATTTTAATATCTAGATTTAGTTATTATAATTTATTTATGACAATCTATGCACTATCATCTGGGCCAGGCATATCCGGAGTCGCTATCATTAGAATATCTGGATCAGATGCATCAAAAGCAATAACTTTGCTCACCGGAAAACCCCTCCCTTCACCTAGGGTTGCTTCACTTCGGAAAATAAACAATATCAATACTTCTGAGTTAATTGATGAGGGTATTATTATCTGGTTTCCAGGCCCTGAGAGCTATACAGGTGAGGATATGGCTGAAATCCATGTTCATGGAGGTAAAGCGATTGTTTTGGCATTACAATACGAATTATCCAAAATAGAAAATTTCCGACTAGCTGCGCCAGGAGAATTTACCAAGATTGCTTTTCAAAATGGAAAAATTAATTTGTTAAAAGCTGAGAGTATAAGTGATTTAATTGCAGCTGAAACTGAAATGCAAAGATTACAAGCTGTAAAAATTATGGAAGGTAAGTCTGCTGAGAAATTTGACAATTTAAGAGAAAAGTTATTAAAGATTTTATCTTTTGTTGAGGCAAAAATAGATTTTCCTGAGGAAGATTTACCTGATGAAAATATTAAACAGATTAAAAAAGATACAATTGAAGTTTTAAACAAAATAAAGAAAATTTTAGATGATCAAAAAGTTGGTGAAATAATTCGTGAAGGTTTCAAAATTGCAATCGTTGGACCAACTAATGCTGGGAAATCTTCATTATTAAATAATTTATCTAATAAAGATGTAGCGATAGTGTCTGAAATAGCTGGAACAACAAGGGATGTAATTGAAACACATTTAAATATTGATGGTTATCCAGTTATTATTTCAGATACAGCGGGTATAAGGAGCTCTAAAGACGAAATAGAGAAAAAAGGAATAAAATTATCCTTAGATAGAGCAGAAAAAGCTGATTTAAAATTAGTGGTAGTAGATGCTAAAAGTATTGATTTTAGCGGGTTTTTAAATGATTTACTAAAAGATAATGCAATTTTAGTTGTTAATAAGTCAGATCTTATCAATGGTGAATTGGATTCGGAGATAAATAAGTTAGATCATGTTTTAATTTCATTAAAGGAAAACTTAAATTTAGATAAATTAATTTCAAAGATCAAAAATAAGTTAAAAACAAAATTTGTTATAAATGATGATATATTAATTACTAGAGAAAGACACAGACAACACCTAGTTCATTGTTCAGATAATTTGAAAAATTTTTTAGAAAAAAATGATAAAAAAGATTTTGATAAAGCGGCTGAAGATTTGAGGTTAGCTACTAGACATTTAGGTATGATTGTTGGAAAGGTCGATGTAGAGGAAGTATTAGGCAGTATTTTCAACGATTTTTGCATTGGTAAATAAGAGCCTTGTAAAATTTTTTTTCAAATATAAATTTACATCATGAAAAATGAATTTTCATTTGATGTTGTTGTAATTGGAGGTGGTCATGCTGGTTGCGAAGCAGCAGCTGCTTCAGCTCGTCTAGGTGTAAACACCGCCCTATTTACCCATGATATAAATACTATTGGTGAGATGTCATGTAATCCCGCAATTGGTGGCTTGGGTAAAGGTCATTTAGTTAGAGAAATAGATGCATTAGATGGCGTTATGGGAGAGATTGCAGATAAATCAGGAATACAATTTAGGTTGTTAAATAGAAGCAGAGGTCCAGCTGTTAGAGGTCCTAGAACTCAATCTGACCGAAGCTTATATAAGCGATTTATGCAAGAAAAACTTGTAAACTATTGTAATTTAAGCATTTTCTCTGATCCATTAGTAAAGTTTATTTTTTCAAATAATGCAATAAACGCCTTTTTAACATTAAAAGGTAATAAGATTACGTGTAGTAAAATAATTTTAACAACTGGTACTTTTTTAAATGGATTGATTCATATTGGTGATGAGCGCACTCCTGCAGGTAGATATAATGAGAAACCTAGCACTGGTTTAAGTGAACAATTAGAAAAATATAAATTTAAAATAGGAAGATTAAAAACAGGTACTCCGCCAAGACTTGATGCAAGGACAATAAATTTCAAAAATTTAGAAAAACAAGCAGCTGATGAAAATCCTTACTTCTTCTCTTTTTTAACGAAATCTACTTCGAATAAACAAGTTTCGTGTTCTATGACCTATACAAACGAAAAGGTACATAAAATTATAGAAAAAAATTTATCTAAGAGTGCGATGTATTCCGGCAGCATTCAAGGAGTAGGACCTAGATATTGTCCTTCAATAGAGGATAAAGTAGTTAAGTTTGCCGAAAAGACAAGACATCAAATATTTTTAGAGCCAGAAGGGCTTGATGACCACACAATTTACCCAAATGGTATATCAAATTCACTACCAGAGGTAGTACAAGCTGAAATACTCAATAATATCAGTGGTTTAGAAAATGTTAAAATGATTAGGCCAGGATATGCAATAGAATATGACTATATAGATCCTAGAGAACTTTTTTTAACACTAGAAACTAAAAAAATTAAAAACTTATATTTAGCTGGTCAAATTAATGGAACTACAGGATATGAAGAAGCTGCAGCCCAAGGTCTTATTGCAGGTGTAAATGCAGCATTATCATTTATGGGTAAAGAACCATTCATTCTTGATAGATCAGATGCTTATATTGGAGTAATGATAGATGATTTGGTTACTAAGGGTGTGGCAGAGCCTTACAGAATGTTTACTTCAAGAGCTGAGTATAGATTAAGTCTAAGAGCAGATAACGCTGATTTGAGACTTACGAACAAAGGGATTAAAATTGGTTTAATATCTGATGAAAGAAAATTTAAATTTGAGGATAAATTTGCGAAAATGAGCGAAATTTCACTTCAAATGTCTAGTGTAAGTATTTCTCCATCAAAAGCTCAAAAACACGGCATAAAAATTGCCAAAGATGGTATTTTAAGGTCAGCAGATGAAATTTTAGTCCAAAAGGATGCAAATATGAGTAAAATACGTAGAATTTGGCCTGAAATTAAGAATTTTGGCTCTGAGATAGATGAACAGATAGAAATTAATTCTCACTATAGAGGTTATTTAAAGAAACAAAATGCAGATATCCTAGCTTTCAAAAGAGATGAGAATCTAATTATCCCTGATAATATTGATTATGATCAATTTTCTGGTTTATCGAACGAAGTAAAGTCCAAATTTAAGGAAATAAGGCCAAAAACTATGGGACAAGCTTTACGAATAGATGGAATCACTCCAGCAGCCGTATATATTTTGTTGTCACACGTAAAAAGAAAGTCTATTAAGCATATAGCTTAATGGATTCGAAAATTTCTAAAAATTACTCTAAAATTTCAAAATTTGATGTTTCACGTGAAACTTGTAATGAGCTTGAGAGCCTTATAAGCATGATTCAAAAAAAAAATAAAGAAATTAACATAATTAGTAGAAAAATCTCTGATCAAGGGGTTATAAGGCAAAGACATATTATTGATTCAGCGCAAATAATTGATTTTGTTGATTTAAATAATAATACAACCTCTGATTTAGGTTCTGGGGGTGGTATTCCTGGACTAATCATAGCAATCTTAATGAAGAAATTAAAAAACAGCATGAAAATAAAACTTTATGAAAAAAGTCATCATAAATGTGTTTTTTTAAAAGATGTTTCTGAAAAATTGGAATTAAACACTGAAATAATTCAAAAAGATATCTTTAAACTTAGAGATATTGAAACTGGAACGATTATGTCCAGAGCTTTTAAACCAATGCCAATAATTCTTAATTTAGTTCAAAAGAATTTTCGGAAATATAAAAATATTATTTTATTCATGGGCAAAAGCGGGAGGAAAATTTTAAATGAAACTCTTAAAATTTGGGATTTAGACTATGAGGAAAAAAAAAGTTTAACAAACAAAGATTCATTTTTGTTAAATATAAAAAATATGGAAAAAAAAATTTGATGAAAATTATTTCAATTATAAATCAGAAGGGTGGGGTTGGAAAAACAACCACTGTAATTAACCTTGCCTCTGCATTGACACAACAAGGAAAAAAAATTTTAGTTATTGACCTAGATCCACAAGGAAATGCAACAACTGGTCTTGGTTTATCTAATTCAGAAAAATCAGACGAAACTATTTATGGTATTTTAAATGGAACTAAGTCTATCTCAGAAGTAATTAAAAAAACAAAATTTGATAATCTTGATTTGATAACTTCAAATGTCGATTTGTCTGGTCTGGAGGTCGAAACAGCCGGGGATAGTGATAGGGCATTTATTCTAAAGGTAAAATTAGCCGCTTATTTAAATAATTCTGGGGCAATATACGATTACATACTTATAGATTGCCCACCTTCCCTAAGCTTATTGACAGTGATGGCACTGGTATGCTCAAACTCTCTCTTAGTCCCTCTTCAGACAGAATTTTTTGCATTAGAAGGTTTAACCCAACTGATGAAAACAATAGATCGAATAAAAATCAATTTAAATCCTAGTTTAGAAATTCAAGGAATACTTTTGACGATGTATGATAGGAGAAATAAATTATCTTCTCAGGTTGAGCAAGAAGCAAGAAATTATTTTAAGGAAAAGGTATATCAAACAGTAATCCCACGTAACGTAAGATTATCTGAAGCACCTTCACATGGAGTGCCAGTTCTAATTTATGATAAAAATTGCCCTGGCAGTAAATCATACTATAATTTTACTGATGAGTTTATAAATCAAGAAAGACATATAGGGAGTGCCGCTTAGTGAATAAGATTAAAAAAGGATTAGGTAGGGGGTTATCATCATTAATAGGTGAAACTAAGGTAGAGCAAGCAACTAACAAATTATCTATTAGTGATCTTTATCCAAATAAGTTTCAACCTAGAAAAATTTTTGATGAAGATAGTTTAATTGATTTAGAAAAATCAATAAAGGAGAGGGGTATTATTCAGCCAATTATAGTTCGAAAATCAAATGAACAATCAAAGTATGAGATCATTGCTGGAGAAAGAAGATGGCTTGCAGCTCAAAAGGCTGGTCTTCATGAGGTACCTGTTGTTGTTACTGAAGCAGATGATTTAAAATCCCTAGAATTTGCAATTGTTGAAAATGTTCAAAGGAATGACCTCAATCCTTTAGAGGAAGCTCAAGGCTATCAAAGATTAATAAATGATTTTTCATATGATCAAGAAAAAGTGTCAAAATTTATTGGTAAAAGTAGAAGTTATATTACTAATTGTTTAAGAATATTAACTTTACCAAGTGATGTCCTAAATTTAATTGAGACAAAAAAACTATCCACTGGTCATGCTAAAATATTAGTTGGGCTTCAAAATGCTAGTTTCGTAGCACAAAAAATTATTGAAAAAAAACTATCTGTTCGTCAATCAGAAAATTTTGTTAAAATTTTTAAGAAGAAAAAGAGTTTTTATATCAAATCAAATGACCCTAATATTCAAAATCTTGAAAAATCAATTTCTGATAAGATAGGTTTAAACGTTTCAATTAAAAATAATAAAAAAAATAAGGGGACAATTACTTTTATGTATCATGATATTGAGCAGCTCAATAAAATAATTGAAATTATCAAATCTAATTACTAGCCTCTGAAAGACTTGCTTCTAAAATAAAGTTAGTCACAATCAGTATTGAATTATTGTAATTTTTCTTAATTTTCAATTCAACATCATTAATTTTGTTGATTAGCTTTTTTATTTTTTTAGACTCCCATTTTTTAAGTTGAGCTTTTACAATCTCTTTATCTTTCCAAAAGATGGGTGGTTTAGCTGTGCTTATTGTTTTGTTAATGTCATGATTTTTTTCAAATTCCATTGCAAGTTTATGAATTCTTTTAGCTTTTGATAAAAAGGTTCTCAAAATAACTATGCAATCTTCTGAGTTATAATTATTTTCATTAAGAATATTAATTATTTTATCTTTTTTCTTTGCTAAGCTATTATCTACTAGTTCAGATAATCCATGATTTTCAGATAAATTGATTAATTTTAAAATTTCTGCAGTTGATATTCTTTTTTTTTCTTTCGCAAAATTTTTTATTTTTTCAATTTCAATTTTTAAATTGTTTCTATCTCCATTACATTTTTCAACAATTAAGTTTATGTTTTGTTGTGAGACTGAAATATTCTCTTTAATTAATATAGTTGCAGCTAATCTAACAAGAGTATCATTATTATCTGGATACGTTGGAATACAAATAAGATCTTTATTTTTTTCAAAAAGAGATCTTAGTTTTGATCTAGTTTCTAGAACGCCGGCATTAATTATAATCTTAATATTTATTATATTTTTCTCAATTAAGTCTTGGATTATGTCAAAAATTTTATCAGATGCTCTTTTAATTAATATAATTTTATCACTTTCAAATAATGAGTTGGATAATATATTTTCATAAAATGAATCAATTTTATCTTTAATTTGAATTTCATCATAGTTTAAGATCTTGCCATTATTTTTTTTTAAAATTTCATCTATACATTCTGATTTTAAACCCTCATTTTTGCCGTATACTAAGTAAAAAGTTTTACTTTCTGGAATTTTTTTAAGCTCGAATGACTTATAGATCATTAATTTACAGCCAATCTAATTATTAATTTTTGTGTAATTGAATTGGCAAGATTTTTTTTTATATTTTGTTCGTAATTTTTTTCCTCATATTTATCAGCCATTTTTTTAAAATTAAATTTTTCATTTACTAAGAAATTTTCAGAATAATTTCCTTTTTGAATTATAAATGTAGTAGTTACGTCAGCTTGATAATCAGTTATTGCTCCAGCTGAATTCTTGGCCAAAACACTTTTTGAATATTTTGTATCAAAACTTATATTAAGAATGTTACTAGAACTTTCTTTACTACTCCTTTTAAGAGTTGTAGCAATTACGTCATTTATGTTTTTATCCCCAGTAACGCTCACTATGATTATTTTATGATTTACTTTACTTTTATTTGAGTAAACTGGCTTATAATCACAATGATTAAATAAATTAAATAACAAAATTGTAAAAAAAATTTTTTTGAGCATTTATATAATTATGTTTAAAAGTTTATCCTTAATATAAATCTTTTTTTTTATATTTTTTTGAATTAAATATTTCTTGATTTTCTCATCATTCTTAATTATTTCAAAGAGTTTTTCCTCATTAATATTAGGTTTTGACTGAACTAAACCTCTTTTTTTTCCATTAATTTGTATAACTATTTTGATAGCCTCCTCTTTCAACATCGAGACATCGTATTTAGGCCAACTTAAATTTTTTGCTTCTATTAAGCTCAAACACTCGTTTGCAAAATGAGGAAGAATTGGTGTCATAGCTACTAAAATTTTTTGATAATTTTCAACAAGTGTAGGTTTTGTGTAAGCTTTTTCAATTTGTTTATTTAAAAAAGAATACATCTCATATAAATTAGCTATAATCTTATTGTAGCTAAAGTTTTCAAGGTTATCGTGAACTTTTTTAAGATATTTATTAGTGAATTTCGAAATTTCATTGTCAAAATCTTGTTTGTGACCTTTATTTATTTCTTTTAAAATTTTTTCATTTAATTTCCAAAGTTTTTGAATAAATTTAAAAGATGAAATAATACCTTCCTCAGACCATTGAACATCTTTTGCTGGAGGACTATCAGACAATATAAAAAGTCTTGCTGAGTCAGCCCCATAATCAGCTATAATATTCTCGGGATCAACTGTGTTTTTTTTCGACTTAGACATGGACTCTGAAGGTCCAACTAAAACAGCTTTAGTTTTATCTCTCTTAAGATATTTTTTACCATCTATGTTTTCAATTTCGTCAGGACTTAACCAATTGTCATCAGGATCTTTATAAGTTTCATGACAGACCATGCCCTGCGTGAACAATCCATCGAATGGTTCCAATATATTAAAATTATCATTATCGTGTGATAATGCTTGCATGAAAAATCTTGAATAAAGTAAATGTAAAATTGCATGTTCAACGCCACCAATATATTGATCAACAGGCATCCAGTAGTCGATATCGTCTTTTTTAAATCCATACTCTGTTTCATTTGGAGAACAAAATCTTAAGTAGTACCAAGATGAACAAACAAATGTATCTAAGGTGTCAGTTTCTCTTAATAATTTTTTTCCATTAATAGTTACTTCTCTCCAATTATTTTGATTATCAAGTGGATTACCTTTTACATTAAGGTCTATATTTTCTGGAAGTTCAACTGGTAACATTGATCTTGGAATTGGGTAAGGTTTTCCATTTTCGTCATATGCTATTGGGATTGGACATCCCCAGTATCTTTGTCTTGATACGCCCCAATCTTTTAATCTAAAATTAATTTGTTTTTTTCCTATTTTTTTTTTTTCTAAAATTTTGATTGTTTCAAGAATTGAATTTTCTGGTGCTCTAAGACCATTTAGAATGTTTGAATTAATTAATATACCAGGTCCTGGATACGCTTCCTTGTCTACCCTAAATTTTTCATCTTTATCATGTGGCCGAACTACAGTTTTTATTTCGAGATCATATTTCTTTGCAAAATCGAAATCTCTTTGGTCATGAGCCGGGCAACCAAAAACAGCACCAAATCCATAATCCATAAGTACAAAGTTCGCAAAATACACAGGGACTTTTTGTTTTGGGTTAAGAGGATTTACCGCTAAGAGATTTGTTTTAAACCCAATTTTTTCACCAACTGCTATAGCTTCTTCAGTTGTGCCGGTTTTGGAGCATTCTTCTTTAAAAATCAAAAAATCTTTATTATCCTCAAAATATTTAGAAACCTCATGATCTACAGACAACGCTAAGAATGAAAATCCAAAAAGGGTATCGGGTCTGGTAGTAAAACACTTAATATTTTTAACAGGCAAATTACCCTCGATTTTAAAATCAATCTCACATCCAAAAGATTTTCCAATCCAATTTTTTTGCATTGTTTTCACTTTATTTGGCCAGTTATCTAACTTTTCCAAACCATCTAATAACTTTTGAGAAAATTTAGATATATTGAAAAACCATTGACTTAATTTTTTTCTCTCAACTACGGCTCCTGAACGCCAACCTTTGCCATTAATAACCTGTTCATTTGCAAGAACAGTTTCATCTACTGGATCCCAATTTACATAGTTTTCTTTTCTGTAAACAAGTTTTTTTTTATATAATTCCAAAAAAAAAGCTTGTTGATGCTTATAATAGTCTTTGTTGCAAGTAGAAATTTCTCTTTCCCAATCAATTGATAGACCTAGTTTTTTTAACTGAGTTTTCATATTTAATATATTTTCTTCTGTCCATTTTTTCGGATCTAAATTATTCTGTTTAGCGGCATTTTCAGCAGGCATGCCAAATGAGTCCCATCCCATAGGGTGTAAAACATTATATCCCTGAAGAGATTTATAACGAGCAAGAACATCACCTATAGTGTAATTCCTTACATGTCCCATATGAATCTTTCCTGATGGATAAGGAAACATTTCAAGACAATAAAATTTCTTTTTTGAGGGATTTATTTTGGCTTTAAAACTCTTATTTTTTTCCCAATAATTTTGCCATTTAGTTTCTACTGATTTAAAATTGTATCTGCTCATCGCGATTTGATTTAATCTTTAGAAACTATTATTGCCGTTCATTATCTGGATTTGACATACGATAAGGTTTGTAGTTTTTATCTTTAGACGTTTTTTTATAGAGAGCTGCTTTTGAAAGAATTTGTTTTGTAATTTCTTTTTTTAGTTGTCCATCTTGTTTATTAATTTTACAATTATTTGCAGCTATACACTTTTTGTAAAAAATATCTACGTCGATAGCGTCGGCTCTTACTTCATTGCTTAAAAATCTTATTGTTATTTTTATCGACTCTTCAGCGTTACCTCCCTCTGAATACCAATCAGTAATTATTATTCCGCCACTATAATTCGCTGAGGTTAATGGCATAAAATCTAAAACGTCAAGAGACGCCCGCCATAATTCATTCGAACTTGCAAATTCATAATTTGTACCTCCTCTGTTACTTCCCATAACATTACTTAATCTAAAACCTTTCCCTTCCTCTAAATTTTTCTTTACTCTAAGTTCAGGATCAGGTGGATTTTTTCTTGCATCCCCAGTTTTAAAGAATCCTTCCTTTGCACATGAGCTAAGAGTAATAAATATTAGAAAAAATAAGATAAATTTTTTATTTTCTAGTAATTTAGACATTTTGAGTTTTTAAAATCAAATTAAAATAAATATACATCTTATTGTAAAATAATTGAGAAAATTCAAACAAATTGTGTTGCATATTTGCAACAACGTATAACTTTATTCAAAAAAATAGCTAAATTAAGGGTTTTATTAAATGAAAATGATAATTTGCCAATGTTTATTATTAATAATCAAACAATTACAAAGGAGTAATTAATATGAACAACTTAAAAAAAATCGGATTATCAGCATTAGCTGGTTCTCTCGTGGCTGTCTCTGCACACGCTGCTGAATTTTCAGTATCAGGTAGCGCGTCAATTACTATGGACAGACCAGTAACAGACAAAGGTGCAGCTACAGGGAATGATTTCTCTATGGGTGATAGCCTTAGTTTCACTGCAAGCGGTGAGACAGACGGTGGTCTTGGTGTTGCCGTTATGTATGAAATCGATGGTGGTGCACTAGACGATTACGACATGACACTATCAGGTGACTGGGGATCATTGAAATTTAATGGTTCAGGTGCTTCATCTGCATTAGGTGCGATTGATGACGTAACTCCAAATGCTTACGAAGAAGCATGGGACGTTGTTGACTATGATGGAACTCTAACAGTTGGAGCTCCAACAATAATCGGCGGTGGCGGTGGAGCTAACATGTTTATCTACACGTCTCCAAACTTTGGTGGTGCAACTATTACAGCTGCTTACCAAAACGATGGTGGTGCTGTTGCAGTAAGTAATGGATCATACAGTGACTTTGCTATTAAGATTGAACCAGAAATGGTTGAAGGCTTAACACTAGGTGCTGGTGCAGGATCAGTTCCAGTAGCTGGTCAAGATAAAGAGAAAGATAACTCTACTGCGTATGTTAAATATGCAGTTGGTGGATTTACTGTTGGTTATCAAGTATCTGAGTCAGATCATGACACAGCAAGCTCAAGTTTAGATTCAACAGCTTATGGTGTTACATATGCAGTAAACGATGATTTCTCAATCGGTTACAGCTACCATGAGACAGAATTTGACAATGCAGCTTCAAATAACTCTGATCAAGAGTCAACTGGTGTTTCTTTCTCATACACTATGGGTGGAATGACACTTGGTGGCGCAATGAACGAAGTAGATAATATGGATGGTGTTGCAACTGGTGACTATGAAGGTTACGAGTTCAATCTAAAATTTGCATTCTAATTTACTTAGAAAATAAATTCAAAAAGAGGCCCCTTTTAGGGGCCTTTTTTTTATCTAAAATATGAAATTCCTGCGACGCAGGAAACATTTGTTAAATTAATTTTTTTTATATTTTTTTTGGATACACCACCTAATGCCACAACTTTTTTTTTTGTATATTTACTCAAAATTTTAAATTTATTTAATCCTAAATAATTTTTATTCTTTTTAAATATTGACGATATAAAAATATTTTGGACTTTTTGAAGTTCTTTAATTTTTATTTCTTTCAGATTATGAGCAGATCCTACAACAGCAAAATTTAAAAAAGTAGAGTATGCCAAGTGATTAAAATCTTTATTAAATGAGGGTAAATAAACTCCATCTAATCTCAGTTTTAATGCTAATTTAAAATTATTAGCTAATAAAATTTTATTTCCTTTTTTCTTTAAAAAATTTCTGAGCTCTATAAGTTTATCTATATTGATATTTGATGAATTATAATTTCTATAAATAATTATTGTGTCTTTATCTTGTTTTTGTAAATTGTTTGTGTCAAGAGTATCTATAAAGTAATACTTAGTGAGTAATTTAATATGCATCAAATAGTTCAAAATTTAGTTAATATACAAGAAGAAATAAACGCTCATTTATCTAATCAAAAAAATCATAAAATACCAAAAATCATAGCGGTTTCAAAGACATTTGGTATGGATAAAATATTACCATTAATTGAATATGGGCACTTGGATTTTGGTGAAAATAAAGTCCAAGAAGCAATGGAAAAATGGGGCGATATTAAATTAAGCAATAATAATATAAAGTTACATCTTATAGGTGGACTCCAAACCAACAAGGTTAAATTTGCTGTTAAATTATTTGACTATATCCACTCAGTAGATAATGAAAAACTCGCAAAAAAAATATCCGATGAACAACAAAAACAAAAAAAAAAAGTAAAGATTTTTATACAAGTGAACATTGGGAATGAGCAGCAAAAATTTGGAGTGGACAAATTGTCTGTGTCTGAGTTGTATTCTTACTGTAAAACTCTTAATTTAGAAGTTGTGGGATTAATGTGTATTCCACCAATAAATAAACCATCAGAAATTTTTTTCAAAGAAATGAGCGAGTTGAACAAAAAGTTAAATTTTGAAGAGTTGAGTATGGGGATGTCCTCTGACTACTTAAATGCAATACAAAATTGTGCTACATATGTAAGAATTGGATCCAACATATTTGGTCAGAGAATTAAATAATTTTAATTTTTGTTTTCTTGTTAATTAACTTTAATATTATTAAAAAATCTTTTTTTTTGATAGCTATACACCCAAGTGTAGGTTTATAATTATTTGTTAGATGAATAAAGATACAGCTACCTTTTAATTTTACTGGTCTTAAAAAATTATACTTGATTGGTATAATTAAGTCATAGATATTGTCTTTTCTGTACAACTTTTCAGATTTAATCTTTTTATTAAGTTTAATTAATTTATTATAATTTTTAAGATCCAATGGATCATCACACCATCCCATATTTTTTTTAATTTTAATACACTTCAATTTAGTAGATGGTTTTTTAATCCTATCAGATCTGTAATATAAATTTTCAATTTCAAAAAAACCAATTGGAGTTTTTTTATCCCCTTCTTTTTTCTTTTTACTTTTACCATTTTTACCAATAGAACACTTGAATTTAAAATCATCCACTTCAAGAGTGTGTTTATTTTTTAAGAAAATTATCATATTCTGTTGTGAGATGAATAATCATAATCTTGTAATTTATGAATTTAATGAACTATATAAGATTTTAGTTGAAATTAAAAAAGATATAAATCTTAATTTTGAAAAGGCAAATAAACAACAACTAACTAATCTAAATTCTGAAACCAATTATTTAGTATTTACAAAAAAAGAAATACCAGGGTTGGATAATCAAATAGTTTTTAATGATTTTCCTATACCGATTTTCAAACTATTAGAAAAAATTAACATTGAATTTATTAAAAAAAAATTCCATGAGCAATCTGATATCAAAATTGGTAATTATAATTTTAATTTGAATTCACGCGTAATGTCTTTTGGAAAAAGGGAGCTTAAACTTACAGAAAAAGAGATTAATTCAATAGTATATCTTTTTAAAAGTGCCAAAGAAGTCAAGATACAAGAATTACAAACTAAAGTTTGGGGATATCTATCCCAATTAGAAACTCATACAGTTGAAACACATATTTATCGTTTGAGAAAAAAAATTTCAAAAACTTTTAATGATGAAGATTTTATAATTAGTAAAAAAAATGGCTATAAAATCAAAAAAAAAAAATAAATTTGCTAAAGATCTTTATTCCAGGAAATATAAGCCTAGAGTAATTAAACCTAAAAAAGGTAAAGGAAGTTTTAAAAGAATAAAAAATTAAAGTCTTGCCCCAATTTGTTGAATCACTTTTGATGATAACTTGGTTGCTTGTTTTAAGCACTCTTTAGTAGGTAGGTTATTTATAAAACCATGTAAATAACCAGCCGCAAAAAGATCTCCAGCACCCGTTAAATCTTTAATTGTCAGATCTTTATTTGCTTTTATTTCAGTGATTTCATCACCAATAATTGAAATTGCACCTTTTTCTCCACGTGTAATCACAATATGTTTTTTTATTTCTTTTGCAAAATTGATGGCTTCATCGAAATTTTTGGTATTGATTAATGCCATTATCTCACTTTCATTTGCAAAAGTTAAATCTAATTTTTTTTTTACTAAGTCTAAAAAATTTTGTTTATGTCTTTCTACACAAAAAAGATCTGATAACGACATAGCAACTTTTTTGGCATTGTTAATTGCTTTTTCAAATGCTTTTTTTGGTTCCCCTTCATCCCACAAATAACCTTCTAAAAAAATTAATTCACTTTTTTTTAAAATTTTCTCATCCACATCATGATCATTTATTTTTCCTGCTATACCTAAAAAAGTACACATAGTTCTTTCAGAGTCTGGCGTAACTAAAATCAAACAAGTGCCTGTTGGAAGACTTTCTTTATTTTTTGTATAAAAATATTTAACATTTTCCTTTTTAAGCCCCTCCTCATATTTAGCCCCAAAAACATCGTCAGATATTTTTCCTATAAAACCGACATCATTTTTGAGTTGAGATAAACCAACTATTGAGTTAGCAACTGACCCTCCTGAAATAGTTTTTTCAATTTTTAAAGATCCTAAAAGATTTTTGAATTCTATTTCATCAAAAAATAACTTCATTGTACCTTTTGTAAGATTATTCTCTGTAATAAATTTTTCTTCAACTTTACAAATTACATCGATTATAGCATTTCCAATTCCAAGAACTTTCATTTTACGCTTTCTTTGTTTTAATTGGTTTTTTTCTTTTAGGATAACAACTGGTGCAAATTTTACAAGTTACTCCATAGCATTCTCTTGCCTTACAATACTCTCTTCCATAATAAATGATTTGAAGATGAAGTTTGTTCCAACTTTTTTTAGGAAATAATCTTTTTAAATCTTTTTCAGTTTGAACAACATTCTTGCCATTAGTTAAACCCCATCTTTGCGCTAATCTATGGATATGTGTATCGATTGGGAATGCAGGATATCCAAAGCCTTGTGACATGATAACACTGGCAGTTTTATGACCAACGCCTGGTAAGTTCTCTAATTCTTCAAACGTTTTAGGAACTTTACCATTGTGTTTTTCTATTAATAATTTTGATAGGTTGAAAATACTCTTTGCCTTAATTCTAAAAATACCAATTTTTCTAATTAATTTTTCAATTTTTTTTCTGCCCAATTTTACAAAATGATCCGGTTTATAAAATCTAGGATATATATTTTTAGTAACATTATTCACATTTACATCCGTGCATTGCGCTGAAAGCAAAACAGAAATTAAAAGAGTAAAGACATTTCTACTCTTTAATGGCACATATATCGAAGGGTAAGTTTTATTTAAAATTTTAAAAACTATCTTTGCTCTTTGAATTTCATCCATTATTTGAAATTCATTAAATCTCTCATTGAGTAAAGACCGGGTTTTTTATTTATAAGCCATTTTGCTGCTGTCAGGGCACCTTGAGAGTAAAGAGCTCTGTCAAAAGCTTCATGGTTTAAAGTGATTATTTCCTTACCACTAGAAAATTTTACCTCGTGTTCTCCAATGATTTCACCTTTTCTTATCGAATTGAAATTTATTTTTTTACTATATGGAAAAGTTTTTTTGTTTAAAAATTTTTTCCCATATAAACTAAAGAAATTCTTTTTTCTACCTTTAGCAATCCCTCTACCAATCATAAGTGCTGTGCCAGAGGGATAGTCTTTTTTGTGTTTATGATGTATTTCAAAAACTTTACTTAAAAAATTTTTTCCTAAAGAACTTGAAGCAATTTCAGTTAAATAAACCAAAAGATTTATACCTAAACTCATATTTCCAGCTTTTAAAATTGGTATTTTTTTTGAATATTTTTTAATAAGATTTTCCTGGTTTTTGTTAAAACCCGTAGTGCCAATTACAACTTTTTTTTTAAGCCTCCTTGCTATCTTTAGCACTTCAAGCGTACATTTTGGTATAGTAAAGTCTATAATTACATCTGCTTTTTTAAAGGCTTTATCAGAATTCAATTCAGGTTTAATTCCATAAAATTTATTTTTTACAATCCTATTTTCTGTAAGAGTAACTATTTTAAAATTAATATCTTTTTTTGAAGATTTAATAAGCTGTTGACCCATTCTTCCCATACATCCAGTAATTCCTAAATTAATTTTTTTCATAATTTCTTATTTCATTTACTCAATTTTTTTTCAAATTCTTTTTTTAATTTTTTTACCACACTTTCCCAAGAAAAATTTTTACGAACAATTTTACTTCTTATCTCCTTTTTATCATCAGCTTTATTAATTATAGAATTTAGAATATCAATCAATGAATCTATTTTTGGACTAAGGAAAATATTATTATTTAGATTTTTTTCTTCACTTTCGATTTTGAAACCCATGCAATCATCGAAATAGTCATCTGTGGAACCCCCATCAGTAACTACTATTTGCGTGCCACACGCGGCTGCCTCGAGAGGTGTAAGATTGAAACCTTCAGCTTTATAAGGAGATACATAACAATCGGTTATTGAATAAATGTCTCGTAACTGATCAAAATCTAGATTTTCTGAAATAACAATTATATCTTTATACATTTCGTCATTAAAAATTTTATATTTTTGGTTAAATTCTGACTCAAAAACTTTTTTCATTGGAAAATCTACCTTCCATTCATATAAATTACTTTGATCTTTTAAAATTAGTTTAAGATTTTTATGTTTTTTTTTTAACATTCCATATGCAGCAATAAGAACCTCAACACCTTTATTTACTGTCATTGCACTAATGTTTGTTAAAACAAAATCATCGTACTTAATTTTATATTTATTTCTAATTTTTTTTTTTTCTTCCTGAGAAATCAAACTAAAAGTATTTAAATCGACCCCATGAGGAACCACTACAACTTGATCATCTCTAAAGCCAGCAGACAAAAACCCTTTCTTAGACCAGTTAGACGGGGTATGTATGAAAAAGTTTTCCTCTTTTCCAAGCTTATCTGGATCGCAATTTATATAAAATTCTTCAGTTAAATTTCTATATTCAGTAGTTGCAAATACAAACATTACTTTAGAACTAAATTTCTTATCAAAGTTAAATGGTCCTGATATTCTATAAGTTATATCATAAGCAATATCTTTTGAGGGGGGTTTAATTTGATTAATTATATTTTTGATTTCATCTTTTAAACCACTATCATTTTTTTCCGAATTCCAGTTTTTATTAGAAAAAGGAACATCTTTAAAAGATATATTTGATGATTTTATCAGCTCATTAATTTGCCATTGATTAACAAGAGCATATGAATGGTTTATGCCACGCCAGCCCTCAATAAGAATATTCATTGAGATAATTTAATATTTTTTTCAAAATATAAAAATGGAAATAATTACAATTAAAACGACAATTATAGACCAAATGAATAAGTTTTTAATAAATCTTTTTGATTTTGAGTT
Source organism: uncultured Pelagibacteraceae bacterium (assembly GCA_902555965.1). GTDB lineage: Bacteria > Pseudomonadota > Alphaproteobacteria > Pelagibacterales > Pelagibacteraceae > Pelagibacter. Next base: position 17,993 of record CACDUM010000009.1, on the reverse strand, counting down.
AGACCTTAAAAATTCAGGAAGCACTAGAACTAAAACAGCTATTAAAAAAATAGCTGGAACTATTTCTTCTAATCCCATTTTCTAACCATTCCAAAAACTTTTCGCTTTTTGAAAGAATTTTTTTATACTTGGATTAGACTTTTCATTCTCTATTTTTCTAAAACGTTCTAATAAATCTTTTTGTTCTTTATTAAGGAATACTGGCACCTCAGTTTTAACTTGAACATATAAGTCACCAAAGTCACCTCTTCGCATGAATGGCATACCTTTACCTTTTAATCTGAATTGTTTTCCATCTTGGGTTCCATCTGGAATTTTAATTTTTGCTTTTTTTCCATCAATTGTAGGTATTTCTATTGTTGTACCTAAAGCAGCATCTGCGATTGAAATTGGAAACTCAAAAAATAAATTTACATCAGATCTTTTAAATAACTCATGCGATTTAACATTAATAAATAAATATAAGTCTCCACTGGTACCTCCTCTTGTTCCAGCTTCACCTTTGCCGGCAAGTCTTATTCTCGTACCATCATCTACACCTTTAGGAATTGTTACAGATACTTTTTTGTTTGTTTGTTTATTTCCTTGTCCGTTACAGTCCCCACATGGATTGGTAATTTCTTCACCACTTCCTGTACACTGAGGACAGGTTTGTTGAATTGTAAAGAAACCTTGATTAGATCTAACTTTTCCGTTTCCTCCACAATAGGTGCATCTATCCGGGCTAGAGCCTGGTTTGGAACCATTTCCTTTACAGGTATTACATTTTTCAGATGTAGAAAATTGGATATTTTGTTTTTTACCAGTGTATGCCTCCTCTAGTGTAATTGATAAATCATATCTTAGATCTGAGCCTCTGTTATTTGAGCTTCTTCTTGAACTTCTTCTTCCTCCACCACCAAAGTCTCCAAAAAAATCCTCAAAAATGTCAGAAAAATCTGCACCACTAAAACCACCAAAACCACCAAAACCACCTCTACCACCGCCACCATTTTCAAATGCAGCATGTCCAAAGTTATCGTAGTTTTCTTTTTTCGATTTGTCAGAAAGCACACCATAAGCCTCACTGGCTTCTTTAAATTTATCTTCTGCTGATTTATCCCCAGGATTTTTGTCAGGGTGATATTTAACAGCTAATTTTCTGTAGGCTGATTTAAGTTCATCGGGGCTTGCGCTTTTACTTACTCCTAAGACATCATAATAATCTCTTTTAGCCATGTATATAACCTGGACAAATAGATGTCAGTTAAGCGCTTTTTTCTTTATTCTCGTCTTTTACTTCCTCAAAGTCCGCATCAACAACATTATCGTCTTTCTTTCCCTTTTCATCATTTCCATCATCTTTATCAGAATCTGGTTTTGTGCTTTGTTGTGACTTGTAAATAGCTTCTCCTAGTTTCATCGAAGCTTGTACTAATGCCTCTGTCTTCTTCTTAATGTCCTCAATATCTTCACCTTTAAGAGACTCCTTTAATGCATTTGACCCATCTTCAATTGCTTTTTTCTCTGCATCTGAAACTTTAGATCCATGTTCTTTTAGATTTTTTTCAGTTGAGTGAATTAGAGTATCTGCCTGATTCCTAACATCAACAGACTCTCTTTTTTTCTTGTCTGCCTCTTTATTGGCTTCAGCATCTTTTACCATTTTTTCAATTTCCTCATCACTTAATCCACCAGAGGCTTGGATTTGAATTTTTTGTTCTTTACCAGTGCCTTTATCTTTAGCTGATACATTAACTATTCCATTAGCATCTATATCAAAAGTCACCTCAATTTGAGGAACCCCTCTTGGTGCCGGAGCAATACCGACTAGTTCAAAATTACCAAGTAATTTATTATCTGTTGCCATCTCTCTTTCACCTTGAAGAACACGTATTGAGACGGCTGGCTGGTTATCTTCAGCAGTAGAAAATACCTGGCTTTTTTTTGTAGGTATAGTTGTATTTTTTTCAATAAGTTTTGTAGATACACCGCCTAGAGTTTCAATTCCTAGGGATAATGGTGTTACATCTAATAAAAGAACATCTTTTACATCACCTTGTAAAACACCGGCTTGAATTGCAGCACCCATTGCAACCACTTCATCTGGATTAACGCTTTTGTTTGGTTCTTTACCAAAGAAATTTTTTACTTCAGAAATGACTTTTGGCATTCTAGTCATACCTCCGACCATTACCACTTCATCAATATCGCTAGCTGAAATTCCAGCATCTTTCAAAGCAGTTTTACATGGTGGAATAGTTTTAGCTATTAAGTCCTCAACTAAAGCTTCTAACTTGGCTCTAGTCATTTTTAAATTAATATGTTTAGGACCAGTTTTGTCAGCAGTTATAAATGGTAAATTAATATCTGTTTGCTCAGCTGCTGAAAGTTCAATTTTTGCTTTTTCAGCTGCCTCTTTTAATCTTTGTAATGCCAACTTATCAGTTTTTAAATCAATACCGCTATCTTTTTTGAATTCAGAAATTAAATATTCCACAACAGCGTTGTCAAAATCTTCTCCACCTAAAAAAGTGTCACCATTTGTAGATTTTACTTCAAAAACTCCATCACCTAATTCAAGAATTGATACATCAAAAGTTCCACCACCTAAATCGTAAACTGCAATTTTTTTATTTTGTTTCTTATCCAAACCATAAGCTAGTGAAGCTGCAGTTGGCTCATTGATAATTCTTAAAACTTCTAACCCAGCTATTTTTCCAGCATCCTTGGTAGCTTGTCTTTGTGCATCATTAAAATATGCAGGAACAGTTATTACCGCTTTTGTAACTGCTTGACCTAAATATTTTTCAGCAGTCTCTTTCATTTTTTGAAGAATAAAAGCAGAAATTTGTGAAGGCGAATATTTCTCTCCTTTCGCTTCAATCCATGCGTCACCTTTTTCAGAATTTACAATCTTAAAAGGTGCAGCCTCGATATCTTTTTTAACAGTTGGGTCTTCAAAATTTCTACCAATTAATCTTTTGACTGCAAAAATTGTATTTTCAGGATTTGTTACTGCTTGTCTTTTAGCCGGTTGTCCTATTAATTTTTCTTTTTCTTCAGTAAAAGCAACAACTGAAGGTGTAGTTCTTGCACCTTCCGCATTTTCCAAAACTTTTGCCTGGCTCCCTTCCATAATAGCCACACAAGAGTTTGTTGTTCCTAAATCTATTCCAATTATTTTGCTCATATCAGTTATTTGTTATCCTCATATAGGGTTGAAATTGAATTCTACAAGTTCATTTAAATATTATTTATCTCCTGAATTATCTTTATTTTCCTCATTTTTTTCCTCTTTTTTTTCACTTTTTTTTGCTACGCCCACTAGAGCCGGTCTCAACAATCTATCTTTGATTGTGAATCCTTTTTGTATTTCTTGAACAATTGTTCCGGGTTCTTTTTGATCATCTTCTATTTCCATCATTGCTTGATGAAAGTTTGGATCTAATTTTTTATTGAGACATTCAATAGGCTTGATTTTATTTTTTGAAAAAATTGAAATTAAATCTTTATTGATAATGTCAAAATGTTCGAGTGTTTTTTTTAATGCCTCAGTATCCTTTAAAGTTTCATCGTTTAATAAAATTTGTTTTGATCTTTCAAGATTATCTATTAAATTTAAAGCTTCTTTTGCAAAGTAAAACCCTCCATATTCAAAAGCATCTTCTTTTTCTTTTTCAAACCTTCTTCTTTGGTTTTCCATTTCAGCAAATGATCTTGCAAGTTTATCTTCTAACTCTAAAATTTTCTCTTCTGGGGTTTTTTCTTGTTCTTGATCGTGTTCTTGGTCTTGTTCTTTATTATTTGTATCTAAATTTTCACTTTTTTGATCTTGATTTAAACCTTTTTGATCTTTCTCTGATGCCTTGTCTGTATTATCTTGGTTTTGATCTTTTTCCATATGGACATATATGGTAAGAAAAAATTAAATTTCCAGATGCTAAAAAAAAAAATTAAACAACTCCTTATAGGCACAAATAATAAAGGAAAATTAAAGGAAATTAGAGATTTATTACCAACTAATATTAAAACATATCCTACCTCAAAGTTTAATTTAAAGAGCCCAAGAGAAACAGGAAAGACTTTTAAAGAAAATTCTCTGATAAAATCTCAATACTTTTCAAAAAAAACAAATCTAATCTGCTTAGCTGATGACTCTGGTTTAGAAATTGACATTTTAAATAAAAAACCAGGAATTTTTTCAGCACGATGGGCTGGAAAAAAATTAAATTTTAATAAGGCAATTCAAAAAGTTTATAAGGCATTAGATAAAAAAGATAAAAATTGGAGAAATAAAAAAATTAATGCCAGATTTGTTTGTGCTTTATCCATAAGTGATTTAAATAAAAAAATAGTTTGTGTTGTTGGAAAAGTTGAGGGATATATTTCCAATAAACCTAAGGGCAAAAATGGGTTTGGATACGATCCAATATTTATTCCTAAAAATAAAATAAAAACTTTTGGTGAGATGAAGCCATTTCAAAAGTATAAATTAGACCACAGATCTGCTGCTTTTAAAAAGCTTAGAAAATTTCTTTAATTTCTCTCCCATCAATTTTGTAAAAGTTTAATCTATGATTAATTTTGTTATTTTTTACATCAAAAATACCAATTTTACCTTTGAATGAATTTTCTTTTTTAAAAATATTGTTTATGTTTGAAAAATCAGATTTTAAAGATAAATAATAAATCAACCCTAAAAGATCATAACTTAATAAGCTTAAATGATTTGGTTTTGAATTGTAGGTATCTACAAATTTTTTATTAAATGTCTCTAGATTTTGTTTATTGATCGATGGATAATATAAAGGCTGGATATTTTCCTCTAAAAGTAAACTTTCATCAAACCATTGATTAAGAGTTATAAATAATTTATTTCTTGGCGATACATCAGTGTAAATAAGTGAAGTAATTACACTTTTAAGATTTTCATCAAAATCAGAAATAATAACTGAGTCGAAATTTACGTTTCCAATTGTGTATTGTTTTTCCAATTTCTTAATTTGTTTTTCCTTATCCACCAAATCTGAGTTTTCAACTCTTAAAATTTCATCCGCCAGATTTTGTTTTCTCACATCATAATTTGTTATTTTTTCAATTTGCTTTGTAAGCTTAGTTGGTTCGGTGTCATAAGTGTATTGTTTAGAAATTTTGATTTTAGATTGTTTAATTGCTTTTTTAATTTCATTTTTATAATCAAGGTCAGGTGTTAAAAAAATTGTTTTTTTTACTTCACTTAATTCCAAAAAATCTTTAATTGCATTTAACTGAGATAAAGAATTTACTCCGCTGCTTATCACATTTTTGGGTAGATCATTTGTTTTATTTGTTAAAGATAGAAAAATAACATCTTGTATTTCATCCAAATACATTAAGCTTTTAAAAAAAATTGGACCAATAAAAATTTTTATTCCTTCATTCTTTAGCTTAGTAGCTGATTGAAGAGTTTGATTAGGATCAATACCTGTGTCCATTGGATAAATTTCAATATTGTCTGTTCCAATATCATTCAAAGCCATTCGGGTTGATTTAATTATTGATTGTCCTAATTCTTTATATTCACCAGATAAAGGTGCAAGTAGCCCAATTTTAATTTTTTCATTTTGTGAAAATGCAAATGAGTAATTTGTTAAATAGATAATTATTAATGTAAAAATAATTCTAAAAATTTTTTTCATTTTAATGATACTATAATATTTTAATTATAAATATGATTGAAAATTTAAAATCTGCTAATAGAGTGTTCAAAAAAAGTCTATATTTAGTCTCAACTCCGATTGGAAATTTAAACGATATAAGCCTAAGAGCCATAGAAACTCTTAAAAGATCAGATTACATTTTGTGTGAAGATACTAGAATCTCTAAAAATTTATTAGAAAAATACCAAATCAAATCAAATTTAATTGCCAATTATAAATTTAATGAGAAAAGAAATGTTGTTAAAATTATAAAATTAATTAATCAAGGATCACTTATTTCTTTAATTTCAGATGCTGGCACCCCAGGCATTTCTGATCCAGGTTCTATATTAGTTAATGAGTGCATAAAGAGTAACATCAATATTATTCCTATACCCGGTGCTTCAGCAGTCATATCGGCAGTGTCAATATCAGGATTTTCAGAGAAGTTTTTCTTTTATGGATTTTTTCCTGAAAAGGATAAAATTATAAAAGAGGATTTGGAAAATTTATCAAAATTAAATTGTTCAATCGTTTTTTTCATTTCGCCAAAGAAAATTAATAAGAATATTCCTTTAATTAAAAAAAATTTTATAGGAAGAAAAATCCTGATTTGTAGAGAAATGACAAAGTTTTATGAGGAGTATAAGAGATCTAAAGTTGAAGATTTAGAATCATTAAAGAGTAATTTAAAAGGTGAACTGACTATTGTTATTTCGGAAAAAATTCATGACAAAAAAGCTTCACAAACTTTAGATGAATCAGATAAAAGATTGATTAAAGCGATGATAAATAAACTTAGCATAAAAGAAATAACAGATTTAATAATTCGTAAAAATGATATATCAAAAAAAATTATCTATAATTATTGTTTGAAAATTAAAAATGAAAAATAATATACTTATTATACTTTTTGTTGGTTTTATTTTGAGTGGATGCGCAGGCGTATCATCATCAGGTATTTTTGGAACAGGCGTAAGTGTTGCTATTGATCCTAGATCTTTAGGGACACAGATAGATGATTCTTTGATGCAAAAAAACTTAACTGCTAGAATTTTACTCTTGAATAAAAATTATCTTTTATCAGTAAAATCAAAAGTTTTGGATGGCAGAATATTTCTAACTGGAAAAGTTGATGAGCCAGAAGAAAAATTAAAATTAACAAAAATTGCATGGGAGACTAACGGCGTAAGATCTGTAAGAAATGATATCAAGATAAAAGAGGCTTTTAACTTTAAACAATCTGCTAAGGATCTATTAATCACTTCTCAATTAAGAACTGCATTAATTTTGAACAAAGAAATTAAGGCAACAAATTATCAAATAGATACTTATAAAAAGAAAATCTATATTTATGGAATTTCGCAGACTAAAGATGAGAAAGACCTGGTTATTACTGAGGCAAAAGAAATTTTAGATGTTGTGGATGTGATTGCTAGTATTTTACTAGTCGATAATTTGAGAATAAAAACTAATTAGTTTTTTTATAATCAATTACATCAGCTGAGTAAGCTGCAATGGAAGCTAAGTTTAAAATATCAGAAGTTGATGATCTTAAAGGTGCTATTTCAATAGGTAAACCTAAACCAATTAATAAAGGTCCAATTACTTTTGCTCTACTCATTGACTTGATCATTTTATAGGAAATAGCAGCACTATGTTGGCTAGGCATGATTAAAACATTTGAATTTCCAACTATTTCTGAAAATGGATAAAGTTCTTTATACATTTCCTCTAAAGCAACATCTGGTTGCATCTCACCGTCAAATTTAAAATCAACTTTATCATTTTTTAAAATTTCAACAGCATCACTTAGTCTTTTTGTTCTATCTGTAGCTGGCTCTCCAAAAGTAGAGTGAGATAAAAAAGCAACTTTTGGATCAAAACCAAATAATTTTGCAACCCTCGCTGCTGATTTTGCCATTTCAGCTAATTGTTTTGCGTCTGGATACTCTATGACCGATGTATCGCAGATAAAGATTGTTTTACCTCTATTTACAACCAGGTTTAACCCGAACATAATTTCCCCAGGTCTTGGATCAACAACTTTAATAATTTTTTCCAGTGAAGATGAGTATCTTCTTGTGTTCCCAGTTATCATCGCATCTGCATCCTGACACGCAACCATGCATGAGGCCCAAATAACTCTATCGTTTCTTACAAGTCTATCACAATCCCATTCTAACATTCCCTTTTCTCTTTGAAGTTTTTTAAATAAATATTTTACATATTTTTCTCTTTTGGCTGTGTCTTTTGAGTTTACAATTTCAATATCAAAATTTTCATTATAACCAATTTTTTTTATTTGATTTTTTATCAGCTCCTCTTTTCCAACTAAGATGGGTATTCCTAATTCAGAGTTTTTAAAAGCTATAGCAGCTTTAAGTGTATTTTCATCCTCACCATCGGCAAAAACAACTTTTTTTTGTTTTTTCTTTATATAGCTATTTACACCTTGCATAATTGTTACAGTTGGATCTAATCTTTGTTTAAGTTGGTCCTTATAGATTTCAAAATTATCAATTTTCTTTCTCGCAACGTCAGTGTCAATAGCAGCTTTTGCAACTGCAGCCGGTATAACACTAATTAATCTTGGATCGAATGTTGATGGAATTATGTAATCTTTTCCATAGTGAGGCCTCTCACCTCCCATTGCTGCAATGACTTCATCTGGCACATCTTCCTTAGCTAATTTTGCTATCGCTTGTGCAGCTGCAATTTTCATCTCTTCATTAATTGTTTTTGATCGTACATCTAATGCACCTCTAAAAATATATGGAAAGCCTATTAAATTGTTTACTTGATTAGGATAATCTGACCTTCCAGTCGCAATAATTGCATCATCTCTAACTTCTTCAATTTCTTCGGGTGTAATTTCTGGGTCAGGGTTAGCACATGCAAATATAATTGGATTTTTTGCCATTTTTTTAACCATGTCTTTAGTTAACGCTCCTTTTGCAGATAAGCCTAAAAAAACATCTGCATTAGTAATAGCATCATCTAGAGTTCTATCTTTTGTTTCAATTGCATGACTTGATTTCCATTGGTTCAAATTATCTCGACCTCTGTAAATGACCCCTGTTCTGTCTACCATTGTAATATTTTTTTGAGGCACACCAGTCTTTTTAAATAAATTAGCGCAAGCCATAGCTGAAGCTCCTGCACCATTGACAACTATTTTTACTTTATTAATGTTTTTTTTACTAATGTCCAAAGCATTAATAAGTGCTGCAGTTGTGATAATTGCAGTTCCATGCTGATCATCATGAAACACAGGTATATCAAGTATTTCTTTAAGCTTTTCTTCAATAATAAAACAATCAGGAGCAGCAATATCTTCAAGATTAATACCCCCAAAGCTTGGAGCAAAATTTTTTATACTATTTATGATTTCATCTGGATTTTCGGAGTCTATCTCTAAATCAATAGAGTCAATATCAGCAAACCTTTTAAATAAAACAGCCTTACCCTCCATCACCGGTTTAGATGCTAACGCACCTAAATTTCCCATTCCCAAAATTGCTGAGCCATTACTGATTACTGCAACAAGGTTTCCTTTACTTGTATAATCAAACGCAGCCTCAGGATTATCACTGATTGCTCTTACAGGGGCAGCCACGCCAGGCGAGTATGCTAAAGCCAGATCTCTTTTTGTCGTCATATTTTTTGAGGAAGATATTTCAATCTTGCCTGGCTTCTTATCTTTGTGAAAATCTAAAGCTTCTTTATCTGTGTAATGATCAATTTTTGTTTTTTTCATTTATGCTAATTAGGTGTACAAATGGGGTAAAATTAAGACTAATATGATTTATGAATTTAGTTAAGTCAACAGGGACTTTTGGTTTTTATACTATTATCAGTAGATTACTTGGTTATTTAAGAGATGTTTTAATAGCGATTTTTCTCGGAACAAGTTTTTTAGCAGATGTATTTTTTGTAGCATTTAGAATACCTAATACTTTTAGAAGATTGTTTGCAGAGGGAACCTTTAATGCAGCTTTCATACCAAGTTATACTTCAGAATTAGTAAAAAAAAAAACTGGATCACAAAAATTTGCGAATGAAATTTTCAATTTATTATTTTTAGGTTTATTGTTTTTAGTTTTGATCATAGAAATTTTCATGCCAGTTTTTGTGAGGCTAATAGCACCAGGTTTTGTTGATAATTCAGAAAAAATTCAGCTAGCTGTTAATCTTACAAGAATAACTATGCCGTTTTTAATGTTCGTGAGTCTATCTTCTTTTTTTGCTGCAATTCTAAATTCTCACAATAAGTTTGCTGCTGCCTCTGCAGCTCCAATAATCCTTAATATAATCTTGATTGGAATTTTATTTTTTGGCAAATTTCTTAACGACGAACTAGTTTATTATTTATCATATGGAGTTTCTATTGCAGGATTATTACAACTTGTTTTTTTATATCAATTTGCAAAAAAATTTTATTTTATTAGACTCAATTTTAATTTTAAAATTGATGATAAGGTAAAATTTTTTTTCAAAAAACTTTTACCGAGTATTTTCTCATCTGGTGTTACACAAATCAATATTCTTGTAGGTACTATAATCGCATCTTTTCAAGCCAGCGCTGTATCTTATTTATATTATGCTGATAGGATTTATCAAATAAACCTGGCAATTGCAGGAATTGCGATAGGCGTGGTTGTTCTGCCACAACTTTCAAAACATGTTTTTTTAAAAAAGAAAAATAAAATACTTTTATTACAAAACAAAGCACTTGAGCTTAGCATGTTTTTAAGTCTACCAGCCTCAGTTGCTTTAATTGTAGGATCAGAACAAATTATTTCTGCATTATTTGGTTATGGTTTTTTTGATGAGTTGTCAGTAATTAACTCGGCAAAGGCACTTTACTATTTTGGATTAGGATTACCTGCTTTTGCTTTGATTAAAGTATTTTCCACTTTCTTTTTCGCAAATCAGGATACTAAAACACCATTTTATATCTCATTATTTTCAGTAATTTTAAATATATTAATAAGTGTTTATTTTTTTAGAGAAATTGGTTTTATAATCATTCCTATAGCTACGACAATTTCATCATGGTTTAATGCAATAATATTATTTGTTTACTTAAAAAATAAAGATTTATTTAATTTTAATGAATTATTTTTCGCCAAATTAATAAAAATACTTCTGGCATCTATATTAATGGGAATATTTTTTAATTATTTAATTTTGTTTTTTCAAAATAAATTGATTTATGAATATAATTTTAAATCTTTTTATTTGATACTTTCAGCTTTTTTAAGTCTTATATTCTATTTGAGTTTTTCATTATTTATCAAAGCTTTCAAATATGGTGATATTAAACTAAAGTATTAAATATGGGAAAAAAAATTTTTTCAGGTGTTCAACCTACTGGAAATCTTCATCTTGGAAACTATTTGGGAGCAATTAAAAATTTTGTAAAACTTAATAATGAAGATCAAAATGATTGTGTGTTCTGTGTTGTTGATCTTCATGCGATAACAGTTGCTCAAGATCCAAAAAGATTAAAAAATAATATTTATGAAACTGTAGCAACTTTTATTGCTTGTGGTATTGATCCTAAAAAAAGTATTATCTTTAATCAATCAAGTGTGAGTGCTCATTCAGAAACAGCCTGGATATTAAGTTGTGTTGCTAGAATGGGATGGCTTAATAGAATGACCCAATTTAAAGAGAAAGCCGGAAAAGATAAAGAAAAAGCAAGTATCGGTCTTTATTCTTATCCTGTTCTAATGGCAGCAGATATTTTGTTATACGACACTACCCACGTACCTGTTGGAGATGATCAAAAGCAACATTTGGAACTTTGTCGAGATATAGCTCAAAAATTTAATAATGATTTCAATGCTGACAATTTTTTTAAAATTCCTGAGCCATTAATTCAAAAAGAGTTTTCAAGAATTATGAGCTTGAGAGATGGTACAAAAAAAATGAGTAAATCTGAATTATCAGATCTGAGCAGGATTAATTTAACAGATGATAAAGACCAAATAATAAATAAAATCAAAAAAGCAAAAACTGATACTTTGCCATTACCATTCGCTAGTGCAGATTTAGAAAAAAGACCCGAGGCAAAGAATTTGATGGGCATTTATTCTAGTTTAATGGATGTAAGTTTAGAGGATACAATAAATAAATTTTCAGGAAAAAATTTCTCAGAATTTAAAGAAAATTTATCACAAGTTATGGTTGATAAAATTTATCCAATATCTTTGGAAATTAAAAAGTTGTTAAGTGAAAAAAAATATTTAGATAAAATACTATTAGAGGGAACTCAAAAAGCAGATAAAATAGCTTCGGAAAAGGTAAAAAAAATCCAAGAACTTGTTGGTTTTTAGGATTTTTTTATTAACAAGTTTCATTTTTAAAATTATTGATTATATATAAATCATGTTTGTTCAGACTGAAATAACGCCGAACCCAAATTCTTTAAAATTCTTACCAGGTAAGAATGTTTCAAATAAAGGGTCATTTGAAATTACACAAAAAGATCAAACTAATAATGAATTAGTTAAAAATTTGCTCTCCATAGATGGTGTTGAAGGCATTTTTCTGGGTAAAGATTTTATCTCAATAAATAAATATGATGAAACATCATGGGATGATATTAAACATATAGTAATTTCTTTAATCAATGATTTTTACTCTAGTGGAAAAGAGTGCGTTGTTGAAAATACCTTAATTGAAAATAATGAAAATTTAAAAGATATAGAAAAAAAAATAGTTAAAATATTGGATGAAAAAATCAGACCTGCAGTTGCGAAAGATGGTGGAGATATAAAATTTAAAGAGTTTAAAGATGGCGTTGTTAAAGTGCAACTCCAAGGGAGTTGTTCAGGTTGTCCGAGTTCAACTATGACATTAAAACAAGGTGTACAAAATCTTCTTTGTCACTATCTACCAGAAGTTAAGAAGGTTGAGGCTCTTTAAATGTTTAATTTTAAATTAAAAAATCTAAGATTTTTAAACCAATTGATTTTTTTTAAGTCAAAATTTTATTTTGTTAAAATGAGAAGAAAGAACTTAAAAATGTTTAAGTTTTTTGATGACAGACGAATTGGTGCAATTCCAAGAATATTTTTAACAAGTATTTTTGTTGTTTTTTCATTCTATCATATTCCATCGATAATTAATTTTGCTAATAAGCAACTTTTAGAAGACAAAGAATTTCAAAATAATTCAAAAGCCATTCTAGCATATACACTTAATAAAAAAGAGAGTGTCGAGTCTGATGGAGGAGAATTAAATGAAAAAGATTTGTTAATCGATATTTTTAGTTTAAACGATCTTGAAACAGACACAGTAAGATTAAATGCATCTACAATTAAACAATTATTTCAAGACACCGATTATAAACTAGATGATGTAAGGGAAACAAAGTTAGTTAAGCCTGTTGCATTAACTTTACTTCCTGGTGAAATAAAAATGATCGAAAGTACCAAGAAAAGAAAGGAGTTTTTTATTCAAATTGTTTTACCTTTAGTCTTAAAAGAAAATAATAATATTAGATTAGATCGAAAGACTTTGTTTAAAATTATAAATAAAAGCAATAATACTAAATTAGAAAAAAAATGGCTTGAAAAAAAATATAAACAGTATGGAGTAACATCTAAAGATTTAACAACACTCAAAATCAGGATGGATGAAATACCAGTTTCTTTAGCACTTGCTCAAGCTGCGAAAGAAACAGGATGGGGAACATCAAGATTTGCTCAAGAGGGTAATGCACTTTTTGGGCAATGGACTTGGTCTGGTGAGGGCTTAAAACCTAAAGAAGCTGATGAGAATAAGGGTCATAAAGTTATGAAATTTAATGTATTACAGGCCTCAGTTAGAGCTTATCAAAGAAATTTAAATACCCATCGATCATATAAAAATTTTAGATTAGCAAGAGCACATTTAAGAGATAATAATCAACCTTTAGATAGTTTGATTCTTTCTCAATTTTTAAAAAATTATGCTGAAACAGGAAATCAATATGTGGAAGTTTTGCAAAAAATTATTAATCAAAACAATTTAAAAGATTTTGATGATGCTAAGTTACTTCCTTCAAGCAAAGAGCTTGAAAGTTTAATTTAATTTTCCATTATAACAAATTGGGTTCCAAACCAACGCCACTTCCCATCATCATTTAAAGAACAATTTATTCTTCCTCGTCTTGGTAAAAATTTAGACTCGAAATTGATATAAAGAATATTTTTTTCGAATACTAAATTTGGTTGGCCCCATGAACCACCATCATTTGAATAACAATTTATATTTTTAATATTTTTTTGATTATCAAAAAATTCCACAATCAATTTAGGTGGATTATGATTATTTTCTAATTTTTTTTCTACTGGTTTAAGAGATTTGTACTCTAGAGGATTATAATTTATTAGTGAGTTAAATCGTTTTAAATCTCCATACTTTTCATTTATCGGAAATCTTGGTAATTCAAATTTATCTTTATTGTTATCAATTATTCCAGAGTGTTGTCCAAAAGCAATTTCAAAATTTTTTGATATATAATTTTTCATAAAAAGAGAATATTCACCAAAAGGATATGAAAATATTGGTGGTACATAACCTAGTTTATCTTTAAAAATTTCAGTAGCTGTTTCTATATCGTTAATGAATTCTTTTTCTGTCATATCAATTAAATATTCATGTGTATGTGAATGGTGTCCTATATAGCCTATATCGGAGTCATCAATTTCTTTAATTTCATCCCAAGTCATATATCCTTTTTTACCTACAGGTTCAGTAGATACAAATAAGATGAATGGAATTTTATTTTTTTTAAGATATGGCCAGGCCTCATTATAAAATGATTTAAATCCATCATCAATTGTAATTAAAATTTTCTTATTCTTTTTTACTTTATTAAATTCATTTAAAAAATTGTTAGGGTCATAAAATTCATACCCTTGATTTTTAATGATTTTCATTTGCTCATCAAACATATCCATTCTTATATTTGTTGATGGATATTTATTTTCATTAAATCGATGATACATCAATGATAAAACACCACTGTCTCTAGAATAAGATTTGATATTATTCTCTTGTGAAATAGAATTAACTAGAAAAATAAATTGTAAAATGAATAAGCTAATTATAGATGCCGCTAAAGATAAAATTTTTTTAATGATCATTAATAATGATATTAATTACAGCATTACACATGAAAATTCCAAAATAAATTATGAAAAATTATCAATTCTAATTAATGATTTTTTAAATAAAAAAAATTTAGATTTAAATAAAGTCTCTCAAATTTATGTAAATCGAGGTCCAGGAAGTTTTGCGGGGATAAGAAATTCTTTATCAGTTGTTAAAGCTTTTCATTTAGCCAATAAAATTGATTTTTATTGCTTTAGTTTAGAGGATTTTAGTGAAAAAAATGAGGTTAAATACGAAAATATCCCAAAACTTTGCGATAAATTGAAAGTTGAAAAAAATTTGATAAATCCTATTTATTTGAGTTAAAATCAATTATGTCAGATACAATTGAACAACAATGTTTATCTAAAGGGGTGAAATTAACTGAACAGAGGCGAATTATTGCAAAGGTTATTTCAGAGTCAAAAGCCGCTTATGGTGAGTCTGATCATCCAGATGTTGATGAGTTATACAGTCGTGTATCAAAAGTTGATCCAAAAATAAGCATAGCCACAGTTTATAGGACAGTTAAGCTTTTCGAAGAAGCAGGAATTTTAACAAAACATGATTTTAAAGGTGGTAAGGCTAGATATGAAGCAATGATTGAGAGTCATCATGATCATTTGATTGATATAAAATCTGGTGAAATAATTGAATTTGTTGATGAAGAAATTGAAGAATTGCAAAAAAAAGTTGCAAAAAAATATGGTTATAAGTTAGTAGACCATAAACTTGAGTTATATGGTGTCAAAGTAAACTCAAAAGATGAATAAAAAGATATTTATCAAAACTTTTGGTTGTCAAATGAACGAATATGACACTAACAGAATATTTGATACTGTGAGAGAAATAGGTTTTGTAAAAACTGAAAATCTAGATGAGTCTAATTGTTATTTACTCAACACGTGCCATATTCGGGATAAAGCTAAAGAAAAAGTTTATCATGAGATTGGACGGGTTAAAAAAAATTTTAGATCACGAAAAAAACCAATCGTTATAGTTGCGGGATGTGTTGCTCAGGCTGAAAATGAGGAAATGATCAAAAGAGAACCATATATTGATATCGTGATTGGACCGCAAGCCTATCATAAAATAAATGACAAAATTGAAGAATTTTTATCCAAACAAAAAAAAATAGATGAAACCGAATTTGATGCCGTTACAAAATTTGATTATTTAGATAATATTAAGAACTCATCAAAAAAAATTTCATCATTTTTAACTATTCAAGAGGGCTGTGATAAATTTTGCCACTTCTGTGTAGTACCATTTACAAGAGGTCCAGAATATTCAAGACCATTCAAAAAAATATTAGAAGAAGCAGAGAATTTGTCAGAAAATGGAGTTCGTGAAATAACACTACTAGGTCAAAATGTTAATGCTTATAATTATGAGAATTATAGATTGTCAGATTTAATTTTAGAAATAGAAAAGTTAGATCGAATAAAAAGAATTAGATATACAACCTCTCACCCGATGGATATGACAGAAGATCTTATCAATGTATATCGTGTTTCAAAGAAATTAATGCCTTTAGTTCACCTGCCCGTTCAGAGTGGATCTGATAAGATCCTAAAATCAATGAATAGAAAACATCAGATAAGTGATTATGTTAATACTTACGAAAAACTTCAAAAAATTAACCCAAAAATAAAGTTTTCGAGTGATTTTATAATTGCCTATCCAGGTGAGGATGAAAAAGACTTTAATAAAACTTATGATTTAATTAAAAAAATTAAATTTATTAATTCTTTTTCTTTCATATTTAGCCCAAGACCAGGAACAACCGCAGCAAATTTTGAGTTAATTGATAAAAAAATTTCTATTTCAAGATTAGAAAAAGTTCAAAAACAGTTATTTACCAATCAAATTAATATGAATAAATCTCTTGAGGGTAAGGAAATAGATGTTTTAGTCGAAAATAAAATAGATGGTGGCACAAAGTTTTTTGGTCGTTCAGAGTACATGACTTCAGTTATTTTTGATGGTAATGATTTAGATATGGGAAATGTTATAAAAGTAAAAATAAATCGTAGTAATCAAAATACATTGTTTGGTAAAAGTTTAGATAATTCAGAACAAAGAGTGGCTTGAGTTTGAGTAATACTATTAAAAAAGATATTAATTCATTACTAAAGTTTGTTTACTCAGAAAATAATTCAATTAGCGTAATTTTTCACGAGAATGATCTCCTGATGGGAGTGGTTGGTGAATTTAATCAAAATTTGAAGGAATTAGAAAAAATAACTGAGTCAAGCATTTATTCTAGAGGAAACTCAATCTTGATCAAATCGACACCTGAAAAAAATGAAATTTTAAAAAATGCAATTCAATTTCTTGCAAATCAATTTAAAAATAATGGTAGTATAGAACAAAAAGATATTTTATCCTCAGTTGATCAATTTATGATAAATGAAAAAGTAAAAAATACCAACGTTACTGATATAATCAAAACTCCAAAAAAATCTATAATTCCTAGATCAGAAAAACAAAAAGAGTATGTTAGAGCGTTGAGACAAAATGAAATAATAATATCTGCCGGACCTGCAGGTACAGGAAAAACCTTTCTTGCTGTTGCTGTAGGTTTAACAATGTTGTTGGAAAAAAAAATAGAGAGGATAATACTTTCTAGACCTGCGGTTGAGGCAGGTGAGAGACTGGGATTCTTGCCAGGAGATATGAAAGAGAAAGTTGATCCATATCTACGTCCTTTGTATGATTCATTGTACGATCTGTTTCATTTTGAAAAAATTCAGAGAATGATAGAAATTGGCGACATTGAAATTGCTCCTTTAGCTTTTATGAGAGGAAGAACTTTAAAAAATTCTTTTGCAATTTTAGATGAAGCTCAAAATGCCACTGATACACAAATAAAAATGTTTCTTACTAGGATAGGTGAAAATTCAAAAATAGTTGTAAATGGTGATCCTACCCAAATAGATTTACCTAACAAAAAAATGTCAGGTTTAGAAAGATCAAAAAAGATATTATCACATTTGAATGAGATTGCAGTTATAGACTTTGATCATTCAGATGTTGTGAGGCACCCTTTAGTTTCAAAAATTGTGAAAGCGTACAACAATAATGATCAAAGTTAATGTGCTTTCAGAAGAAAATTCTTGGTCAAAAAAAATAAAAAAAAAGGAATTATTTTTTAATAAAATTTGTAACAAGTTCCCAAAA
>CACDUM010000008.1:0-44437 GCA_902555965.1 uncultured Pelagibacteraceae bacterium | reverse complement strand
ATAGGGGTTTCTGATAGGGTTGCTGAATTAGAAGAGGCAGCTGATTTTGAGAGACAAGGAGAGGTAATAGCTTTAATGATGTATTTGGGCGACCCCCCTAAATTAAATGAACATTTATTAGTTAAAAATAAGTCCAAATGTTTAGAAATGAAAAAAATAGCAGAAGAAACATCTTTTGCATATTATGAATGTGCTATAGTTGATGCCAATTTAAGAGGTGGAAAAATAATTAACATTAATGAAGAGTTAGAAGTTTTACAATGACATATGATGATAATAACATTTTTGCAAAAATTTTAAGAGGTGAAATTCCTTGTAAAAAAATTTATGAGGATGACTTCGTATTATCTTTTCATGACATCAATCCTCAAAAAAAAATTCACGCACTTGTAATTCCAAAAGGAAAATACATAGATTTAGATGATTTTAGTAATAATGCTTCATCCGATGAGATGGTAGGATTATTAAAAGGTATCAATATAGTAGCAAAGAAACTTGGCATTTCAGTCGATACAGGTAAAGGATATAGAGCCTTAGCAAATATTAATGAACATGGTGGTCAAGAAGTACCTCATCTTCATTTTCACTTATTTGGAGGCGAACCAGTTGGTAAGATGGTGCAGTGAATAAGAAGGTCGAGAGAAATTATTTAGAAATATCTTATTTGGAAGATTTAAAAGATTCTTCAAATTTATCAGACCACTACTCAATAAATTTTGTCGATCCAGTTGATTTTCAACTTAATAAATTCTTTTATAAAAATATTGGTAAAAGTCATCATTGGGTAGACCGACTAGTTTGGAGTGAAAAACAATGGCAAGACTATGTATCCGACAAAAAAGTTAAAACATTTGTATTAAAGGATAAGGAAGAACTAGCAGGTTATTTTGAATTAATTTTACATAAAGATAAAAATGAAGTTGAGATAGCTTATTTGGGTTTATTGGAAGAATATCAAAATAAAAAATTAGGTTCATATTTATTATCAGCAGCTATTAAAAATTCTTTTAAAGAAAAACCTAAAAGAGTTTGGGTCCATACATGTTCGTTAGATCACAAAAATGCATTAAATAATTATATTGCACGAGGTATGAAAGTTTTTAAAACTGAAACAGTCGTAATTTAAGCTAGTTTTGTTGTGGAAGTTTAAATATTTCCTTTTTTAATTTTTGATTTCTTTTAATAGAAGAAAGATAGGTAATACTTACATTTTGATAAATATCCACTGTTTGCCACCCAATTAAGTTATAAGTTTTTTTATCAAAAAACAGATTTATCTCATTTTCATTTTCTACAAAATTAAAGTTTATAAAATCATCACCCATATCTCTTTGATCTAAATTTGTTATTTTTTTTAATAAATATTCTTTATTAAGTATTGTATCTAGGGGTGTTTTTTCGAGTGGATAAAAGTAATAACTACTTAATGTTTTTATTACTAATGATTTTCCGTCTGCAACTAAAACCTTCTGATTACTTAAATTATATTTACAATAAATTTTTTTTGGATACTCAATTATACAATTACCATTTTCAATCTTACCATTTATATTTTGCTCAAAGTCGAATGATACATTTTCAATATCTGTAAATTTTTTAATTATACTTTCTTTTATTGATGCCGAGACATTGGAAATTGTCACAAAAAAAATTAGGATAATAAATAGTTTTTTCATTTAAGAACATCTCTTTTTCCAACATGATTTGCTTTACTTACTATTCCCTCTGCTTCCATCATATCAATTATTCTTGCAGCGCGGTTATATCCAATTTGAAGCTTTCTTTGTAAAAATGAAGTTGATGCTTTTCCCTCAGTTTTAATTATTTCAATAGCAGTTTGATATAATTCATCTTTTTCACCTTGATTTTTTGACTCATTGAATTCTTTTTCATCAGCAAAATTGAGTATTTCATCAACATAATCAGGCTCAGCCTGATATCTTAAAAAATTATTAATTTTTTCAATTTCTGTGTCCGAGACAAATGGAGCATGAATTCTTACAATTTTATTTGCAGATGACATATATAACATATCGCCTTTTCCTAACAATTGCTCAGCTCCCTGTTCACCTAAAATTGTTCTGCTATCTATTTTTGAGGTGACTTGAAAAGAAATTCGGGTTGGAAAATTTGCTTTAATCGTGCCTGTAATCACATCTACACTGGGTCTTTGGGTGGCCATAATAATATGAATACCAGCAGCTCTAGCCATTTGTGATAATTTTTGAATATAATTTTCAATTTCTTTTCCTGCGACTAACATCAAATCTGACATTTCATCAACTACTACAACTATGTATGGCATTGGTAATTTATGTTTTGAATTGTAGCCATCAATATTTCTGACACCTTCTTTGGTCATCAGCCTATATCTGCTTTCCATTTCTTTAACTACCCAACCAAGTACTGAGGCAGCTTTTTTGGCTTCAGTGATTACAGGACATAGTAAGTGTGGGATACCCTCGTAAGTGGAAAGCTCTAACATCTTAGGATCAATTAAAATAAATTTACATCTTTCAGGAGTATGCTTGAAAAGAAGTGATAAAATGATTGTATTAATACAAACTGATTTTCCAGAACCAGTTGTGCCAGCAATAAGCAAATGAGGCATTGCAGACAAGTCCCCGATAACTGGAGTACCAGAAATATTTTTTCCTAAAGCGATAGGTAATTTGATTTCTTTCTTTTTAAAGTTTGAATTATCTAAAATTTCACTTAGATGTACATTCTCTCTATTTAAATTTGGAAGTTCTATACCTATAGTATTACTTCCTGGAATGGTGGCTATACGCGCTGACTCTGAGCTTGTATTTCTTGCAATGTCGTCAGATAGATTAATTATTTTAGAAACTTTAATACCTGCTGCAGGCTCAAATTCATTTAATGTAACAACTGGGCCATGACTTACTTTTTTAATCTTTCCATTAACACCAAAATCTAAAAGAATTTTTTCTAAAAATTCTGGATTATTACTCTCATTTTTATTTATGCTTTCTCTTTCTTTTTTTGTTGGGGTTTTTAATAGATCAATTGATGGAAGAGAAAATTTAGTTTTTAAAGACTTATTATTTTCAGCTTTAATAAACGGTAAATCTTCTTGTAAAATATCTTTTATTTCATCTTGAGGAATAAATTCGTCTATAAGTTCATCTTTTCTTGTATAGTTTTTAGAATTTTTTCTAAATATAAAATCTGATATTTTTTTTATACTTAAAATAAAATTTTTTAAATTAAAATTTATACTTAAAATGAAAAAGAGAAGAGTGAATATGAGAAGTAAATAGTATGAAAAATCTCCATATTGATTTAATAAATTGACGAGAAAGTTTTCTGATAAATAATTACCAACAAACCCACCACTACCATTAATATAAAGTGAAAAATTTTCTGAGTAAAATTTTGAGAAAAACAAAGATCCAAATAATACATAAATTGTTATAAAAAAAGTATTTTCTATAACTACTAAAATTTCTTTTTTTCTAAAAATATTTAAACCTGTGGTTATATAAGTTATAGGCAATAAGTAACCTATTAAGCCTATAGATTGGAAAATAAAGTCTGAAGTAACACTACCTTGATAGCCTAAAAAATTTTTAATAATAGTATTTTCTGGGAAAATGAAATTCGGGTCCTCTGGAGAATACGATGCTAAGGCAATAAAAATTAAAACTCCCATTATAAGAACAGAAATACCAAAAATTTCTATTAATCTATTGGCTATGAATGTTAGTGCTGTATTTGAAAATTTTTTTATATCCATATCAGATGAATCAAATTTACCACTTTGTATCATCTAATTTTTATTGTTAAAATTAAAAATTAATATGAAACTTTGTATTTTAGGTGGTGGACTGACTGGACTGAGTTTAGCAAAATCTTTGATTAAAAAAGGACTTTCTGTTGATATTTTTTTAAGTAAAAAAAATTTAAATTTAAATAAAAGTCGAACAATTGGTATATCGAATGATAATTTAATATATTTTAATAAAGAAATACTAGATATCAAAAAGTTATTGTGGGATATAAATAAAATTGAAATTTATTCAGATAATCTAAGAAATGAAAAAATTTTAAATTTTGAAAATAATAATAAGACCCTCTTTGCAATACTAAGAAATTATAAATTACAAAGTAAATTATTGATTAGTTTGAAAAAAGAAAAGCTTTGTAAATTTAAATATAATTTTAACTATCAACTTTCGAACTTAAAAAAATATACGTTAATAATCAATTGTGAAAATAATAACTATTTTTCAAAAAAGTTTTTTGCAACAAGCTTGAAAAAAAAATATGATAGTTTTGCGTATACTACAATTTTAAAACATAAAAAAATTAAAAATGACTCAGCATCTCAAATATTTACAAAAAATGGACCTTTGGCATTTTTACCATTGTCTGAGTTCGAAACTTCTGTTGTTTACTCAATTAAAGGTAAAAAAAATATTAATTTAAAAGAATTGATTAAAAAATATAACACTAAATATTCAATTACAAATTTTGGCACTAGCAACTTTTTTGAGTTGAAATCCTCAAATTTGAGAACTTATTATCATAAAAATATTTTAGCTTTTGGTGATTTATTGCATCGTCTCCACCCTCTAGCTGGTCAAGGTTTTAATATGACTATAAGAGATATTCGAGATTTAAGTAAATTAATTGAACTTAAGTTAAAGAATGGATTAGAATTAGATAATTCAATTTGTGAGGAATTTCAAAATAAAACTAGACATAAAAACTATTTATTCTCTAATGGAATAGATTTTGTCTACGAATTTTTTAATTTTGAAAGTAAGTTGAATAATAATATTCTTAGTAAATCAATTAAACTTATAGGTAATAATAGATTTCTAAATAAATCTTTCAAAAATATAGCTAATAGAGGTTTTGAAATTTAGTACTATTGTACAGTTGTATTATTATAATTATCGAAAGAATAGGTAGTTAAAATTTCTGAAATTTTAGTTTTTCTAAGTTCTAAATTTTTAGCCTCTAGTAAAATTTGTTTTTCTTCAAGTGTGAATGGAGATGCCATTGCGAGAGCATTTATTGTTTCATCTAAACTTTGTTTTTCTAATCCTTTCCAATTAATAATAAATCCTCGTTTTTCAAAAAGATTTTTTAAGTCTTTAAATATCAACTTTAAATCAGAAAATTGTAGATTTTCGCTTCGATAACTTAGATCCTCATAAAAATTAGTAAAATCTACATTATATTCTCTGTATTTTTTATTTGATTTTATTTCATCTATTTTTTGAAATCTGATAACACCTTTAAGTTCTATCAAAAATTGACCATTATCATTTTCTCTAAAGCTGGTAATTTTGCCCATACACCCAATGTCGTATAATTCAGGGACTATTTCACTCTCTTTTGAATTTTTAGGTTGTATCATTCCAATAAACTTATTTGATTTCATGCTATCATTAATCATATCAATATATCTGGGTTCAAATATATTTAGTGGAACAGTTGTTCTTGGAAAAATTATAAAATTACTTAATGGAAAAACTGGCAAAATTTTTGGTAGATCTTCTTTTTTCATAAAAAAAACATATCATAATTAAAATAACTTGAATTAAAAAAAACGACACACCGTGTTAATTTTTCTATAATTTTTTTTTAAAATTATACCATGCTGTTTGATAATTTGAAAAATACAAGGTAGCATTGTTTGCATAAGCAAATTCATTTACTAAATAACCTTTACCTCCTACAAATGGTTTTGGTGCAGGATGTTCAGTTATAATAGACATTTTTTCATTCTCAATTTTCATTGGAGCAATTATAGGCGCATCATCAATTACAATTAATGTCTCTTCTGATATATAATTAATTATTGCTGTTATTTCTTTTAGATGATGAGCTGCCGATCTATCGGAGGACTGCCAGTCAACATCAAATGAATCTAGATAAAATAAAGAAATTTTCTCATTTTGATTTTTTAATTTTGGCATAAGTTCTGTTAAATATTTAACACTATCTCCAGTGTGTATTTCAACATTATCACTTACTATTGACTTACAAACTTCTGTGGCCTTAGGATTTATATCTACTGTATAAACTTTTGACCTTTCTTCTCTGTATTGGGTATATTTATCAAAAAGTAAAGTGCTTTGACCATCACCCTTAAAATTATCTTTAATTCTTAAACATCCTGTTTCAACAATATTAATTGGTCCCTCGATATTATCAAGATATTGAAAAATTTTGGTAAAAGAAGTTTTCCTTATTCCCAATTTATCTTTAATACTCTCAAAAAATTCATAAAATTTTTTATTAATCATATAAGTCGAAATATATATTATAAAAAAAATCTGCTGATTTGTAGCTATTAATAGCAAAGATATTAATTTAAATAAAAATGTTACTTTACTTGTTAAACAGGATAAAGATTTTCTAAATATTTAGGACAAAAAACAATATATTTTTTATTTAAAATATAAACTTCTCAGAAATAATGAATGCCACATAAAATAGTATACAAAAAGTAATTCTTGTAATTCTGATAATCTGAAAAAATTAAATGAAAAAATCACACTCAACATAGTACCTAGATTAAACCCTTTAAAAATTTCATTTTCAACTACATGTAATTTTGAAAAATCAATAATCCCTAACTTTGTAAGTATTAAATCTGGTATTATAAATATTAGTAATAAGAAGCTTATAAAAATAAGTTTTATATTTGGTGCTATTATTATTGAAAATTTTTTTGAATTTTTTAATTTTGTGTATTTTAAAATAATTATAGATAAAGAACACCATAACATTACAAAAATTCTTGGAAATTCATTAAAAATTCTGGATGTATTATGAAGGTTTATTTCTCCCTGATGATTATAAAAAAAATTATCCTTGTCTAAGAAAAATTCAAATGTTTCAAAATTAATAAAATGTTGACCCCAACTTATTTCTTCAAAAAAAAAATAACTTAATCCAAATATTTCAATAATGACAAATCTTTTTATTAAAGCTGTCTCAAAAAATCTTTTTTTTAAAAAGTATAAATTCAAAAGTATCAAAATTGTTATTAACAAAATAGTTATTTGAATCGTTTCAATTAAACCATTCTCAAACCAAATAAATTCACTCCAACCTTCATTTTTTGTGCCAAAGGTCATGAAATAAACTTCTGGATACATTTTATTGAGTCCCCAACCAAAACTTTGGTCAAATGCTTGTAATAAAAGGAAAACAATAAAAATAATTAAGATTATGTTTGAATTTTTATAAAGATTATTAAGTTTCATTATATTATTTTTTTAATAGAAATATAAATTTTTAAAACTTTAAATATTTTCATTATTGGTAGCAATAGGAGATGCAGTTGATGCCAAATTTAAAAAATTTTCTTATTGCTTGCAATTCTAAAAACCGCTAACTATAATATCTTTTAGACAAGCGGGCGTAGCTCAGTGGTAGAGCGTCTCGTTGCCAACGAGAAGGTCGAGGGTTCGATCCCCTTTGCCCGCTCCATTTTAGGTTATATAATAAAAAATTTAATTAAAGGATGTATATTAAATGAGTGAACTATTCGAGAAAAAGTGTGTTCCTTGTGAAGGTGGTGTGCCTGCACTTGATATAAGTGAAATACATAAATATCAAAAAAAAATTGATGGATGGGATGTTATTAAAAATGAGAAAAATATATATTTTTTAGAAAAAAAATTTACATTTAAAAACTTTGTTGAGAGTCAAAAATTTGTAAATGAAGTAGGTAGAATAGCAGAAGAGGAAGGCCATCACCCTGAAATTTTATTTGGATGGGGTTATGCGAAAATAAACATCTCAACCCATGCAATTGAGGGATTATCAGAAAACGATTTTATCTTAGCTTCAAAGATTGACAAAATTTAATGTCTAAAATGTCTTGTTTTAGAAAAAATTAAAATAGTATTAGTTTTATCTGCAAACTTTATAATTTCTTTATCTCTGATTGATCCTCTAGGTTGGATTACAGCAGAAACACCAGATTGAATTAATTTCTCAATACCATCAACAAATGGAAAAAAAGCATCAGATGCGGCAACAATTTCTTTTTCATTTTTTTTGAACTTTCTCATTTTATTTATTGCAATTTGACAACTATCAAGCCTACTAGGTTGTCCAGATCCGATACCAACTGTTGTTTTATCACCAACGAGCACAATAGCATTGGATTTAACATGACGTGAAATATTGAACGCAAATAATAAATTTTCAAATTGTATTTTGTTTGGTTTTTTCTTTGAAACAACTTTGAAATCTTTTTTTTTAAAAACAAGGTCATCTTGAGATTGAATTAACATTGAGTTTGATACAGAGTTAATTTGAAGTACATCATCAAAATTAAAGTTTGTTGAATCTATAATTCTAACATTCTTTTTAGATTTTAATAATTTAAGAGCGTTTGTTTCAAAACCATTAGCAATAATTACTTCTAAAAAAGTTTTGTTTAACTCAACAGCTAAGCTTTTATTGATCTTAAAATTACAAGAGACAATACCTCCAAATGCGCTCACAGGATCACATTCAAATGCAGATTTATAACTGCTTACTCTATCCTTTAAAATAGAAACTCCACAAGGGTTAGCATGTTTGATAATTACAGTGCCTATATTTTTTGGTAGACTTTTGGATATCGTTAAAGCAGCAAAAATATCATTGTAATTGTTGTAGCTTAATTGTTTTCCATGAATTTTTTTTAATTTGAAATCTTTATTTTTAGAGTAAATAGCAGATATTTGGTGTGGATTTTCTCCATATCTTAATCTCTCAATTAAGTTTCCGTAAATAATTTTTTTCTCTGTAAAATTTTCACTTGTGACTGAATTGAAGTAATCTGAAATTACGGAGTCATAATATGCTGTTTCATTAAAGGCTGATTGAGATAATTTTTTTCTAAATTCTAATTTTGTTGCACCGTTAAATCTTTTTAACTGATCAATCAATGCTGAATATTGATTGGTGGATGTTATTACTGCAACGTCATTGTAATTTTTTGCAGCACTTCTAACCAAGGCAGGACCACCAATATCAATTTTTTCAATTATTTTATTATGATTTTTTGTCGTGTTTAAAGTTTTTTCAAATGGATAAAAGTTGACTATAACTAAATCAATATTTTGAAAATTATTTTTTTTTATTTCTCTTTTATGAGAATTATTGTCTCTTTTATTTAAAATTCCCGCATGAATTTTAGGATGTAGTGTTTTAACACGTCCATCAAGAATTTCATTAAAACCAGTATAATCAGAAACTTCAAGGCATCGATAGCCTAATTTTCTAATTGCCTTAAATGTACCTCCTGAACTAATCAGTTTAACATTATACCTGTTTAAAGTTTGTAATAATGGTTTTAAGTTTGATTTATCTGAAACAGAAATTACAGCTGATTTTATTCTTCTTACTATATTTTTTTTATTTGCCATTTAATATCTTCGGTCTGGTTATTTGAAATTCCAGAAATAAATATATTTTGATTATCAATATATGAATTTTTATTACCGAAATATAAACCATTATCAATATTTATATCATAATTATCACAAGTAAATTTCCAACCCTCATCCTCCAATTCAATTAATATTGATTTACCATCCTGAGTTTTCATTAATTTTACGTCAGGTTCTACATGAAATCGAATATCAAATTTATAATTTTTATTAATCTTTTTTAGAATTTTATCACAACCAACGAAAGTTTCTTCCTCAGGGTAAAATTCTATATTTCTTTCATGAATAGTATTATATTTTTTTTGGTACCCATCATGAGAAGCATTTATTTTCCAATAGTTTTTTTCAAAAATAGTTTCTCTTTTTGTAATTTTTAAACCCCTGGTAACAAAAAAAGATTTATCACTGTTTGTAAATTTGCAGGAAGAATTATCATCGATTACTAAGGTATTCTGAGCGGCAGTAGATCTTGATAAATGATTTAGTTTTATATTTGTTTCACCATGATAGCCACAATTGCTAATTAATTTTTTTCCATTAGAAATTATTTCAAAAGATAAAGCTCCAGATTGATAATCTTTTGAAAAAAATGAATTTGGTGAAGGACCAGCATCCATAGTGAGACACATCTTTTTATTTCTCAAAATTATATATCCACCATAATCTTGATTGTCATTTTTGAATTTATAACCTAGTCTTTGAAGATAATTATCAAAATTATTATTATCTGAGATGTTATTACCGTTATAAAGAATATCACTTTTTAGATTTTGCCAAACAAAAGCGTAACCTTGTCCAAGATAGTAGATTGATTCATTGATATGTTCTGGAATATTAATTTGAGATTCTTTAAACCACTCTCTGATTAAAATATAATATTTCAAATAAAATATTAATTGTTTAATACTCCTTGATTTAGGAAAACCAGAATTATCAAGAGTAATTTTAGATATTTTTTTTAGTAAATTTAAACCATATGGCAAATACTTTTTTTCATCCTGATAACAAAGGCCAACTAATATAATAGATGCACAACCTATCAATTTATTTTCAACAAATTTTGATTTATTAATTTCATTTATGAGGTGATTTGTTTGTTTTTGTACCATAGTGTTGAAATCAATTTTATATTGTCCGTTACCATCTTCATAAGTGAGATTATGACTAGATAACCAAGCAATAATTCTTTTTGCAGTTAAATCGAAATTCCAACTTTTCGAATTGTATTTATGATTTAAAGTCATCCAGTTTTTTATAACTGATTGGGTATTTTTTTTTGAAGACTTAAGATCTAAACTAAAAAGCCAATAAAAATTATTAAGTTTTCTTAGGTTTTTTTTGGTTATTTCTTTATTATCCCAAATTTCATTTAATGCAAAATCTTCAATCCTAAATTTTTTTTTTTGATATTTAATTAATGATGAAAGTAAATGAGGACTAGGCTTATAAATCAAATTTTGATAATAAGTTTTTGAAATTTTTTTATCGTACAGACTAGAATTTAAATATAATTCTCTTATTTTATCGAAAAAATTAAAAAAAAACCGATTTATGTAAATCATGAAATTATTTTGATTTTAATAATTCAATATTCTTTTTTATATCTCCATTATTACTTTTAAAAATTGTTGTTCCAGAAACGAGTATATTTGCTCCTGCTTCTATTGCCTCTTTTGAATTGTCAAAATTGATACCTCCATCAATTTCAATATCAAAATTAAGATTTTGAGTTTTCTGTATTTCTTTTAGCTCTTTAATTTTTACTAAAACTTCTGGCATAAATTTTTGACCGCCAAAACCGGGGTTAACACTCATTATTAAAACTAAGTCAATTTCGTTCAAGTGTTCTCTAATTACATCAACTTTAGTTTCAGGATTTAAAGATACTCCGACCTTTTTATTTAATTGTTTTATCTTTGAAATAGATGAACTTAGATCGTCTGTAGCTTCTGGATGAATAGTAATAATATCTGCACCTGCATCAGAATATGCATCGATATATTTGTGTACTGGAGAAATCATTAAATGGACATCAAATATCATTGATGATTGTTTTTTTAATGCTTTTATGACTGGAGGTCCAATGGTTAAATTTGGAACAAAATGCCCATCCATCACATCTACATGTATCATATCGGCCCCAGCATCTTCCAAACGTTTTATTTCGTTTCCTAATTGACTAAAATCAGCAGATAAGATTGACGGTGATATTTGTATTTTTTTCATTGATAACTAAATTACTAGTACCAATTTTTAAAATTTAATTGAATTAAAAAATTGATAAATTTGTCTAGAAATTTCACTTTCCAAAGGAAAAGATAACATTCCCATGACAGAATATCCCAAAATCCATGGCATTAAATAAAATCTTATCATAAAGAAAAACCAAGCAACATATAGTGGAACTATCGGTTGAATAATAAATTCGGGTGTAATTGGTTTAAAAATACGTAGTAGTGGATTGGTAAATTTTACGAATACTTTCATGAAAAAAAATTGAGAGTCTTCTTTTTGGAAAATATTCATTGCAACTCTGCCAATTAATGTCCACATTATAACTCCAAGTATGTAATCAATTATGTACACCATTGGGTGAAAATTAGCCGACATTTAAGAATTTATATTGGAAAAAGACTTGAATTAAAAGGGGCGAAATTAATCGCCCCTTAAAATAATTATTTAGTGTTGTTTGCCAAGGATCGATTTACCTGATGGTACACGAACCTCATCAACCATTTTCTGCGTTGCAGCGTTTGGCGCTGAAGTCATCAGACTTACAACAACCATAGCTACTAAGCTGACAGCTGAACCAAAGATACCAAATGTTAACTGTGTAATACCTAGGAATCCACTTCCACCGTTTCTTACCCAAATTAGGTAACCAGCACCGGAAATTAATCCTAAAGCCATACCAGCTATTGCACCTTCTCTGTTAGCTCTCTTCCACCATACACCAAGTACAAGTGGGAAGAATAATCCAGACATCGCAAAGTCAAAAGCCCAGATTACCGAACCTAAGATACCTTGGATCTCCATTGCTGCAATAGTTGCTCCAGCAAAACCAATTACTACAAGTAATACCCTTGCAACAACTAGTCTCTTAGCAGTCTCAGCTTTTGGATCGATGATTTTATAATAAACATCGTGTGAGATTGCGTTTGCAATTGCTAGAATCAAACCATCAGCTGTTGACATGGCAGCAGCCATACCTCCAGCAGCAACTAGACCTGAGATTACGTATGGTAATCCAGCTATTTCCGGAGTTGCTAACACAACGGCTTTACCGCCCATGAAAAACTCATTTAATTCAAGAGTTCCATTTCCGTTAAAGTCGCTTACAAACATTAAGTTTGCTTGGTTCCAGTTTTGATACCAATCTATCGCTTGGACTTCTGAAATTGATTTACCAATAATACCTGTTGGTAATGTTGGATCAATCAATGACAACTTAGATAACGTCGCTAACATTGGAGCAGAAGAATAAAGTAGGAAGATAAAGAATAAAGACCAACCTACTGATTTTCTAGCTGCTTTTACACTTGGAGTAGTGAAATATCTCATCATCACGTGAGGCAATGAAGCTGTTCCCATCATCATCGCTAGTGCTAATGAAATAAACGCCCAAGGCGTTGCATTCACCGCTGAGTGAGCTTTAGTTATACCAGCCAAACCTTTTGGCACCTCTTTTAGATTTTCAGCAGAGTTTTTCACAAAACCAAACTGAGCTTCTAATTCAGCAATTCTTGATACTTCATCAGCTAACATGAAGTGTGGGAAGAAACCCGCACCCATTTTGTTACTGATCCAGAATACTGGTAATAAGTAAGCTATGATTAGTACAATATATTGTGCAACCTGTGTCCAAGTTACTCCTCTCATACCACCTAACATTGAACATAGTAAGATACTTACTAATCCAACATAAACTGCGTATTGGAATGGAATATCAAGTGCAACAGATGCAATAGTACCTGTAGCGTTAATTTGTGCAGTCACATAAGTAAATGATGCAACAGTTAAGACTACTACTGCAAGAAATCTACTTAAATTACCACCATATCTTGTACCAATAAAATCTGGAACTGTGTAACAGCCAAATTTTCTTAAGTATGGTGCTAATAAAGATGCGACTAATACATATCCACCAGTCCAACCTACAAGAAGCGCCATATATCCGTAACCTTTGAAGTAAATACCTCCTGCCATTGCAACGAATGATGCACCAGACATCCAGTCTGCTGCAGTTGCCATTCCGTTGAATACAGTTGGCACTTGTCTTCCAGCTACGTAATAAGCATCAGCTTGAGCTGTACGTGATAGATAACCAATTATAGCATAAATGGCTACTGTGAAAGCAACGAAACAAATTCCGATTGTTTTCGCAGTCATACCCATCTGCTCGGCAATTGACATAATGATTATGAAAGCTAAAAAACCACCTGTATAGATTCCATAAACCTTAGGTAAATTGTCTATAAAATTACCTTTCATCATTTAGTCATCCCCTCTTTCTGAGAAGCCGAACTCTTCATCAATTTTCTCCTGCCTGTTCGCAAACCAGAAAATTAGGATTACGAAAGCACCAAGAGAACCTTGACAAGTGAACCAATAAGTTAACGGATAACCAAATGGTCCCGTAACTTCATTCATTTCAGCCCCGAATAAGAAGATGCCAATTGAGAATACAAACCAGATTGCTAGTGTCATGAATAGCAAACCTCTGGATTTTTCCCAGTGTTGTTCTTGTTTTGACATTTATACCTCTCTCTTTTTAGTTATAACTGGCAAAAACCATAACCATTATCGAGGAGATTTAAAGTGTTAAAATTGCTCAAATTAGTCCGATTTATGGGTTATAACTATCAAAAATAGCTTATTTTATGGGAAAATATAAACTTACCTGGAAAGATCTTACCTTGAGGGACTTCAAGATCTATCTATTTGCCCTTTTTAAAGCATTTATCCCTAAAAAAAAAATAAAGTCATTGGATGAATTAGAGGATTTTATTCAAACAAAATCAGCTTGGGTGTCACAAGTTACTTTGTATGGTTATTTAAAGACCAGGATGGGCACTAGGTATGTTCTTCATTTTGATAATGATGAATTTATGAAGTCAGTTAATTTAGCTAAGTGGAATATCTATGCTGTGGCTTTGCAAGATCTTACGTTTTTTACCTTCTCTTATTTAAAAGCAACTACAAACTATGAAGAAACCAATAGGGCTAAAGAAATTTTTTTTAAAATTCTAGATGATGAAATTTCAAACAAAATGCCTTTAGATATTATCGAAAACACCAAAAAAAATTTTGATGAAAGATTTGAGAAAATGAATTGGGATACTTATCATAGTGATCTCCCTTTTAATCCTAGTGCATTATCTTTATATAAGTGGGCTCCAATTGCTGAGGAGCTAAAAACTTTAGATCGTAAAATAGTTTTGAATTCAGTCATTCTCAAATGGGATGTTGTTAAAAAGGAATTTAAAGAAAGATTAGGTTTCTAAGTATTTTTTCTATTGTCAACTAAACTATCAACAACACTTGGATCAGCTAAAGTAGTAGTATCACCTAATTGACCATGTTCATTTGCTGCAATCTTTCTAAGAATTCTTCTCATTATTTTTCCAGATCTTGTTTTTGGAAGCCCTGGAGTAAAGTGAATCAAGTCAGGAGTTGCTAATGGACCTATTTGTTTTCTAACCCATAATTTTAGTTCTCTTTCAAGATCTCCTGTCTCAGTCTCACCTGCATTAAGAGTTACGTAACAATATAGTCCGTTTCCTTTAATGTCATGTGGATAACCAACCACAGCAGCTTCAGCAACTTTAGGATGAGCAACAAAAGCACTTTCAATTTCAGCAGTACCCAAGTTGTGTCCTGATACGATAATTACGTCATCTACTCGTCCAGTGATCCAGTAATATCCATCCTTGTCTCGCCTGCACCCATCCCCAGTAAAATATTTTCCATCAAATTGAGAAAAGTAAGTATCAATAAATCTCTGATGATCGCCATAAACAGTTCGCATTTGGCCTGGCCAAGACTGAGCTATACAAAGTCTCCCTTCTCCTGCACCTTTAATTTCTTTTCCATCTTTATCGACAAGAACAGGTTTAATTCCATAAAAAGGTTTTGTTGCTGATCCAGGTTTTAAAGGTATAGCTCCTGTTTGAGGCGCAATTAAAATTCCGCCTGTCTCTGTTTGCCACCAGGTATCTACGATTGGACACTTTGAGTTTCCAACTGTTTTGTAATACCACATCCAAGCCTCTGGATTTATAGGCTCTCCGACTGTACCCAATAATTTTAGGGATTTTCGAGATGTTTTATTTACTGGATCATCACCCTCTCGCATAAGGGCTCTGATAGCTGTTGGAGCAGTATAAAAAGTATTAACTTTATATTTATCAACAATCTGCCACCATCTTGAGCTGTCCGGATAATTTGGTACTCCCTCAAACATTATTGTAGTAGCTCCGTTAGATAAGGGTCCATAAATAATATAACTATGACCTGTTACCCAACCTATGTCTGCAGTACACCAATAAATATCTTTAGGCTTATAGTTAAATATGTATTGATGAGTCATGGAAGCATAAACCATGTAACCGCCCGTTGTATGTAGTACACCTTTCGGTTTACCTGTAGATCCAGACGTATAAAGAATAAATAAAGGATCTTCAGCATTCATTTCCTCAGGTTCACAATGACTTGGTACATCTTTAATTAGATCATGATACCAAACATCTCTGTCGTCATCCCAATAAACATAGTTTCCTGTTCTTTTGACAACAATACATTTTTTAACATCAGGACAATTACTTAATGCTTCATCGGTTGTTGCTTTTAATGGAATTGTTTTTCCACCTCTAACACCCTCATCAGCTGTTATAATGTATTCTGATTTACAATCATTTACTCTTCCAGAAATAGACTCTGCTGAAAACCCTCCAAATATTATAGAATGTATGGCTCCTATTCTTGCACAAGCTAACATCAAAACAGCCAGCTCGGGTATCATCGTTAAATATATTGTTACTCTGTCTCCTTTTTGTATCCCTAATTTTTTTAGACCATTAGCTGCTTTTGAAACTTTTTGATGAAGTTGTTTATAAGAAATTTTTTGAGTATCCTTAGGATCATCACCTACCCAAATTATAGCTGTTTTATCTTTTTTATCTTTTAAATGTCGATCAATACAATTAGCAGAGGCATTTAAAGTTCCATCTTCAAACCATTTTATTTTAACTTCATCTTTACTATACTTCACATCTTTAATTTTTTTATATGGTTTTATCCATGTAATCCTTTTTCCTTCTTTTTTCCAAAAAGCATTATTGTTTTTAATAGAGTCATTATATTTATTCTGATATTGAGATTTATTAATTAAACCACTTTTTACCCACTCTGGTTTTGGTTTAAAAATTAGTTCTTGAGTTGAGCCTTCGTTATTAATTTTAACTTTTTTAATCTTACTTCTAATCTTTTTTTTTCTTTTAAGAATTTTTTTTCTTTTTTTAACCTTCTTTCTTTTTGAGGTTTTTTTTCTTGATTTAGATTTTTTCTTCTTTTTAGGCATAAATATTATTTTTAAATCTTACCCATGTTATTTAAAATTTTCCAGCTTTTAGAATCTATTGGCATTACTGATAGTCTGCTTTGTTTAATAAGTGATAAATGGCTTAATTGCTTGTTTTTCTTAATATCCTCAAGACTTACTGGCTTATTTAATTTTTTTAGAAACTTTACTGTAACAGCAACAAATCGACCAGATTTATCTGTCTTGTCTAAATATGCTTCCTTTATAACTTCAACAATACCAACAATTTCCTTTCCTATGTTCGAATGATAGAAAAAACACTGATCTCCTTCTCTCATTGATTTTAAATTTTTGGCAGCTTGATAATTTCTTACTCCATCCCAAGGAGCACCTTTAATACCAGCTTTTTTTTGTTGATCAATTGACCAAACGTCAGGTTCTGACTTAAGTAACCAATATTGCATTAAAGTTTAACCCCAGCACCTTTTAAAAATAATGCATTTTCATCTAAGGGCCATCTTGGTTTTGCTGGATGATCTAGTTTATTAAAAAGTTTTAATTTATACTTTTCCAAACCTACCATTGCTATCATTGCAGCATTGTCCCCACATATTTCAATTGGTGGAAAAACACTTTGATAATTATTTTCTTTACACAAGTTAATCAACATAGATCTTATTTTTTTATTTGCTGCTACACCACCCGCAACAACGAAAATTTTATCTTGTATATCATTTTGTTTTTCAAATTCATTAAAAGCAATTTTGGTTTTTTTTTTCAATATTTCTTCAATTGTTTTTTGAAAAGAAGCTGCCAAATTAAATTTTTCTTGGTCTGTTTCAATGGTTTTACTTATCTTCAGGATTGCAGTTTTAAGACCAGCAAATGACAAATTACAACCACCCTTATTAATGATAGGTTTTGGTAGATCATAAGAATTTGGATCACCTTTTTCTGCCCAAAGCTCGATTTGGGGTCCTCCAGGAAATTCTATTCCTAAAAGTTTTGCAGTTTTGTCGAAAGCTTCACCTAGTGCATCGTCAATAGTTGTTCCTAGTCTTTTATATTTTCCAAGACCTTGAACATTTAAATATTGTGAATGACCACCCGAAATTAATAGCAGGAGGTAAGGATAATTTAAGTTTGAAACTAATTTTGGACTCAACGCATGCCCTTCTAAATGATTTACAGCTATAAAAGGCTTGTTTATTGAAGAGGCAAAAGCTTTCCCAAAGCTCAAGCCTACTGACAAACAAACGATTAGACCAGGACCTGCAGTCGAAGCTACTGCATCAATATCTTTAATTTTTATTCCACTTTCATTTAAAGCTTTCTTCACGATTAAATCTATTTTTTCGATATGTGATCTGGCCGCTAACTCTGGAACTACACCTCCAAATTCTTTGTGGACATCAGTTTGGCTAGAGACAATGTTTGATAAAATTATAGGTTTCCCTTGGTCATTCTCAGTTAAAACTGAGGCAGCTGTTTCATCACAACTAGTTTCAATTCCAAGAATTAAGGGTTTTTTACTCATACAAATAGTTTTTAATAATTGTACATTTCCAATACAAGAAAGAAATAAATTTATTTATGACTAAAAAAATTATCATAGGTTCAAGAGGTAGTAAATTAGCATTGTTGTATGCTCAAAAAGCTAAAGAACAAATTATTAAAAAAACTACTTTAGATACAAATGTTATTGAAATTAAATCTATTTCAACAAAAGGTGATCAAGTTAAAGATACTAGGTTATCTGATATAGGTGGCAAAGGATTGTTTTCAACTGAAATTGAAAAAGAGTTAGAGAATAAAAGTATCGACATTGCAGTACATGCATTAAAAGATATGCCAGCAACAGAAACTACCGGACTTAAAACAGACTGTTTTTTAGAGAGAAATGATCCAAGAGAAATTTTGATAACAAATAACAAGAAAAAATTAAATGATCTTAAGCTGAAATCAATTATAGGAACATCTTCATTTAGAAGGGAATTTCAAATTAAAAAATTAAGATCTGATCTAACATGCAAAATAATTAGAGGTAATGTGGATACTAGAATTAAAAAACTAAAAGATGGAAATTATGATGCAATAATTTTGTCTTATGCAGGGATTAAAAATTTAAATCTTGAAAATGAAATAGCTGAAATTTTCTCAGCGCAAGAAATCATACCAAGTGCTGGACAAGGAATAATTGCACTTCAATGTCGTGAAGCAGATAAAGAAATTATTTCAATTTTAAAAAAAGTAAATCATGAAGAAACCTATAAAAGAGCTCATGCTGAGAGAAATGTCCTCAAAGTTTTAGAGGGAGATTGTGAAACAGCAATAGGC
Organism: uncultured Pelagibacteraceae bacterium; assembly: GCA_902555965.1. Classification (GTDB taxonomy): domain Bacteria; phylum Pseudomonadota; class Alphaproteobacteria; order Pelagibacterales; family Pelagibacteraceae; genus Pelagibacter. The sequence continues at coordinate 25,126 of CACDUM010000008.1, read as the reverse complement.
GTTTATTCAAAAATAGAAAGTGATACAATTATAGTTGAGGCAGAACTTTTTTCAATAGATGGTTCTCAAAGATTTTATGAAAAGAAATCTGGCCAGATTGATAAATTTAAAGAGATAGGTAAACAAATTGGGCAGAATTTAAAAATGCAATCAAATAATTCTTACAAAAAATAATATGCATATTTTATTAACAAGACCACTGGAAGATTGTTCAGAAATGATTTTAAAGTTTAAATCATTAGGTCATCAAGTTTCGCACATCCCACTGATTAATATTGAAAAGGTTAATTATGAGGAAATTAAATTTTCTGAATATGGAGGAATTATTTTTACCAGTGCTAATGCAGTGAAGTATTTAAATCAAAATAACATAGACAAAAATATCAAATGTTTCTGTGTTGGTAATTTAACTGAAAAAAAGGCTAGATCATCAGGATTTCAAAACACAATAGCTGCAGAGGGTAATGTTTCTAATTTAAAAGAGTTAATTTTACAAACTTACGAGACAAAAAGTAAAAAGTTACTTTATGTCAGTGGTGAAATTATATCTGTTGATTTAGATCAGCAACTCATGAAAGAGGGCTATGGTATAAAAAGAGTGATTAATTATAGAGTAAAACATAATCAAAAATTCAATGAAAGTTTTGTAAAAGATTTAAAATTGAACATGCCTGATATGGTTTATATTTATTCACAGAATAGTGCTCAAAGTTTTTTGAGTTTTGTCAAAAATCATCAATTTGAAAGCTTATGGATGAATACTAATTTATCGTGTATTGGCGAGAAAACTTCATCTATATTGAATGAAATTAAATGGAAAAAAATATTTCTTTTTAATCCTGGAGAAGAAGAGTTTTTGTTATATAAAATTTAATTATGGAATTGTTTAATAATTTTTCTGAAATATTTCTATCGGTATGGAACAAAGGTATTTTAGGTGTTGATATCTTACAAATATTAATTGGTTTAGGAATTTTTTTAATTTTTTTAATTTTCAGAGGTCTTATTAGTAAACTTGTAATCAAAAAGTTAGAAATTATCTCAAAAAGAACAACAAATAAATTAGATGATACTTTCGTAAAATCTTTAATTGGTCCTGCAAGATTTTTACCAATTGTTTTAGGTTTTTTTATAGCAAGTTATTACATGACATTTTCTATGGAAGGTAGAGAAATTGTCGATACTATAAATAGAACTCTAATAACCATATTAATTTTTTGGGTTATTCATCAAATTATAGAACCAGTCTCATATATCTTAAGTGGTCTTGATAAATTATTAACAAGAGAACTCATTGGATGGATCATTAAATCTTTAAAGATATTAATATTCATACTAGGGCTTGCAGCAGTCTTAGAATTATGGGGAATAAAGATTGGACCAATTATTGCTGGTTTAGGTTTGTTTGGAGTAGCAGTTGCATTGGGTGCTCAAGATTTGTTTAAAAATTTAATTTCTGGGATTTTGGTATTAGTTGAAAAAAGATTTAAAATCGGTGATTGGATTTCTGTCGATGGAATAATTGAAGGTATTGTTGAAAAAATTGGTTTTCGATCAACAACAATCAGAAAATTCGATAAATCATTAGCAATAATTCCAAATTTTCAATTTGCAGAAAATGCTGTGGTAAATGTAAGTGAAACTTCAAACTGGTTAATTAGTTGGATTATTACTCTCCAATATGACACTTCGGTTGATCAATTAAAAAATATTAGAGATCAAATTGAAGATCACATAAAAAAAAGTGATGACTTTGACACTAATATAGGAATTGCAGTTAGGGTCGATAAGTTTTCAGATAGTTCTATAGACATGTATGTGCGTTGTTTCACAAAATCGGATAGTTGGAACGAATGGCTTTCAGTAAAAGAAAAACTTGCAATTGCAATAAAACAAATTGTTGAAAACAATAAAGCCTCTTTCGCATTTCCGAGTTCTTCGATTTATATTGAAAAAAAATGATTGCTATCTTTTATTTAGTTTTACAATTATTAAAACTTTATTCGTATGTAGTGATTGCCAATGTTATCATCAGCTGGTTAATCGCTTTTAATGTATTGAATACTCAAAATAGATTTGTTTATGCAGTTTTAGATTTTACTTACAGATTAACAGAACCATTTCTAAGAAGAATAAGACGATTTTTACCAAATTTGGGAGCGTTAGATATTTCTCCAATTATTTTACTGCTATTGATTTGGTTTATAGAAATGTGTATGAAGCTCTACATTGCACCAATGATATTCTAGGATTTATGATTTTAATTGATGGAAAAAAAGAAGCAGCACTACTAAGGGAACAGCTTAAAAAAGAAGTATCTGATCTTAAAATTAAGTATAATAAAGTTCCAGGGTTAACAGTAATTTTGATTGGAGACTTAACTCCTAGTCAGATTTACGTTCGAAATAAAGAAAAATCTGCTAACGAAGTTGGACTTAAATCAGATGTAATTAAATATCCAGATAGTGTCGAGGAAAAAGTTATTTTAGAGAAGATAGATGAATTAAATAAAGATAACTCTGTGTCAGGTATTTTAGTTCAATTACCATTACCAAAACATATTGATAAACAAAAAATTATTGAAGCGATTGACCCATCAAAAGATGTAGATGGATTTCATCCAATGAATGTTGGAAATCTTTCATCAGGTTATGAGAGTTCCGTTCCATGCACACCATTAGGATGTTATTTGTTAATTAAAAAGATAGAACCTAACTTAAATGGTAAAAAAGCAGTTGTTGTTGGTCGGTCTAACTTAAATGGTAAACCAATGACTCAACTTTTACTAAAAGAAAATTGCACTGTTACTATAACACACTCTAAAACAAAAGATTTAAAAGCAGAGTGTTTAGAAGCTGATATTATTATTGCAGCCGTTGGTATTCCCGAGTTAGTTAAAGGTGATTGGGTTAAAAAAGATACTATCGTGATCGATGTTGGAATCAATAAAACTGAGAAAGGTATCGTTGGTGATGTTGCATTTGATGAAGTTTCAAAAAATGCTAAAGCACTCACGCCTGTTCCTGGTGGAGTTGGTCCAATGACAATCGCTTGCTTGCTAAAAAATACGATTGACTGTTTCAAAAGATCGCAAGCATAATATTGAATTCCATAAATTTTTTTTGATAAGATAAGTTATGAAAAAACCTAGATACCCCTATAGAATTGCACTTCTTATGCTCATACTGACAGTTCCACCAATTGGCGCGACACAATTAGGTTGGTATTTATATGATAAACAAACTGGATTTGATTATGGTATGATAGTTGGAACATTTTCAGTAATTTATGCGGCATGGTTAATGTATGAAAAAAATTGGAGAGAAGATGATGAGGATTAAATTGTGGAAAAAATAATTTTTTTCGGATTAGCGATACCAATTTTAGCATTTGTCCTTTACTTGGGCGGAACAGCTATCATGAAAGGCTTTGAGGCTAAAAGAGAAAATAAATCCAATGAGAGCTTAGAAGATCAGGACCATGAAGACAACTTATCTGATAATAATGATAATTTAACAGATGAATTGGATAAATTAAATCAACTCCTTAAAGATGGTGTTTTAACTGAAGAAGAATTTAAAAAAGCTAAAAAAAAAATTTTAGATAATTAATTATAATTAAGTAATTTTTTTAAAGATCCAAATTCACCTATTTTATAAATAATTGTATCTTCTTTTTTAAATCCATATTTTTCCGCACCAGCTTTAAATCTTACAGGTGGCTCCATGATTGGTTCTAGGGATAAAACAAACGTGCCCCAATGCATTCCAATCACTTTTTTGCTCTTTAAATTTTTTGCAACCTCTAAAGCTTCTTCTGGATTAGTGTGATAAACCGACTTATCTTTATAAGGCATTATTGGATAAAAATTATAGGCACCAATATTTATAAATGTAAGATCAATTGGACCATACTTATTACCTATATCTTTATAAATATTTCCTACTCCAGTGTCACAACCAAATAATAACTTTATATCTTTATATTCGATCAAAAAATTTCCCCATAAAGTTTTATTTGTATCTGTTAGACTTCTTTTTGACCAATGCACAGCAGGTAAAAAAGTAATTTTTAAATTTTTATTTATTTCAATTTTATCATACCAGTCCATTTCATTCACATTGCTATAACCATTTCTGGTAAAATATTTACCAAGTTTTAATGGAAGTAAAACTTTAGAATTTTTAAAAGGAAATCTCCGGATCGTCATCATATCTTGATGATCATAATGATTATGGGTGAGTAAAAAAATATCTGTTTGTGGAATTTCGTTTAATTTTAATGCTGGTTCGGTAAATCTCTTAGGTCCAAAAATTAGCGGCCCAGCATTTTTTGAAAATACTGGATCTGTAATAATTGTTGTTTCACCAAGCTTAATTAAAAATGTTGCATGGCCAATCCATGCTACATAATCGTCTTCTTGAAATTTTTTTAAATCTGTTAAAACTTTCTCTTTTTCAATAACATGTTCTTTGGGAACTGTCATATCAAGCTTTTTTTTCTCTCTATTAAAAATTTTGAAGGACCATTTAACATTAGGATCTGGTTTTGGTGAACCCTCAGGATTTCTAAAAGTACCGTCTGATAAATGGTGATAAGGTTTTTTTTCCACTAAAACTAATTTTTTTTATTGTAAGTTTTTATAATTGTCTCCTCTAAAGTTCTACTCATTATTATGGTGCCCCTTTCATTTGGATGTATACCATCACTTAGATTAAACTCCGGCTTCATAGCCACACCCTCAAGTAAAAAAGGAATAAGCTCTATTTTAAATTTTTTGGCTAAATCAGGAAAAATTTTGTCAAATTTTTTTTTATAAGAAAAACCATGTGAGGTTGGAGCAATCATCCCAGCTAGTATAATTTCAATATTTTTGTCTTGAGCAATTTTTATAATTTTTTCTAAATTGCTTTTTGTTTCTTTTGGCTGGATGCCTCTTAACATGTCATTAGCCCCTAAGCATAAAATTATTAGATTTATATCTGGCTCACTTAAAGTCCAATCAGCTCTATTTAATCCCCCTGACGATGTACTACCAGAAACACTGCCATCAACAATCTCAATATTATAACCCTTTGCTTCTAAATTCTCCTCTAAAACGACTGGTAAACTATTGTCATCAGATAGACCATAACCAGCCATCAAACTATCACCAAATAATACAATCTTTTCGATTGCATATGCATTAATGGTTAGTAGACAGATAATAATTATTTTAATAATAAAACTTTTGCTCATGAGTACTCTTCTTAAATTAAAAAAGATAAATCTTAAATACCAAACTGGTAAAGATAATATTAGTGTTTTAAAAGATATAAATTTGACCACAAAAAAAAAAGAAACTATTTCAATAGTAGGTGAAAGTGGTTCAGGAAAAACAAGTTTAATCATGTTAATTGGTGGTTTAGAGCGTTCAACTTCAGGCAAGATATACTTTCAAGACCACGAAATTACAAAATTAAGTGAGGATGAAGTATCAAAAATCAGAAAAAAAAATATTGGTATAATTTTTCAGTCTTTTTATCTAATCCCAAATTATACAGCCCTAGAGAATGTAACTTTAATTCTTGAATTGAATAAATTTAAAAATCCTGAAAAAGAAGCAAAATCTCTTTTAGATAGATTTGGCTTAAAACATCGACTAAATAATTTACCCAGTCAGTTGTCTGGAGGAGAACAACAGCGCGTCGCTATCGCAAGAGCTATTGCTATGAAGCCAGAGCTAATTCTAGCTGACGAACCTACAGGAAATTTAGATACGGAAAATTCCGATATGATTTCTAAAATTTTATTTAGGTATGTTAAAGAGGAGGGTTCCTCATTAATTATGGTAACACACGACCCAAAACTTGCTAACCGCGCAAGCAGAAAAATTAAAATTAAAGATGGAAAAATTAAATAATTTTTATCAATACAAGTTTATCTTAATATATGCTTTGCGAGATTTAAAAAGGAACTATAAAAAAATTTCTAGTATAATCATCACTCTGTTCATCAGTCTTTTTATATTAAGTGCAATATTTACTATTGAGGATAGTTTAAAAAAGGAACTCAAAGAAAATGCTAAAGAGCTTTTAGGTGGAGACTTAGAAATTGATTATAATAGAAATCAAGGAAATATAGATTTATTAAATAAAGTTGAAGAGTTTACAACTATATCAGAGATGGTTGAATTCAGCACAATGCTTTCGACAACAAATCGAGAGAAAAATAAATCTTTATTCACTAGAATAAAAACGGTTGACCAAAAATATCCTTTATATGGTGAAGTAACTTATGAACCTGCTGATGCTTATGAAAGAATGCAAACTGAACCTTATACAATTTTAATTAATGAGAGTTTATCAAAAACCTTAAATGTCAAAACAAATGAAATTGTAAAAATTCAAGATCAAGAATTTCTTGTTATTGGTAAGGTAAGATCTGTTCCAGATGTAAGTGGATTTGTGACTTTTGGAGATTGGGTTTTAACAGGTAAACAAACCTTAGATATCTTAAAACTTAACGGAATAGGAAATTTTTTAAATTATGAATATAAAGTAAAATTTAATACCAATGATAATCCAGAGACAATCATAAAAAAAATCGAAAGTATTTTTAAAGATGATCAAAAGGTAAAAATTAGATATCCAGAAAATGCAGCAAGTGGATTAAAAAGAGTAATTGGTAACTTTTCACAATTTTTATCCCTAGTCTCAATAAGTGCGATGCTTATTGCTGGTATTGGTATTGCTAATACTCTTTTGTCTTTTATAAATCAAAATAACTTGTCTATAGCAGTAAGAAAGGCCTTAGGTTTCTATTCCGGTAATATTAAAAAACTTTATTATCTTCAATTGGTAATATTATTATTTATAATTACTATTTCAGCGTATTTAAGTAGTTTATTAATTGTGCCATTAGCAGACAAATATTTGTCAAGTAGCTTTGGACTAAAGATAAATTTATTTTTTTCTTTTTTTAATTTTTTAAAAATATTTTTGATAGGTTTATTAGTTTTGATAATTTTTTCGATTCCTACAATTAGTTCTATCGATCAAGTCAAAGCTTCAAGTCTATTTAGAAATGTATTTCAAAACTTACAATTTTATTATTCAAAAAAATTAATTGGCATGAGTATTATAATGTTATCGATTTTGATTTTAATATTTACTTATAGATCAGAAAATTTTGTTTATAGTCTTGGGTATTTTGGGGCATTTTTTATTTGTTTGATTATCTTTTTATTACTTTCAAAGTTAATCATATTTTCTCTAAAAAAGTTTAAATTTAATTCAAGCACTCCTTTGAAAGTATCTATTAAAAATATTACACAATCAAAAAGTATTACACCTATTACAATTATGTCTTTAGGCCTTGGTGTTACATTACTTTTGACTTTGGCATTAGTTGGAACTAATTTTAAAAGAGAGATAGCAAAATCAATACCTGACATCGCTCCTGATTATTTTTTTGTGGGCATTCAAAATGGAGAGCGTGAAAAGTTTGAACAAAGAATTTTATCAATGGATCCTGGTGCAAATATTGAAATTGTGCCAATGGTTTCTTCAGGAATAGTAAAAATTAATGGTATAAATCCAAACACATATATTACACCTGATAATGATAGTTATTGGGTTATTGGCAGTGAACGGAGATCATCTTGGACAAAAGAAGTTCCTGAGGACAATTTAATTGTTGATGGTAAGTGGTGGGATTTGTCTAAACCAAATCAACTTCAGATATCATTAGACGCTAAGGTTGCAAAAGATTTTAATATTAAATTAGGGGATATGTTTACTTTAAATATCTATGGTAGAGAAATTGATGGTGAAATAGTAAACTTTAGACAAGTTGATTATAGAGATCTAAATATAAATTTTGCAATGCTTTTTAACCCTGACTTTGCAAAAAATATTCCTCACGAATATTTAGCAACCGCAAAGTTCTATAATTTAAATAAATTTGATGAAACAAAAATGCTTGAAATTTTCCCTAGTTTATCAATGATTAAAATTGCTGATTATTTAAATAAAGTAACTAATGTTTTAAATAAAGTTTTCATAGCAGTTATTGTCATTTCAACAGTCACTATCGTCATTGGTTTAATTGTAATATCAAGTGCAATAATGGTCCAAGGAAAAGTAAGAGAATACCAAAATTTGGTTTTTAAAATTTTAGGTTTTTCAAGAAAAGAGATTGTTTTTTCTTCGCTGATTGAATTTATGATTATTTTTATATCTGTAATAATGATTGCAGTTTTGTTTGCTGTAGTTGGTTCAAAATTTATTATTGAAAATATATTTGAGTTATTCTGGAAGTTTGATCTTAAAGTTTTGATTTATCTTGGTTTATCCATTGGTTTGGTAACGTTGGTATTAATATTATTAACTAATATTAAATATTTAAATCCAAAGGTTTATCCTCTTATAAGAAATCAATAATCACTAAGATCTATTTAGCCTTCTCCATCAGCCAAAGGTGATCACTCGCCAAAAAGTAAATTTTTCCATTTTTTGGATGAACCTGGATATCTCTAATTCGTCCGATCTCATCTTTAAAAATTACATCTTCTTTTATGTTGGACAAATCATTGAAGATTAGTTTTCTTAAGGATTGATCTTTTAATGATGTAATTAAAGCATGACTATTCCATTCATTAAATTCGTTTCCTTCATAAATTGTAATTGCACTTGTTGCAATTGAAGGCACCCAATACTGGATTGCTTTTGTAAAGCCAGGTTTCCATTTTGGACCAATAGGAAAGCCAGAATAATTTTTTCCTCCCCAGCCTAATATTTTCCAACCATAATTTTCACCTTTTTTTACTTCACCAAACCAATCACCACCTTTGGCACCATGGTTACTCATATAAATTTTACCATCGTATGATGATAAAGTTAGACCTTGAGGATTTCTGATACCAATTTGATAAATTTCAGGTAGCCAATCTGGCTTATCTACAAATTTAGGATTATCATTTGGAATACTTCCATCAAGTTTAATTCTTATAATACTCCCAGGATGTTGTGAGGGGTCTTGAGCAATCATGCCTTTACCTCTTTCACCGGCAGAGGCAAATAAGTGATTATCTTTGATCGCTAACCTTGAACCAAAATGATAACCAGAATCAATAGGAGGTTCAGCTTGAAAAATATTTTTAAAATTTAATTTTTTTTCATCAAAAATAGCTTTAGCAATAGAGGTACTTGTTTTGCCATTACCTCTGTTTTCAGAATATGAAACATAAATAAAATTATCTTTATATAAAATATCTAAAAGACCACCTTGTCCATGTTCTAGAAAATTTAGGTTATGATCAACTTCAACAGCTTTTTTTTGGAGTATATCTATGATCTTAATTTTTCCACTTTTTTCAGTAATAATTAGTTCTTTATTATTTAAAAAAGACGAACCCCATGGGTCGTTAAGAGCAACTAATTTTTTGAATTTTAAATTTTGAGCAAATAAATTTGTTGAAAAAAATATAAAAAATATAATTACAAAAAAAAGCTTTTTCACCTTATGAGAGTTTAGATCTTCCACCATCTACTGCAATAATTTGACCTGTTATCCAAGAGCTATCTTCAGTAATTAAAAATCTAGCTAAAGAGGCAGAGTCTTTTCCCTCTCCCAATCTTTTTAAAGGATGGGCCTTTGCAATACCATCTGCTAGGGCTTTATTCTTTAACATGGGCTCAGCAATTTTTGAATTGGTTAAGCTTGGCGCAATACAATTCACTCTTATGTTTGGAGCAAATTCAGCTGCAAGTGAAACTGTTAAACCCTCAACAGCTGCTTTTGTTGATGCAATAATTGCGTGATTGGTAAATCCTCTTTGAGCAGCAACAGTTGAAAATAAAACTATTGAGCCCTTATTTTTTTTCAAACTGTCTTGATAACCCTTAATAACTTCAACCGCAGAATAAAGATTTAATTTCATACATTTTACAAAATCTTGCTCTGTTACCATTCTCACAGGTTTTAAGTCAATTGACCCAACACAATAAGCAACACCTTTTACATCAGAAATATCATTTTTAACTTTTTCTATAAATCCCTCTTCCAAAACATCTGCGATAGTAAAAGGACACCCTAATCTCTCTGAAATATTTTTAACCTCGTTTTCATCTCTACCTACTAAATGTACACTATTTCCAGAATTTACTAATTGTTCAGCCAAGCTTGATCCGATTGAACCTGTCGCACCAAAAATAAGATATTTTTCTGACATAAAAAATTTAATTAGTTATATTTAATTATGAAGTTATTTTTTATACTGGGCAATCAATTATTTCCATCAAAATACCTAGACCGCTTCAAAAAAGACCACCTTTTTTTCATGGCTGAAGATTACGAGCTTTGTACTTATGAAAAACATCATAAACAAAAAATTCTTCTATTTTTATCATCAATGCGATCTCACGCAGATGTACTTAAAAAAGATAAATTTAAAATAGAATACTCAAAAATAGAGGATAAAGAATTTAAGGAAAGTTATTTTAAAAAGCTTAAAAAATTAATTAGTACAAAAAAGATTAAGGAAATATCCAGTTTTGAAGTTGAGGATAAGTTTTTTGAAAAAAAAATTAATCAATTTGTTAATAAGGAAAAAATAAAATGGAATATTATCCAGACGCCAATGTTTTTAAATTCAAGAGAAGATTTTAAAAAATATTTATCTAAATCCAAAAAACCATTTATGGCAACTTTCTACAAAGATGTCAGAAAAAAATCTGGAATATTAATGGGTGCTGATGGGAATCCTACAGGAGGTAAGTGGAGTTTTGATGAGGATAATAGAAATAAGTTACCAAAAAATATTTCAATCCCAAAATTTCCAAAAATAAATGAAACTTCTCATACTAAAAAGCTAAAACCTATTGTTGAAAAGCTATTTAAGGATCATCCTGGCAGTACCAAAAATTTCTGGTTTGCTACAGAATACAATGATGTTTTGAAGCTTTTAAATTTTTTTATTAAAGAAAAATCAAATTTATTTGGTGATTACGAGGATGCAGTTGATCAAAAAGATAATATTTTGTTTCATAGTGCACTAAGTCCATATGTAAATTTAGGTCTTATAACTCCAGAATTTATAATTAAAAAAATTTTAGAATTCCATAAAAGTAAAAAAATAAGACTAAATTCTTTAGAGGGATACGTTCGTCAAATAATTGGTTGGAGAGAATTTATGAGAGGAATTTATCAAAGTTATTCTAGTGAAATGGAGACAGGAAATTTTTTCAAACAAAATCGTAAGATGAAAAAATCCTGGTATGAAGGCACTACTGGATTACCACCATTGGATTATGCAATAAAGAACGCATTAAATCATGGATGGTCTCATCATATTGAAAGACTTATGATTTTATCAAACATAATGAACCTTTGTGAGATCAAACCCACTATTGTTTACAAGTGGTTTATGGAAATGTTTGTGGACTCCTCAGATTGGGTGATGGTTCCAAATGTTTATGGAATGGGATTGTTTAGTGATGGTGGAATATTTGCAACTAAACCATACATTTGTGGATCAAGTTATTTTATGAAGATGATGGATTTTAAGAGGGGTGATTGGTGCAATATAATGGATGGGCTTTATTGGAGATTTATAGATCGAAATAGAAAGTTTTTTTTAAAAAATCCAAGGCTTTCAATGATGGTGAGAATTTTCGATAAGATGAAAACTGATAGAAAAAAATTGATTTTGTCAGCTGCAGATAAATTCATTAAAGAAAATACAATTTAGTGAAAAAAGAAAATTTACCAATTAAAGTTTGTCCAATATGTCAAAGGCCATTTAAATGGAGAAAAAAATGGAGACTTAATTGGGAAAAAGTTAAGTATTGTTCAAAAAAATGTTCATCAAAAAAATAAAAAATTTTTATAAATATTCAATTTTATTTTTATTAATAATTCTTACAAATAACGCTCGTGCAGAATTTTTTGAGGATCTATCAAAAATTATTGAGAATAATGAAAAAAGACTGAGCTATGGTATTTCAGTGACAGATTTTAATATGGATGGAAATAATGAGTTTTTAGTCACAGGTTTTGGTTTTCCGAATTTAGCGTTATCTTTTCAAGATGGAAAATTGAAGAATATAAACCAACAAAAAATTTTTTCAGATATTTCAAAGAAAACCATTGGAGTTGCTGCATGTGATATTGATAAAGATGGCTTTGAAGAAATCTACTTTTTAAATACCGATACATATAGTGGAGTTAAAAAATATTCAGACAGATTATTGGATATAAAAGATAATAATTATTTTGATTTATTTGAATTAGAAAAAAATAAAGAAAATCTAAATTTAACAGCAGGAAGATCTGTTGTTTGTGTAGATAGAAAGGGAGATGGTGAATATGGAATTTATGTTGCAAACTACGGAGGACCAACAAGGTTTTATGAGATTGAAAATGAACTTATCAAAGATAAAGCTGAGAATTTAAATCTGGATAATATTACTGGTGGAAGAGCAGTTGTATCTGGGCATATTTTGACAGAAAGAGCTGATATCTTTGCGGCTAATGAGAGAGGAGCAAATTTTCTTTTTAAAAATAATAATGGATATTTTGATGATGTTGCATTTGATTATAGATTAGATGATGCAATCCAAAATGGACGGGGTACAGCTTTATCAGACATATACTACCGGGGTAGATTAGATATTTTAAGTGGTAATTGGCTTGGATATCACAGAGCTTGGGTTCTGGAAAATAATGAATTTAAAGACATTGGAAGTAAAGATTTTGATGAACCCTCTAGAATAAGAACAATTATTTCTGCAGATTTTGATAATGATGGTTTTGATGAAGTTTTCATGAACAATATAGCAGAACCAAATAAGTTATTTCGTATTAAAGATAATGGAAAATTTGAGCAGATAAATTTTCAGGTAGGACTCGAAGCTAATGGATATGGAACTGGGGCTGCAGTCGCAGATATAGATAGTGATGGAATTTTAGAATTATTAGTTTCTCGTGGTGAAAGTAAAGCACAAACATTAACTTTGTATAAAGCAAAAGTTGATAAAGGAAATAAATACTTAAGGATTAAACCATTAAATAAGTATGGTGCGCCAGCAAGAGGAGCCACTGTTACCTTAATAACTAATCAAAGAAAACATTCAAAAACAATTGATGCAGGATCTGGTTACTTATGCCAAATGGAACCTGTGGCACATTATGGAATTAGAAAAAAAGAAAAAAATTTTAAAGTAGAAATTAGATGGACAAATGGAAGTAAAGAAATGATTGGTATAAAGAAACTTAACCAAACAATTATTGTAAGACAGAAATGAAAAAAATATTCAATATATTTTTAATTGTATTTTTAATATCATTTCAACCCAAGTCGTTTGCTGGAGAAAAAAATTATCACAAAGAGCTTATTACTGATTGGTCTAGAATATTCCCTGATAAAAATAGAAATGCCGCGGGACCAAAATTTTTTAAATACATCATAGATAAAAAAATTACTTACAGAGACTTTGTTGAATTTAACAAATTATATTGTGCAGTTTCTGGGTCTTTAATTGACCCAAATAGTGACTCAGAATTCTTATTTATTAAAGAAAATAAAACGAATAAAAAAATTTGTGGAAACTATTATAGGTGTTGTGTTCCATGTTCGTGTGATCTTATGAAGTATTCTGAAGCTCAAAAGATGAAACATAAATTTGAGGATGGTTTTAAAGAATTCTATGTTTTAACAATAAAAAATCCTTGTTCTAAAAAAGATTTTCCCAATAGAGTAAATAAAGATTATTTTTGTAATGGTAAAAAAATCAACAAATCAGAAGTGTATAGTCTTAACGATCGAATAGTAATAGGTTTATTGCACAATGGAAAAAATTGTGCGAAAGATGAGGTAGACTTTGTTAAAAGTCATCAAGTGACGGGTAGATATTGTGAGTTGAGAAATAATACACCTTTAGAAAATTTAGATGCTGGAATGGGTGATATTTTTATAAAACTCGCGAGATAAATAAATATGAATAATAAAATTTTTGAGTGGGCAGGTGTTATCACTGCAATATTGTACTCATTATTTGTAGCTATGAATATTGGTATAGAGTTTTTTGGTTTTTGTTTACTACTAATATCTGCAATTCTAATTGGAATTTGGGCTTATCGAGGCGGTCATAGAGGAATATTATTTTTACAATTCTTTTATGCTACAGCCGGGATTATTGGAATGTTTAGATGGTTTTAGTTAAGTGTTGAAATAATTTTTGGAATATAATTTTTAAAGTTAAAGAAACCTTTATTACAATATTGCCAAGAGTTTTGATCAAGTTCTCTATAAAGGAAATTGATTTTAAAAGTATTTGAATTCAAATAATCTAAATTTTCTCCAATAGTTGGATACAACCCCACTGCTTTTTCTATCTTTTTAATTTCGCTAATATCTATAACTTCACAATCAATAGATTGATTTTTAAATCTTTGTTCCTGGTCTTGAATAAGTGATGACTTAAATTTAAGAACTTTTTCACTTAGTTTGATGCATCTATTTTCATTTTTATTCGAAATTATATAAAATTTTTTAAATTTATTATTTTGAAAATCACTTGTTTCAAAACAGAGGTTATTCTCAAATATTATCAAATTATTTTGATCAATATTTTCAGGATTAGTAAAATCCTGTTTTAAAATTGAGTATTTTTTTTCAGAAATCTTGGGTGGAGCGTTTTCATTTAATTTAATATTGCTAAATCTATTATTTGTAAATTTTTTGATATTCCACTCACTTGCTAAATAATGTTTTCCCTGTGTTTGAACACCCGCAACCCATCTCCACCCAAGAGTGTTTGATGCAGCGTCTCCATCATAAAGATGTTGCATAAAAAATTCCGCACCCAATTGCCATGGCAAATTTAGTGTAAAAATCCAAATACTGGCAAACCACATTCTAGTATGATTATGCAAATAATTATTTTCTTTGAGTTCGTTGACCCAATAGTTAAAGCACTCAACATTTGTTTTTCCATCAATCGCGTTTTTATAATTTTGATTGTTTTGAAAATCCCCTTTAATCTTTTTTAATTCAATTAAAAAATCTGTCCAAACACTGGGTCTTAATTCTAACCAACCTTTCCAATATGTACGCCACAATACTTCTTGAATAAATTTTTCATTTTTTGCAAATGAAAATTTATCAAGAGATTTTTTGATAACTTCTTTTTCATTAATAATACCGTGAGTAATATATGGAGATAAACAAGAAATATTAGACCTGTTATCAGGTCCATAATCAAAGTTTCTAAGTTTTGAATATTCTGAGAGATTGTTTTCCACAAAATTATTTAGTTTATCTAAGGCCTTAGCCCTTGAAGCTTCAAAATTCATTTTTAATTATTTCGATTTTTTTTTCTTTAGACCTAATTTATCGCTATGTCTTAATCTCAAGATTACAATAGCACCTGCAATTAAAACTATTGCTACCGCTTCATATACTAATGCACTTGGATCCATTTCTTTTCCTTGTAAAATAATAAATCGTGCTAATGCTGTAATAGCTATAAGTAGTGGTAATGTAATACTTATGGATTGCTGGTTCCAAAAAACTCTTACCATCGCTAGCACTTCTAAGTAAAGAAACATTAGCAGCAAATCAGCTAAGGTAACCGATCGATTTTCAAACATTTTATAAATCTCTATTCCAACTGCAATTACAGTGCTTACCAGAATGATACACATTAGAAGAAGTTGTAGGTTTTTAGCTATCTTTTCCATTATTTATCTTTACTAAATGGTAACCATTTTTCAAATACTGATTTTGAGGAACCATCATACGGAATTGAATAAGAATATGGATTTGGACTTGTCAAAACTTCGATTCCTTTTGAAAAGACGAATATAAAAACAATTACAAAAACGAGCACCATTATCTTAAAGGGGTCAAAATTTTTTGTTTTAAAAACGCTGGCAGAATTTTCCTCAGCTCTATGAAAATGTTTAAATGTCAAATATACCGCAAATATTAATCCAATGTGGGCTAAAAAAAGTCCAGTCCACCCAAATACAAAAGTTGTATATGAGAATACGTACAAACTAAAAACAGTAGTCCAGATAAAACTTAAGACCAATAAAATTTGCAATCTTACTGTTTTAGGTAATGATCTAAGATCATTTTTGCTATCATCAAACAAAATGTTTGCTGTATCTTTCATCCAATTTTTAAACGATTCCATAAATTTAAATTAAGTTTTTTTCAAAAATAAACAATCCCCAATTTGTCACCGAATAATTAGCTAGTTTCTTAACTTTTTTTTGTGAAAATTTATAAATTTCTCAACATTAGATTTAATAAATGATTTATTTTCCTCAAACGAAACTTTTTTCATTGAGTAAGCATTGCTTTTTGTCATTCTTGATTGAATTGTAACATTGCCTTTATAAAGTTTAAGTTTAACAGATCCATTTATTTTGTTTTTTTTCAAATCAACAATTTTTTGAAGTTTAAACCTTTCTTTTGAAAACCAATATCCATTATAGATCAATTCTGCGTACCTTGACATTATTGCATCTTTTTTGTGCATTGTTTCTTTATCAAGTGTAACTGATTCAATCGCTCTATGTGCATGGATTAACAATGTACCACCTGGAGTTTCATAAACTCCTCTAGACTTGATGCCTAAAAATCTATTTTCAACAAGATCAACTCTTCCTATTCCATTTTTTCCTGCCAATTGATTAAGTTTAAATAATAATTTTGCTGGTCCAAATTTTTTTCCATTAAGACCAATGGGGTCTCCATTTTTAAAATTAATTGTTACATGAGTAGCTTTGTTAGGAGCTTTTTCTGGAGAAACAATTCTTTGAAAAATAAATTCTGGTGCAGAATTTTTTGGATTTTCTAGCAACTTACCTTCAGTTGATGTATGAAATAAATTATCATCAACTGAAAAAGGAGATGCACCTTTTTTGTCTTTTGGGATAGGAATATTGTGTTTCTTCGCGTAACTAATTAAATCTGATCGAGATTTTAAATTCCATATTCTCCATGGTGCAATAATTTTTATTTTGGGACCAAAATAATGATAACCAAGCTCAAATCTTATTTGGTCGTTTCCTTTTCCAGTAGCCCCATGAGATACTGCATATGCTTTGAATTTTTTTGCAAACTTTATTTGATCCTTTGCTATCAGAGGTCTGGCGATTGAGGTTCCTAATAGATAAACACCCTCATAAATTGCATGACCACGGATCATTGGAAATACATAGTCCTTTACAAAAATATCTTTTAAATCATTTATAATTATTTTTGTAACACCAAATTTTCTTGCATTGTAAATAATCTTTTTTCTATTTATTTCTTGTCCGATATCTGCAGTGTAACAAATTACTTCTGCATCATAATTTTCTTGAAGCCATTTAAGAATAATGGATGTGTCCAAACCGCCTGAGTAAGCTAATACAATTCTTTTTTTTGATTTCATTAACTAACTACAAGCTTTTTTTGCAGTGTTATATGCTTTAGTGAATCCCAATAATGAATAATGGTCGATTGTTTGAGAGCCTTTTTCATTGTATCCAGTTACCATTATTCTTGAACCTTTTTTCATAATCTTGACCATAATCTTTTCTTTTTTATTACTAGTCATCCATGCAAAACCTTGTTGCTTAATATCAAATTTAAATTTGTTATTTCCAGAGGTTGCTAATACAGTATTGTTTTTATTAAATTCATAACCAGCAGTAGTACTGATCTCATTCGCAATTTTTTCACCAGGTCTAAATGTTACAAATAATCTAGCATCTCTTTTATTTGTTTTAGGAGATTGCAGAATTGGAGAAGACTGAGCAAAACATACTTTACCGGATGCTTCTGCTAAAACCATTGTTTCCCAGTCTTTATATTTACCAATTTTTTTTAGATCTTCCCCAAAAGATTTCGATGTGAATAAAAAAGTAAAAAGTATAAATATGAATAAAATCTTTTTAATCATGGACATGGGTTTGGGAACATTTTTTGAATTTTATTAATCTCATTTAAAATTTCGCTTGTTAAACTTAAATTTACACTTTCTATGTTTGTTTTCAACTGTTCGATTGTCGTTGCACCTATTATCACACTTGTCATAAATGGCTGAATTTCACAAAACTTCAATGACATTTGAGTAAAATCAATATTGAATTTTTGCGATAACTTATAATATTCTTCGATAGCTTTTTGACCATTTTCATTTTTATATCTTGTGAAATCTTTAAATAGTTTCATTCTAGATTTTTCTGGTAAATTATTATTTCTATATTTTCCTGTTAAGTATCCGAATGCTAAAGGCGAGTAGGCTAACAAACCACTTTTCTCCCTAACAGAAATTTCCGCAAGTCCAACTTCATAAGTTCTATTAAGTAAATTGTATGGATTTTGCACCGACATCATTTTTGGTAAATCTTTTAATTTTGATATCTCAAGAAATTTTGACAAACCCCATGCAGTTTCATTAGATAGACCAATGTATCTAATTTTACCTTGTTCAATAAATTTTTTTAAACTTTCAAGAATTTCTTCAAACGGTGTCCAATCATTATCGTTTTCGTCATGTTCATAACCATGTTTTCCAAAAAAATTTGTATTTCTCTCTGGCCAATGAAGTTGATAGAGATCGATATAGTCTGTTTTCAATCTTTTGAGACTTTCCTCTAAAGCTTCAGAAATTTTTTTTTTCCCAAAATTATAACCACCACCCCTGATATATTTGTTTGAAGTATTACCACAAACTTTTGTTGCTATAACAACCTTGTCTCTTTTTTTAGTTTTTTGAAACCAGTTACCGATTATTCTCTCTGTTTCCCCATATGTTTCTTCTCTCATCGGTATGGAATAGATTTCTGCAGTGTCCCAAAAGTTTACACCATGATCTAAAGCATAATCCATTTGCTGAAATCCCTCCTCTTGAGTATTTTGTTCGCCCCAGGTCATAGTACCGAGACAAATTGTACTCACATCAAGATCCGTATTGCCTAATTTTTTATAATTCATAGTGATTTTTAAAGTATAATTTTTTATTAATCTTTTAAGGTATCTTGAATATTTAGTAAAAGACTATATATCTATAGAAATTATGGCAACAGACAAAAAAGGTATTCTAGCAAGAGCAAGAGCAGCAGCACGTGAAACCACTGCGGTTACTGATGAGGGCTTAAGAGCCTACATGTTAAAAGTTTATAACTACATGGCGACTGGAATATTACTTACAGGAATTATAGCGTTGATAACATTTAAGATGTCAGTTGTTACTGATGCAAGTGGTTCTATTGTGGCTTTAACTGAAGTTGGAAATGCCGTTTATTTATCAGGACTTAAGTGGATAGTTATGTTAGCTCCTTTGGGTGTCGTATTTTATATGAGTTTTGGGATCAACAAAATGAGTGCATCAAAAGCTCAGACAACTTTTTGGATTTTTGCTGCTTTAATGGGTTTATCACTATCTTCAATTTTATTAGTTTACACAGGTTTAAGTGTAACAAGAGTATTTTTTATTTGTTCAGCTACTTTTGGTGCTATGAGCATTTATGGTTATACAACAAAAAGAGATTTAACTAAGTTTGGATCATTTTTGATGATGGGACTAATAGGAATTATTATTGCATCATTAGTTAATATTTTTCTAAAATCTTCAATGATGTATTTCGTGATTTCAATTTTAGGAGTTTTAATTTTTGTAGGCCTCACTGCTTATGATACTCAAAAAATAAAAAACATGTACTCTGCTAGTGATACTGGCGAGTTAATGGGTAAAAAAGCTGTAATGGGTGCTCTGACTCTTTATTTAGATTTCATTAACCTATTTATTATGCTCTTAAGACTTTTCGGTCAAAGAAGATAATTTTATTTTAAAGTTTTTTCCAATTAGTATTTTTTAACAACAAATTAAGTTCTGAGGAATTTTTTAGTATTTTACCATTGGTATCCGTAATTAAATATTTTAAATTTTTATTTTTTGGCTTAAAGTTTTTGCAAATTTTATAAATAGCATTTTCAGCTGCATTTTTAAAAACACTAAATCCTACCTGTTTGCTTGAAATATTAAGACCGTAATCTTTCCAAGAACCCTCTGAAACCATTTTTGCATATAAATCTAATATTATTTTAAGCTCATTTTTTTCAAAAAAATGATTTTCATTAAATTTTTTTTTATCAAGATTATTAACAACCAGTCTTAAATTATTCTTCATGAGTTTTATATTTATTTATTAAACCGATTTGAAAGGCTGTAAAAATGAAAGTTATTGGAAGTAAACCCCAAACTTTAAAGTTGACCCAAAATTCCTCAGATTGTGTTCTCCAAACTAATTCATTTAAAATAGCAAGTCCAAAGAAAAAGTATATCCATCTTTTACTTAACAATTCCCAACCTTCGTTTGTAAGCGGTATTGATTTTCCCATTAATTTTTTTAACACAGGTTCATTTGTAAAATACCTTCCAAATATTAAAGCCAGACCAAATAAAATATTAATGATTGTTGGCTTGATGTAAATAAAAACTGGGTTATCAAAATAAATTGTAAGGCCACCAAAAAAAGTAATTAATATTCCACTCAACAAAGGAACTTTGGGTATTTTTTTTTCTAAAAACCAAACAATCGCTAATGCTATAATTGTCGCAATTATAAATGGTGGAATGGCTACTCTTAAATCTTTTCCACTATCGTAATAGTAGTAAAAAAAAATTACTAAAGGTCCAAAATCAGTAAGAAACTTTAAAAAAGATTTATTCACTGGAAGAATATTAACATAAATAATATTTTCACAAAAACTATAAATTTTTCTTATTGATTTTTATTTTTAAATACCCATACTAATCTTAATGGCAATTCAAAAAGCTAAATTTTCAATAGGCGATATTGTAAAACACAAACACTTTGAGTTTAGAGGTGTGATTTATGATGTAGATTTTGAGTTTAATAATTCTGAGGAATGGTATCAATCTATACCTAAGAATGTTAGACCAAGAAAAGATCAACCATTCTATCATCTGTTAGCTGAAAATGATGAAATAACTTATGAAGCCTACGTGTCAGAGCAAAATTTATTGACCGATGACTCTGATGAGCCAATCAAACATCCATTAATTGAGGAAATTTTCTCTGGTAAAAAAGGTTCAAGCTATTTTAAGCCGTCAAATTAAGTAAATTCACTTTTTAAACACATTTAGCTCAAATCTTTGTCACAGGGCATTGTTAAGTTTAATTAATTCTGATCAAGAGTGTTAAATTTTACCCTTCGTTATTATCTCCCTCTACATTCTTGATCAGATAATTATTTCGTACTAAATAACCCTAATATTTATTTTAAAAATAAAATTTTATGTTTCAATTACTAGAACCTAATAGAATTTTTTCTATAACTTCTAAAGCACCAAAATACGTTTTATTATTATTTATTTTGGTAGTCTCTATAGGTTTAACTGAGGCTCTAATTCTCTCACCAGAAGATTACAAACAAAGTCACTCTGTAAGAATAATGTATGTTCATGTTCCCGCGGCATGGATCTCACTAGGTATCTTTTCTACTATTACTATTCTTTCTATCGTTGGCTATATATTTAAAATTAAAAATTTCTTTTTAATTTCAAAGAGTTTGGCTCCTTCAGGATTTGTTTTTAATGTAATTGCTCTTGTAACAGGTTCTATTTGGGGAAAGCCCACGTGGGGAACATGGTGGGCGTGGGATGCCAGAATTACATCTATGTTAATATTGGCATTATTTTATTTGATGTATTTAATTGCTTGGAGAATTTATGAAGATAAAGAACAAGTTTTTAAGGTAACCTCAATTATTACAATTTTAGGAATAATAAATGTTCCTATAATTAAATATTCTGTAGACTGGTGGAACACACTTCATCAGCCAGCATCAATTAATATATTATCAAAATCTACTATTCATTCTTCGATGCTCGTTCCTTTACTAATTATGACTGCGGCATTTGCCCTATTCTCATTGCTAATTTTTTTAATGAAATATAATACAGAACTGATAAAAATTAAAAATAAGGGTTTAGACAGATTATGATAAGTGAAATTTTTTACATGGACGGATATGGAATTTATGTTTGGGGTTCATTTGCTTTTACTTTTTTAAGTTTTATGTCATTGTATCTGGTAATTAAAAATCAATATGAAAGAGAAAAAAACAAGTTTATTGTTAAATTTGGAAACCTAAACTCTGAAAGAGCTGCCTCTGCTAGACTACAAAGAATTAATAGAGAGATTCTATCCAACACTTCAACTATTTAACTTTTAAACCATGTATGGTCGTAAAGTTAAACTAAGATTTTTTTTTATATTCTTAATCGCTGTTACATTAAGTTTAACGATATTCCTTATTATAAAATCATTTGAGGAAAATGTTGTATATTTTAAATCTCCATCTGAAATAAAAACTTTATCTGAAATGCAGCAGAAAAAGATTAGAATTGGGGGAATGGTAAAAACTGACTCAATTTCTATTGTAAATAAAGAATTAAGTTTTGTTATTACAGACTTTAAAAGTGAAATTAATGTTGTTTACTCAGGATTAATACCCAATCTTTTTGAAGAAGGTAAAGGTGTTGTTGCAGAGGGATTTTTAAAAGATGAGAATTTTTTTTCAGCAACGAAAATCTTAGCTAAACATGATGAAAATTATATGCCACCTGAAGTAAAGGCTGCTTTAGAGGAGAAATAAATTGTCGAGTTTAATTGGATATTATTCTTTAATCTTTGGTGTCGGTGTTTCAATTTTAGTTATATTTTTTTCAATTAAAAATTTTAATGATACTCAGAAGTTAGATACTAAAGTAATATCCTTAGTATTCTTACAACTTTTATTTGTAATAATAAGCTTCTCAGGCTTAATTTTATCTTTTGTTAACTCAGATTTTAGTAATGAGACAGTTTTTAATCATTCCCACACAACTAAGCCGCTGTTTTATAAAATCTCTGGGACCTGGGGCAATCATGAGGGTAGTCTATTATTATGGTTGTTAGTTTTAACATTATTTATATTTGTCTTTTTACTGAGGTCAAAAAATCAACCAAAACAATATAAAATTTTAACTTTATTATTCCAGCAGATAATAATAGTTGGTTTTTTTATTTTTCTAATACAAACCTCCAATCCTTTTAATCATGTTTTTCCAGTTCCAAAAGAGGGATTAGGTTTAAATCCTATATTGCAAGACCCTGCATTAGCAATTCACCCACCGATTTTATATTTAGGCTATGTTGGAACTTCCATAATTTTTTCCTCAGCACTAGCAGCAGTTTGCTCCAATAATATTACAAAAATATGGGCATCACATATCAAAAAATGGGTTTTAGTTTCTTGGATTTTTTTAACTTTAGGAATTTTACTTGGATCCATTTGGGCTTATTACGAGTTAGGATGGGGAGGTTTTTGGTTTTGGGATCCAGTTGAAAATGTATCTTTAATGCCATGGTTTGCATTAACAACACTATTACATTGTGTATTAGTTTTAGAAAAAAAGCTTATTCTTACCTCGTGGGTTGTTGTGTTATCAATTGCAACTTTTACCCTAAGTATGTGTGGTACTTTTTTGGTTCGATCAGGTATTTTAAATTCTGTCCATACATTTGCTAATGATCCAGAGAGAGGTTTGTATATTCTAATATTTTTATTTATTTTGATATTCTTATCTTTTTTTATATTTTTAATTTTTCATAAAAGTGAAAACAACAATTCCAAAACTTTCTACTTATTAAGTAAGGAAACATCAATTCTAGTTAATAATTGGTTTATGATGTATTTTTTATCTGTTGTTTTAATTGGAACAATTTATCCAATATTTTTAGAGGTTATTTCATCTCAAAAAATATCTGTAGGTCCACCATTTTTTAACAAATTGATCCTACCATTTTTAATCCCATTTATGTTAGCGATGGCAATAGGACCTAAATTAAAGTGGATTAAATCAGATATTGAAGACAAAATTTATTTAATTTCATTTTTTGTAATTTCTTTAATTTTATCAATATTGATAATTAGAAATTTAGATATTAATTTTCTTTACAATACTATTCTAATTACAGCAGCTTTCTATTTATTTTTTATAACTCTTAGAGATTTTTTTCACAGAAAATATAGAAACCTGTCGCAAATTACTGCTCATTTTAGTTTTAGCATTTTGATACTTAGTATTTTATTTAATAATATTTTTTCATCTGAAGTTATTACAAATTTAAAAATTAATGAAACTTACCAAGCTCAAAATTTGAAGATTAATTTTGAGAGCATTGAGCAAGAAAATAAACAAAATTTTAAAGCAATTAAAGGTAAGTTTATTGTAGAGGATCAAAGTGGATTAATTGAGGTTATGCAACCTGAACTAAGAATATATAATCAACCAAATATTGTTACAAGTGAAGCAGACATCAAAACTAATATATTCACTGATAAATTTATGACAATGAATTACGTCCAAAATCAAGATTATTTTAATATTCGTTATCAAGTAAAGCCATTCATGATTTGGATTTGGATTTCCACAATTCTATTGTGTCTTAGTGGCTGTTTATCTTTAATTAGAAAAAAATATGAAAACTAAAATTTTTCCAATATTTTTAATTTTTACATTCTCAATAATTTTCTTTGTTTTTTACAAAGGTTTACAAAATACAAATGTTTATACACCTACAATAAAATCAGAAATTAAAATTCCAAATTTTGACGCAAAAGAGTTTTTTTCAAAAGACAAAATAAATTCAGATCAGATATTTATAGGAAGTGATTATTATTTATTAAACATTTGGGCTTCGTGGTGTGTTCCTTGCAAAGAGGAACATAAGTATTTAATGGATTTAAGTAAAAAAGAGAATATCAAAATTATTGGTCAAAACTATAAAGATAATTTTGAGAATGCAAAAAATTTTTTGATAAATTTAGATAACCCATACGACTTAATTTTTTTAGATAATGATGGTACAATAGCAATTGAATGGGGTGCATATGGGGTACCTGAAACCTTTTTAATTCAAAACAATAAAATAATAAAAAAAATAATTGGTCCAATGAATAAAAAATTACTTTTTGAGATAAAAGAATTGACACAATGAATATTTTAAAATTTTTAGTTTCTGTGATTTTTTTGATTTATTGTTTTTCTTCTGATTTAAAAGCCAAAAACTT
>CACDUM010000007.1:0-50112 GCA_902555965.1 uncultured Pelagibacteraceae bacterium | reverse complement strand
AGAAATATAAGAAATACAAAACATATTTCACCTACTAATGTTAATTTTAGATGGACTGAAAAAAGAGTAGACGAATTAAAAGACCTCTGGAAAAGAGGTTATAATACTACTCAAATTGCAAAAAAATTTAATTGCAGTCTTAGTGCAGTCAAACATAAAAGACACAAACTGTTTCTATTTGGCCGAAAAGGAACCTTCAATACACTACCTAAAGAAACACAAGTTAAGGTATCAAAAACTAGAGATCAAAAATATAAAGAAAAGAGCTATCAAAATAATAAGTATATTGCGGGAGATGAAAAAGTTCAAAAAATTTGGAGAGAAGGTCAAATTAAAACTAAAAAAGCAAACATCAAATCTTTCTATAATGGAGAAAGAGAATTTTATTGGAAGCAAAGGATAATGAGAATTAGAAATAATTCAGCAAAAACAAGAGGTCTTGAGGTTAATATTAATTGGAAAGATTTAGACGAGCAATGGATTAAGCAAAAAGGTCGGTGTATTTATACTGGAGTGTATTTATTGCCTAACTCAGAAGGGAGAGATAAAAATAGATCTGAGGAGTTATCTATAGATAGAATTATAAATGATATTGGATATGTAAAAGGTAATATTCAGTTTGTATCACACTCCTTAAACACTATTAAAAGTAATTTAGATCATGAAACTTTTGTAAAACTTTGTAAAGATATATCAAACAAATTTAAATAGTATTTTAAGAGGCGTTCTGTTGCCAGGTACCTGGAACCTTTATTTTAGAGTCTTGACAACATACTTACAACAGCTCCTGAATATATCCCCAGTATTATAATTAATGGATAATACCAAGAGGGCTTTTTTTTATTTTTGGTATTTTGACCTTTCATAATTAATAATCTTATAATGAATTTGTGACGTCCATGTGACGACCAAAAATCTAATTATAATAAATATATTCAACTATAGGATAATATGGGACAACCAGTACCTGACCAGTACCTAAAGAGATAAAATAAAAAAAATTTACTTATTCCTCTTGTTCAATTATAAATATTGGCATAAACACTCATGAAATTCATTAATGCCCTCGTGGTGAAATTGGTAGACACAAAGGACTTAAAATCCTTGCCGCTTGCGGAGTGCCAGTTCGAGTCTGGCCGAGGGCACCACTAAATGAGTAAACTAAAAATTATTTTTGATAAAAATAAAAAATCTACAAAGATTAAAAATTTATTATTAAATAAAATCAAATTAAATAAATTTAACAAAGAAAATCTTATTATTGTTATTGGTGGTGATGGTTTTATGCTTGAAACTCTTAAAAATAACAAAAATTCAAAAAAACAGTTTTATGGAATTAACTCTGGAAACTATGGTTTTCTCATGAACAAGTTTTCTTCTAAAGATATCATTAAAAATTTATTAAAAGCGAATATGATTTCAATTTCACCTTTAGAAATGGTTGTTAAAACAAAAAATAATCTAATTAAAAGATCGATAGCAATTAATGAAGTTTCAGTATTAAGACAAAGTAGGCAAGCAGCCTCACTATCAATAAAGCAAGGTTCAAAACAAATCATTAAGGAATTAGTTTCAGATGGTGTATTAGTGTCTACTCCAGCAGGAAGTACAGCTTATAATCTTTCAGTTCATGGACCAATCTTAAGTTTAAATTCTAAAAAATTATCAATTTCACCTATAAGTCCTTTTAGACCAAGAAGATGGAAAGGAAAAATTGTAAACGATAAATCCAAAATAATAATTAAAAATTTAAATCCAAAAAAAAGACCTATAAGTGCTGTTGCTGACAATTTAGAAGTTAGAAATGCAAAAAATATAATAGTTAAAACTAATCGAAAAATAAAGTTTAATCTTTTATATGATAAAAATAGAAGTCTTCAAAATAAAATCAAATTAGAACAACTAAGAAATGAAACTTCATAAATATAAAAATGAATAATTCCTCATTTTCTTACCGTAAAGAATTGGATGGTCTCAGAGCTTTAGCAGTAATACCAGTGGTTTTTTATCACGCAGGTATTTCTTTTTTTAGCGGCGGCTTTGTGGGGGTCGATGTTTTTTTTGTTATTAGTGGATATTTGATTACAAATATAATTTTATCAGACATTGAAAAAAAAAAATTCTCATTAAAAAATTTTTATGAAAGAAGAGCTAGACGAATATTACCAGCCTTATTTTTAGTCTCATTAATTTGTATTCCTTTTTCATTTATACTTTTTAAGGATATTTATCTTCTAGAGTTTGCAAGAAGTTTGATATCACTTATTTTTTTTTCTTCAAATTTTTTATTTTGGTCTGAAAGTGGCTACTTTAGTACAGATACAGAATTAAAACCTTTAATTCATACTTGGAGTTTATCAGTAGAAGAACAATACTATATCATCTTTCCTATTGTATTTTTGTTTTTTCTTAAATTTCTTAAATCATTTATAAAATTTTTTTTTATAATTTTATGTATTACTAGTTTTATACTTTGTATTTGGGCTTCTTTTCATTTTCCAGAGGCAGCATTTTATTTATTACCTTTCAGAGGTTGGGAAATTATCTTAGGAGTTTTGACTGCAATTTT
The DNA here is from genome assembly GCA_902555965.1 of uncultured Pelagibacteraceae bacterium. Classification (GTDB taxonomy): domain Bacteria; phylum Pseudomonadota; class Alphaproteobacteria; order Pelagibacterales; family Pelagibacteraceae; genus Pelagibacter. The sequence continues at coordinate 47,543 of CACDUM010000007.1, read as the reverse complement.
TTTAAAAGAAAGTAATTTTAAATTTAAGAAAATTTATAATGAATTCTTCAGTATTATTGGTTTCATTTTTATAGTGGGCTCAATATTTCTTTTAAATCATAACTCTGTTTTTCCAAACTATAATGCAATATTTCCAACTGTTGGAACAGTATTGCTCATCACATTTTGTCGTAAAAATACAATTTTATTTAGAGTATTTACAACCAGATATTTAGTGTTTTTAGGTTTAATTAGTTATAGTTTGTATCTATGGCATCAACCAATACTAGCTTTTACAAAGTTTTATTATCTAAATGAAATTTCAATATTTTTTAAATTATTAGTAATTATATTTTCAATAATTGTAAGTTACTTTTGTTGGAATTATATTGAGCAACCTTTTAGAAATAAAAAAAAAATTTCTTTTAAGTTTTTTTCTAAATTACTACTTTTGGTAATTTTTGTTTTTACTATTACATGGGTTTATACGGTGAAATTTTCTAATTTTGATAATACCTTTCTTCAAAAACCAGAGCCTCTTAAAAATGATAAAAAAATTGAGTATTTTAGTTCAAAGTTTAAAGTTAATACTAATTCTGAAAATATATATTTTGATTCAATAAAACCTTTGGGCAAAGATTCAAGTAAAAAAATTTTAGTATTAGGGGATAGCCATGCCCAAGGTTATAATTTAATGGGTGAATATTATTCAAATAAATATGAAATTGAATGGCACTCATATATTTTTCAAGGATGTCCTCCAATTTTTGGATATTACAAAGTTTACAATATAGAACAAACGAAACCTTCAAAAAAACAAAATAATTGCAAAAACCAAGTTAAAATTTGGGAAAAATTTGTTAAAGAGAATGGAAAATATTTTGACTTTATTATTTTAGCATCAAGATGGAACTATATTTTTAATCATGAAAAATATGAAAATAATTATTATAGGAAAGATGCTCTGGTCAATAATAAGGTTGTTTTTAATAATAACGATAAGATCCTTCTAGAATCAAGACAAAATTTTAAACTTGGTTTAAAAAATACTATTAAGATTATTAATAAGTCTGGTTCTAAAGCGATAATTTTTTCTCAACCACCACTTTTAAAAAGAAACCCTATAAGATGTATGGGGGTAAGTGAGTTAAGTTATAGTATTTGCGCTAATGCAAATTATAAGAACATTATAAATAGAGGTTTATTTGTAAAAAGAACAATATTGGATGAAAATCTTTTAGATAATAAAAAAAATTTTTATTTAATATTAGAAAACTATTTATGCAATCATAATAAAAAAAGTTGTTTCTCAAAAAAAAATAACAAACTTTTATATAAAGATGATGATCATTTAAGTTATGAAGGTGTTTATTTTATATCAAGAGAATGGGAGGGTAAGCCTGACTTTCCATTTAAACAGTAGCTAATTTTATTTAAATCATACATTGCTTTTTTCCAAAAATAAAAAAATGAAAAAACTTTTAATGACAATGGTGCCCCCGCACGGATTCGAACCGCGGACCTATTGATTACAAATCAATTGCTCTACCAGCTGAGCTACAAGGGCATGTGCAATAACTATTAATTATTTTTTAATTAATCAACTCTTTTTTTTTAAATATCTTAAGTGATGAAACACGATTGCAGCACTATTAGATATATTCAAGCTCTCAATTTTTTTATTTATTTCAATCTTTACTAAAAAATCTGCATATTTTGATGTATGTTTATGCATTCCTGATCCCTCGGATCCAAATAAAAGTATATTATTTCCCTTCCATTCAATATCAGTAAAATCTTTCTTTCCATTTCCATCAAAACCATATACCCAAAAATTTTTTTCTTTTAAATTTTTTAGTGTCGAATTAATGTTGGAAACTTCGAATATATTCATATGCTCAATAGCACCGCTAGCAGCTTTATACATTAGTTTACTTTCACTCGGAAAATTTCTCTCTTTTAGAATAATACCATCAATATCAAAAGAAGCAGCACTTCTAATTAGAGATCCTATATTTCTTGGATCACTTACACCATCAAGACAAATTAGTGTAATGTTATCCTTCTCTTTAATGTACTCTTTGAGTATTAGTTTCTGTAGATGTTCAACTTCTGCAACATATCCTTGATGTTGCAAATTTTCTTTAGTGCTATATTTGTCAAGTTCTTTTTTCGTTTTAAAATATACTTTGATATCATTTAACAAATTTTTATTAGGACTTTTTTTATGAATATTTTTCTTGCTTTCTTCAGTTAAGAATAACCTCAAAACCTTTCTTTGGGGGTTTCTGAGTGCCTCAATCACAGCATGTTGACCAATTATAAAAAAAGATGTCTTATTCATAAAATTACCTTTGTTTTACACGTTTTTTTAAATATTTTCCCATTAAATCACGTGTTGCATTTGGATAAATAAAATATATAAAACGCTTGTTGTTTGAAGCTTTATTGAACAAGGGGACACTTCCCCTAAGGGAGGGGTTCCAGAGCGGTCAAATGGGGCGGGCTGTAAACCCGTTGACTTCGGTCTTCGAAAGTTCGAATCTTTCCCCCTCCACCATTCAATAATCTTTAACAATACTGGAGTGTTATTCTTGGGGTTGTGCGGGTGTAGTTCAATGGTAGAACGCTAGCCTTCCAAGCTGGATGTAAGGGTTCGATTCCCTTTACCCGCTCCAAGAAAAATAAAGTTTAAAATAAAAGTGAGGAATATAAGTAATGTCAAAAGAAAAATTTGTAAGAAATAAACCGCATTGTAACATTGGAACAATCGGTCATGTCGATCATGGTAAAACAACTCTAACTGCTGCGATCACTAAAGTTTTATCTGAAACTGGTGGAGCACAAGCAGTTGCTTATGATCAAATTGATAAAGCTCCAGAGGAAAAAGAAAGAGGAATTACAATTTCAACAGCACATGTTGAATATGAAACTGAAAAAAGACACTACGCGCACGTAGATTGCCCGGGCCATGCTGATTATGTAAAGAACATGATTACAGGTGCAGCACAAATGGATGGTGCAATTTTAGTTGTTAACGCTGCTGATGGTCCTATGCCTCAAACAAGAGAGCATATTCTTTTAGCAAGACAAGTTGGAGTTCCTGCGATATGTGTTTACCTAAATAAAGTAGATCAAGTTGATGATAAAGAAATGATTGATCTAGTTGAAGAGGAGATTAAAGAATTATTAACTTCATATAAATTTCCAGGTGATAAAACTCCAATTGCTAAAGGTTCTGCACTTGCAGCAGTTGAAGGCAGAGATGATGAAATTGGAAAAAATTCAATTCTAGAATTGATGAAGAATGTTGATGAATTTATTCCACAACCAGATAGACCAAAAGATAAAGATTTCTTGATGCCGGTAGAAGATGTGTTTTCAATTTCAGGAAGAGGTACAGTTGCAACCGGAAGAGTTGAGTCAGGTGTACTTAAAACTGGTGATGAACTTGAGATAGTTGGTATTAGAGAAACTAAAAAATCAGTATGTACTGGTGTTGAAATGTTTAGAAAACTTTTAGACTCTGGTGAGGCTGGTGATAACGTTGGAGTACTTTTGAGAGGTGTAGAAAGAACTGACATTGAAAGAGGACAAGTTCTTTGTAAGCCAGGTTCTGTCACACCACATACTAAATTTGAGGCTCAAGCGTATGTGCTTAAAAAAGAGGAGGGCGGAAGACATACACCTTTTTTTACAAAGTATAGACCTCAATTTTATTTTAGAACTACCGATGTAACTGGAGAGGTAGAATTGCCAGCTGGTACTGAAATGGTAATGCCTGGTGATGACGCTAAATTTACAGTTAAGTTAATTACACCGATTGCTATGTCAGAGAAATTAAACTTTGCTATTCGAGAAGGTGGTAGAACTGTTGGAGCTGGAGTAGTAACTAAAATTATAGAGTAAACTCTATATAGGAGTGTAGCTCAATTGGTAGAGCGCCGGTCTCCAAAACCGGAGGCTGAGGGTTCGAGTCCCTCCGCTCCTGCCAATAAAATTAAATAACTATGAAGAACCCGATTAAATTTATACAGGAAGTAAAACAGGAAGCATTTAAAGTTTCTTGGCCCACAGGAAAAGAAACACTTCAAGGTGCATTAATGGTTTTTGCAATGGCAGTAGTTATGTCATTGTTTTTTCTTTTATTAGATCAGGTTTTAAAATTTTTCTTAGAATTATTACTTAAAGTGAGTATTTAATGAAAAATTGGTACATAGTTCAATCACACTCTAGTTTTGAAAATAAAGTAGCGGGACTGATTAAAGAAGAAGCTGATAAGGCTAAAATCTCCGAAAAGTTTGAAGAAATTATTGTTCCAACGCATGATGTAACTGAAGTTAAAAGAGGCAAAAGAATACAAAGAAAAAAAAAATATTTTCCGGGTTATGTTTTGATTAAAAGTGAAATGGATAATGATATTTATCACATGATCAAAAATATAAAACGTGTCAGTGGTTTTTTAGGCACAAAGGGAATGCCTGTGCCTGTATCTGATAAAGAAATTGATAAAATTTTAGGTCAAATAAAAGATGGGGTTGCTCAACCAAAATCAGCTGTAGAATATGCGGTTGGTGAAAAAGTACAGGTAATTGATGGACCTTTTGCGTCATTTAGTGGAATGGTTGAGGAAATTGATGAAGAAAAGTCTAGACTTAAGGTATCAGTTTCTATATTTGGAAGGCCAACACCAGTTGATTTAGAATATAATCAAGTGGAGAAAGTAAGTTAGATTATGGCAGCTAAAAAAGAAATTAGTGGATTTATAAAATTACAAATTAAAGGTGGTCAAGCAAATCCTGCTCCACCAGTTGGACCTGCATTGGGACAACGAGGTGTAAACATAATGGAATTTTGTAAAGCTTTCAATGATAAAACGAAAAAGTTAGCTGGCAAACCTGTACCAGTTGAAATAACAGTTTATAAAGATAAAAAATTTGATTTTAAAATTAAGTCACCACCAGCCTCTTTCTTTATAAGAGAAGCTGCAAAATTAAAAAGTGGTTCCCAAGAACCTGGCCGAAATATTGTTGCATCAATAACAAAAAAACAAGCTGAAGAAATTGCTAAACAAAAAATGGAGGATTTAAATGCTCTTGATTTAGATCAAGCGGTCAAAATAATTGCTGGTTCTGCAAGATCGATGGGTATTGAGGTGAAAGATTAATTATGTCTTCAAAAAGATTTAAAAAACTTCCAGAAAAAACTTTAGAACTTCCATCTGAAATGATTGAAAAGTTATTACCAGTGATTAAAAAAAACTGTACGACTAAATTCGATGAGTCAGTTGATTTAAGTTTTCAGATAAACAATAAACAGAAAAAAAGTGAGATAAATATAAGAACAGTAGTAAATCTTCCTGGAGGAACTGGAAAAAAAGTAAAAGTTGCTGTCGTATGTGAGGATACAAAATCTGATGAAGCGAAAAGTGCTGGTGCAGATATTGTTGGTGGTGATGAATTTATTGAAAAAATTAAAAATGGTGAAATGAATTTTGAAAAATTAATTTGTACTCCATCCATGATGATTAAATTGTCGAAATTAGGAAAAGTATTGGGACCAAAAGGTTTAATGCCCAATCCAAAATTAGGAACTGTGACTGAAAATTTAAAAACAGCAATTTTAGATGCAAAATCTGGTCAGGCGGAAATTAGAAATGATAAAGATGGAAATATTGGTGTAAGTATAGGAAAAAAATCTTTTAGTGATGAGAAGTTAATTAAGAATTTTAATGCTGTTATAGAAACACTCGAGAAAGAAAAATCAAATAATACGGTAAAAGGAGATCTAATTAAAACTGCATTTGTGACATCAACAATGGGTGTTTCATATAAATTAAAATTAGGGAAAAATATTTAAGTTATGATGAATAAAGAGCAAAAGAAAAATTACATCTCTGAAATGAAAACCCAATTTGAGAATAGTAAAGCGGTTCTGGTTACTCATTATCAAGGTCTTACAATGACTCAATTAGATGAATTAAGGTCAAAAATGAGAGAACATGGAATAATTTTTAAAATTACAAAAAACAGAATTACAAAATTAGCATTGGAAAAAACTAAGTGTAAAGATTTATCAAATCTATTTACTGGACCAACAGCAGTTGCATTTGGAGAAGATGCAATTATGTCGGCACGAATTTTATCCAAGTTTGCAAAAGATAATGAGAATTTGAAACTGATCGGTGGAATGATGGAAAATGAAATTCTTGATCAAGCTGGAGTAATGAATGTCGCAAATTTACCTACTTTAGACGAAGCAAGGGCTAATATTGTAGGTATTTTGAATGCATCTGCATCAAAATTAGTGAGTATTTTGCTTGCACGATCGGAAAAAATGAGTAGTTTACCACCAGAAAATTCTGAAACACAACCTAAAGAGTAAATTATGCCAGATCTAAATAAAATTATAGAGGACTTATCAAGTTTAACTGTTGCTGAAGCAGCAGATCTTTCAAAACAATTAGAAGAAAAATGGGGTGTTACGCCAATGGCGGCAGCAGCTCCAGCAGCAGCAGCAGGTGCGGCAGCAGCTGAGGAAAAGGATGACTTTTCAATCATGCTCGTTTCTGCAGGGGATAAAAAAATTAACGTAATTAAAGAAGTTAGAGCAGCAACTTCTCTTGGTCTTAAAGAAGCTAAAGACTTGGTAGAGGGTGCACCTAAAGAAGTAAAAGCTGGTGTACCGAAAAAAGAAGCAGAAGAAATTAAAGCTAAGTTAGAAGCTGCAGGGGCAAAAGTAGAACTTAAATAAATTAACAGGAAATTTTTAAGTACTGATTAATTAAATTTAATCAGTATTAAGACATAGATGCAAATATCTTTTACTGAAAAGAAAAATATAAGAAAGAGTTTCGGAAAACTAAAAGAAAGTTTATCCATACCCAATCTAATAGAAGTTCAAAAAAATTCCTACGACGAATTAACATTTTTTAACCCAGAAGCAGGTGATTTAACTAAAGGATTTGACAGAGTATTTAAAAGTATTTTTCCTATTGAAGATCTTAACGATAAAGCAACTTTAGAATATGTATCATACAGACTTGAAAAACCAAAATTTGATGTAGAAGAATGTATTGCTAGAGGCTTGACTTACTCCTCTGCTTTAAAATGCACATTACGACTAGTTGTTTATGAAATAAATCAAGAAACGAACACTAAAGATATTTTATCAGCAAAAGAGCAAGAAGTTTATATGGGTGAAGTGCCTATGATGACTAATAGTGGTACATTCATAACGAATGGTGTTCAAAGGGTTGTTGTAAATCAAATGCATAGAAGTCCAGGAGTTTTTTTCGATCATGACAAAGGTAAAACTCATGCTAGTGGTAAACTTTTGTTTAATTGTAGAGTAATACCAAACCGAGGATCTTGGTTAGATTTTGAATATGATGTTAAAGATTTTTTATATTTTAAAATTGATAGGAAGAAAAAAATTCTTGCATCTACTTTATTACTTGCTCTTGGTTATTCAAAAAGTGAAATAGTAAATGAATTTTATGAGTCAGAAAAATTTATTTTTGATTCAAAATCAGAAAAGTGGCGAACAAAATTTAACCCTGAAAATTATAAAGCTAAGAATTTCTCTGAAGAGGTTGTTGATGCTAAATCAGGAAAAGTTGTAATTAAATTAGGAGAAAAAATAAATTATTTAAATGCTAAAAAATTATCTAATGATGGATTAAAAGATATACTAGTTGCAAAAGAATCATTATTTGGAAAGTTTTTACATAAAGATATTAAATTAAATGATCAAGAGGATGGATTATTAAAAATTGGTACTGAGTTAAATGAGACAATCATTCAACAAATTTTAGATGCAAATATTACAAGTCTAGATATTTCTGTAACAAATTCTATAAACAAAGGTCCTTATTTGCTTACTACAATTTTAAATGACAAAAATAATACTAAAGATGAGGCTATTACTGAAATTTATAAGATGTTAAGACCTGGCGAGCCTCCAACAATTGAAATAGCAAATCAAATTTTTAATAATTTATTTTTTAGCTCAGACAGATATGACTTGTCTGATGTCGGAAGGGTTAAAATGAATTCTAGATTAGATTTAGAATGCTCAGATAAAATTACAATATTAAGAAATGATGATATTTTAGCAATAATCCGTAAAATGTTAGACTTAAGAGATGGTAAAGATGATGTTGATGACATTGACCATTTAGGAAACAGAAGAGTTAGATCTGTAGGTGAATTAGTTGAAAATCAAGCTCGTATTGGCGTTTATAGAATGGAAAGAGCTATTAAAGAAAAAATGACAACTTTAGACATCGAATCTGCTATGCCACAAGATTTGATTAATGCAAAACCACTTACAATTTCACTAAAAGATTTTTTCGCAAGTTCTCAGCTTTCACAATTTATGGATCAAACAAATCCACTCTCAGAAATTACACATAAAAGACGAGTTTCAGCCTTAGGTCCAGGTGGATTAACAAGAGAAAGAGCTGGTTTTGAAGTGCGAGACGTTCATCCAACCCATTATGGAAGAATTTGCCCAATTGAGACTCCAGAGGGTCCAAATATTGGTTTGATCAATAGTTTATCAACTTATGCTAAAATAAATAAATATGGTTTTATAGAAAGTCCTTATAAGAGAGTTAAAGAAGGCGTTGTTCAAGATAAGGTAGAATATTTATCTGCGATGGAAGAAACAAAATTCACCATAGCACAAGCAAATACTAAGATTGATAAAAATGGAAAAATAGTTGAGGAACTAGTTTCTTGTAGACAAAATTTAAACTTCCTTTTAGCAAAACCTGAAACAATAGATTATATTGATGTATCTCCAAAACAATTGGTTTCTGTCGCTGCTTCTTTGATACCATTTTTAGAAAACGATGATGCAAACAGAGCGTTGATGGGTTCTAACATGATGAGACAAGCTGTGCCATTGTTAAAACCTGAAGCACCTTTAGTTGGTACTGGGATAGAAAGCGATGTTGCATTAGACTCAGGAGTTACAATTGTTGCTAAAAGAGATGGAGTAGTAGATAAAATCGATGGTAAGAGAATTGTTATTAAAGTCACAGAGGAAACCGATTTTTCAAAATCTGGAGTTGATATTTATAATTTACAAAAATTTAAAAGATCTAACCAAAATACATGTATTAATCAAAGACCTTTAGTTAGAGTAGGGGATAAAGTAAAAACAGGCGATATAATTGCAGATGGTCCTTCAACAAAGTTAGGTGAGTTAGCTTTAGGAAAAAATGTTACTGTAGCATTTATGCCATGGCAAGGATACAATTTTGAAGATTCTATTTTAATTTCAGAGAGATGTGTGACTGATGATGTATTTACTTCAGTACATATTGTTGAATATGAAATTATGGCAAGAGATACAAAACTCGGAGAAGAAGAAATTACAAGAGATATACCCAATGTTAATGAAGAAGCTTTAAAAAATTTAGATGAGTCAGGAATAGTATATATAGGTGCAGAGGTAAATGCTGGTGACATATTGGTGGGGAAAGTGACACCTAAAGGAGATTCTGCGTCAGGTCCTGAAGAAAAATTATTAAGATCAATTTTTGGCGAAAAAGCTATAGATGTTACAGATACATCACTTAGAATGTCAAGAGGAAGCAGTGGTACTGTTGTTGATGTAAGAGTATTTAACAGACATGGTATAGAGAAAGATGAAAGATCCATCACAATTGAACGCGCAGAAATTGATCAAGTACAACAAGATAAGATTGTTGAGGAAGAAATTCTCGAGAGAAGTATTAAACAAAGAGCTGCTCAAATTTTATCAGGAGAAACCCTTTCTAAGAAAATAAAAGATGTTGAAGCAGGTTCTAAATTAGATTTTGAAACTATCAATAAGATATCTATTAATGACCTTTTTAAATTGACTATTTCTAATCCAAAAAATGAAAATGCGTTTTTACAATTAAAAGATCAGTATAATAAAGCAAAACAAGATATTACTGAAAGATTTGAAGATAAAGTTTTAAAAATTAGAAGTGGTGATGATTTATTACCTAGTGTGATGAAAATGGTAAAAGTTTTTGTCGCCATTAAAAGAAGATTAAGACCAGGTGATAAAATGTCAGGAAGACATGGTAATAAAGGAGTTGTCAGTAAGATTGTGCCAGTTGAGGATATGCCTTATAGAGAAGATGGTCGACCAGTAGATATAGTATTAAATCCTTTAGGTGTACCAAGTCGTATGAATGTAGGACAAATTCTTGAAACTCATTTAGGATGGGCATGCAAAGAGTTTGGAGAACAAATTAAAAATCTGGTTAATGAGAATAATAAGAAAATTGAGAGAAATCAAAAAATAGAGAGTTTTTTAAAATCAGTTTATGGTGAGGAAATATTTAATCAAAAAGTTGATAAATTAAGTAAAACAGAATTTAAGGACTTATGTGAGAATTTACAAAATGGTATAGCTATATCTACACCTGTATTTGATGGAGCTAAAGAAAAAAATGTAACAGAAATGTTAGAGTTAGCAAATTTACCTAAATCAGGACAAACTTATTTATGGGATGGAAGAACTGGTGAAAAATTTGATAGACCTGTTACTGTTGGAATAATTTACATGCTTAAACTTCATCATTTAGTTGAAGACAAAATTCACGCTAGATCTACTGGTCCTTATAGTTTAGTAACTCAACAACCATTGGGAGGAAAAGCTCAATTAGGTGGACAAAGGTTTGGTGAAATGGAGGTATGGGCACTTGAGGCATATGGTGCATCATACACACTTCAAGAAATACTTACTGTAAAATCTGATGATGTTGCTGGAAGAGTAAAAGTTTATGAGACTATTGTTAAGGGTGAAGAAAACTTTGAGTCTGGAATACCAGAGTCATTTAACGTACTTGTTAAAGAAATTAAATCTTTGGCATTAAATGTGGAATTAAATTAATTATGAAAAAAGAACTAACAGATCTATTTAAAAACTCAGAAATATCTGAAGCTCAAAATTTTAATAGTATTAAGATCTCATTAGCTAGCCCAGAGAAAATAAAATCTTGGACCTATGGTGAAATTAAAAAACCAGAAACTATCAATTATAGAACTTTTAGACCAGAGAAAGATGGCCTTTTCTGCGCAAGAATATTTGGTCCAATTAAAGATTACGAGTGTTTGTGTGGAAAATATAAAAGAATGAAATTTAGAGGCATCATCTGTGAAAAATGTGGTGTTGAGGTAACAAAATCAAATGTTCGAAGAGAACGAATGGGTCACATTAATTTAGCAACACCTGTTGCGCATATATGGTTTCTAAAATCACTACCAAGTAGAATAGCACTTGCTGTTGATATGAAGCTCAAAGAAGTCGAAAGGGTTTTGTATTTTGAAAATTTTATTGTCATTGAACCAGGTTTAACAGGTCTGCAAAAAAATCAACTTTTAAATGAGGAAGAACTAGCAAAATATCAAGATGAATATGGTGAGGAGGCTTTTACAGCTGGAATTGGAGCTGAAGCAGTTCTGGAAATGCTTAAAAATCTTGATTTAGATTTAGAGAGAAAAAACCTTGTTGATTATATCAAAGAGACGAAATCAAAAGTGAATGAAGAAAGAGCTATAAAGAGATTAAAATTAATTGAGTCTTTTATTGAAACTGGTCAAAAACCTGAGTGGATGATCATGACTGTTGTTCCAGTTATTCCACCAGAATTAAGACCATTGGTTCCTTTAGATGGTGGAAGATTTGCAACATCAGATCTAAATGATCTTTATAGAAGGGTTATTAATAGAAATAATCGTTTAAAGAGACTAATGGATCTTAAGGCACCAGATATAATCATCAGAAATGAAAAAAGAATGTTGCAAGAGTCCGTTGATGCACTTTTTGATAATGGAAGAAGAGGTAGAGTAATTACTGGAACAGGCAAAAGACCATTAAAATCTTTAGCTGAGATGTTAAAAGGAAAACAAGGAAGATTTAGACAAAATCTTCTTGGTAAAAGAGTTGATTACTCAGGTCGTTCAGTCATTGTAGTAGGTCCAGACTTAAAATTACACGAATGTGGATTGCCAAAAAAAATGGCCTTAGAGCTATTTAAACCATTTTTATATGCAAGACTTAATAAACTAGGTTTAGCCTCAACCATTAAACAAGCAAAAAAATTAGTTGAGAAAGAAACTAACGCTGTTTGGGATGCACTTGAATTAATTGTTAGAGAACATCCAGTTTTACTAAATAGAGCACCAACACTTCATAGGTTGGGAGTTCAAGCTTTTGAACCAAAATTAATTGAGGGAGATGCAATCGAATTACACCCTTTAACCTGTGCTGCGTTTAATGCAGATTTCGATGGTGATCAAATGGCTGTTCACGTTCCTTTAAGTTTGGAGGCACAACTTGAGGCCAGAATATTAATGCTATCAACTAACAATATTCTTTCTCCATCTAACGGAAAACCAATAATTGTCCCAAGTCAGGATATGATTTTAGGAATTTATTATTTATCTCAAGAACCAGTAACTGATAAGCCAGCTGGATATTTTTTAAATGCAGATCAAATTGAATTTGCTTTATCCTCAGGTCAAATTAAAGTTCATAGTACAATTATCTCTAGATTTGAAACTATTGACGAAAAGGGTAATCAAAAATTTGAAAAATATACATCTACTGCAGGAAGATTTTTACTAGCAAACTTATTACCTAAAAATAATAATATTAAGTTTTCTTTAATTGATAGAATTTTACCAAAAAAAACTGTCTCAGAAATAATTGATATTGTCTTTAGATTTTGCGGTCAAAAAACAACAGTAATTTTCTGTGATAAATTAAAGGATCTAGGGTTTAAACATGCATTTAAAGCAGGAATTTCTTTTGGTAAAGATGACTTAGTCATTCCGGAAAGTAAAAATAAACTTATTGATGATACTAAAAAACTAATAGCTGACTATGAAACTCAATATTCTGAAGGACTAATTACAAGAGGAGAAAAATACAATAAAGTTGTTGATGCATGGTCAAAATGTACTGATCAAGTAGCATCCGAAATGATGAAAGGAATTTCTGCTACAGAAAAAACTACAGAAGGTTTGAAAATAAATTCAGTATTTATGATGGCAGATAGTGGAGCAAGAGGATCTGCAGCACAAATGAAACAATTAGCTGGAATGAGAGGACTTATTGCAAAACCATCAGGTGAAATTATTGAAAGCCCAATAACCTCGAATTTTAAAGAGGGTTTAACTGCATTAGAATATTTTAATTCTACTCATGGTGCTAGAAAAGGTCTAGCTGATACAGCCCTTAAAACTGCTAGCTCAGGTTATTTAACTAGAAGATTATGTGATGTTGCCCAAGATTTAACTGTTACAAAAAAAGAATGTGATTGTAAAAATCCTGGATTCATCGAACTTTCAGAAATTCTGGAAGGTGGAAATGTTGTTGTAAGCTTATCAGAAAGAGCTTTGGGAAGAGTTACTTTTGACGATGTAAAGCATCCAATAACTGGTGAAATTATAATTAAAAAGTTAACTATGATTGATGAGGCTGGTTGTGATAAGATAGATTCTGCAGGAATAAAATCAGTTAAGGTTTATTCTGTTATGACATGTGGATCTAAAGAAGGTGTATGTGCTACTTCTTATGGAAGAGATTTATCTAGAGGTCAGATGGTTCATGTAGGTGAAGCAATTGGAATGATTTCTGCACAATCAATTGGAGAACCAGGAACGCAACTAACAATGAGAACTTTCCACGTAGGTGGAACTGCTTCAGTTAAACAAGACTCACAAATAGTCACTAAAAATGAAGGGACTTTAAAAATTATTAACTCAAACATTTTAGAGGATTCTAAAAAGAACTTGATTGTCATGGGTAGAAATACACAATTATCTATTGAGGACGATAATGGAGTTCAAATTGCAGTCTATAAAGTAGCCTATGGTTCGAAATTATTTTTTAAAAACGGTGATAAAGTAAAAGCTAATACAAAAATTTGTGAATGGGATCCTTACACTACCCCAGTGATTGCTGAAAAAAGTGGTATTGCAAGCTATGTTGATTTAATTGATGGTGTATCTATTCAAGAGACTACAGATGATGCAACAGGTATATCTTCAAAATCAGTAGTTGATTGGCGTTCTCAATCAAAAAGTACAGATTTAAAACCAAGAATTACTTTAAGAGATGAAAAAGGAAACGTGATTAAAAAGGCGGATGATAATGAAGCAAGATATTATTTAGTTCCTGACTCAATTTTATCAGTTAAAGATGGTCAAAAAGTTTCTGCTGGTGATGTGATTGCTAGATTACCTAAAGAAACGACTAAAACTAAAGATATCACTGGAGGTCTTCCAAGAGTTGCTGAATTGTTTGAAGCTAGAAAAGCAAAAGATAGTGCAATCATTGCTGAAAATGATGGACAAGTTATATTTGGAAAAGAAGTTAGAGGAAAGCAAAGAATATCAATTGTGCCTGAAGATGGATCAGAACCATCTAATTATTTAATACCCAAGGGAAAACATATTAATTTTAATCAGGGTGAAAAAATTAAAAAAGGAGAATATTTATTAGATGGACAGCCATTACCACACGATATTCTTAGAATTATGGGCATAAAAGATCTAACTGAGTATTTTGTTAATCAGGTTCAAGAGGTTTATAGATTACAGGGTGTAATTATTAACGATAAACACATAGAAACTATTTTAAGACAAATGTTGAAAAAAGTTGAGGTAAAAACAACTGGTGATTCCTCTTATTTACCTGGTGAAATCATCGATAGAATAAAATTTGATAATGTTAATGAAAAATTAAAATCTGAGGGTAAAAAACCAGCCACCGGAGAAAGAGTTTTAATGGGAATTACCAAAGCTTCTCTGCAGACAGAGTCATTTATTTCTGCTGCATCATTCCAGGAAACTACAAGAGTTCTTACAGATGCTGCTATCAAAGGTAAAGTTGATCCACTTAATGGTTTAAAAGAGAATGTAATAGTTGGACGATTAGTACCTGCTGGAACTGGTAATATTAAAAACAAATGGAATAAAAAAGCTCTACAAGATGACAATAAATTTCTTTCTGAGCAAGAGCAAATTGAACAGCCAGAAACCCCTGTAAATCAATAAAAATAACACGTTTGTTAATTAGTTTTAGTTTGACAAAATTAAATTAATAAGTATTTTGGCGATATTTTTTGGTTGGAATGTAGTGTTAACTTTAGACACTAAACGCTGCCACAAATAACCTGTCAGTTATTTCATTCAAAAATAAACAATTATAAAATTTACAGATATGCCAACTATTAACCAGTTGTTAAGAAAAAAAAGAGCTAAATCAATTGCTAGGAACAAAGTTCCAGCATTACAAAAACAACCACTCAAACGAGGAGTTTGTGTAAAAGTTTATACTACAACTCCAAAAAAACCTAATTCTGCTTTAAGAAAAGTTGCTAGAGTGAGATTATCAAATGGGTTTGAAGTAACTGCTTATATACCTGGAGAAGGTCATAATCTTCAAGAACACTCTGTTGTATTAATTAGAGGTGGCAGGGTTAAAGATTTACCAGGTGTACGTTATCACATTTTAAGAGGAAATTTAGACACTCAAGGAGTGGCAAATAGAAAGAAAAGAAGATCTTTGTATGGAACAAAAAAAGGTAAATAGATATGTCTAGAAAAAAAACACAACCTAAAAAAAATATTGTTCCTGATCCAAAATTTAATTCCACAATTATTCCTAAGTTAATCAATAATATTATGTACGATGGTAAAAGAGGTGTAGCCACTAAAATAGTTTATGATGCAATTGAAAAGATTAAAACTAAGTCAAAAGATGAACCTATCAATATTTTTAATGAAGCAATTAATAATATTAAACCCACTGTAGAAGTAAGATCACGAAGAGTAGGTGGGGCTACCTATCAAGTTCCAGTTGAAGTTAAAAGTAAAAGAGCACAAGCTTTAGCTATCAGATGGCTTATAGATTCAGCGAGAAAAAGAAAAGATAAACATATGTCTGATAAAATTTTTAATGAACTTTATGATGCATATGAAAAAAAAGGTGCAGCTGTAAAGAAAAAAGAGGATGTGCATAAAATGGCAGAGTCTAATAAGGCTTTTGCACACTTTAGGTGGTAAAATATCATGGCTAGATCTCACACATTAGACAAATATAGAAACATTGGGATCATGGCCCACATAGATGCTGGTAAAACAACTACAACTGAAAGAATTTTATATTACACGGGTAAAAGTCATAAAATTGGTGAAGTTCACGACGGTGCAGCTACCATGGATTGGATGGAACAAGAGCAAGAAAGAGGTATTACAATTACATCAGCAGCAACAACCTGTTTCTGGCAAGACCATAGAATTAATATTATCGATACACCAGGTCACGTAGATTTTACCATTGAAGTTGAAAGATCACTTAAAGTGCTTGATGGTGCAGTTGCAGTGTTTGATGGTGTAGCAGGTGTTGAACCTCAATCAGAAACAGTATGGCGACAAGCAGATAAATATAAAGTACCGAGAATTTGTTTTGTAAATAAGTTAGATAGAACGGGTGCAGATTTTTTTAGATGTGTAGATATGATCAAAGACAGATTGGGAGCAAAACCATTGGTCATACAAGTACCAATCGGTATTGAAGCCTCTCTAACTGGTGTTGTTGACCTTGTTAAAATGAAAGCACAAGTTTGGAAAAATGAAGCTCTAGGTGCCGAATGGGAATATAAAGATATCCCAGAGGATCTGAAAGAAATCTCTCAAAAATACCGAACAGAATTAGTCGAAATGGCCGTTGAGCAAGACGAAAAATTGATGGAGTCTTATTTAAACGGTGAAGAAATTAAAGAAGAAGATTTAATTAAATGTATAAGAAAAGGAACATTAAACTTTGATTTTGTTCCTGTATTAACTGGTTCAGCTTTTAAAAATAAAGGTGTTCAGCCACTACTTGATGCAGTAATTAATTATCTTCCTAGCCCTATAGATATTGGATCGATTAAAGGAACTAAATTGGGATCAGAGGATGAAATTGAAATGAAATTTGATGATAACGCACCATTTTCTGCGCTAGCATTTAAGGTAGCAAATGACCCATTTGTAGGATCTTTAACATTTATTAGAATTTATTCAGGCACAATAAAAACAGGAACGGCTGTATACAATTCATCAAAAGAAAAAGAAGAAAGAGTCGGCAGGATGTTGTTGATGCATGCTAACTCTCGAGAGGATATTAAAGAAGCTAATGCAGGTGATATCGTATCACTAGCTGGTTTAAAAAATACCATTACTGGTCACACGTTATGTGATAAAGATAATCCAGTCCTCCTAGAACCTATGGAATTTCCTGACCCAGTAATTGAAATTGCTGTTGAACCAAAAACAAAAGCTGACCAAGAAAAAATGGGAGAAGCTTTGGGTAGATTAGCTAAAGAAGATCCCTCATTTAGAGTTTCATCTGATGAAGAATCTGGACAAACAATTATTAAAGGAATGGGTGAATTACACTTAGATATTATTGTTGATAGAATGAAAAGAGAATTTAAAGTCGAAGCAAATGTTGGAGCTCCACAAGTAGCATACAGAGAAACAATAGAAAACTCATCAGAAGTAGAATACACACATAAAAAACAAAGTGGTGGTGCAGGACAATTTGCAAAAGTAAAATTATTAGTAGAACCGCAAGAACCTGGTAAAGGGAGAGCTGTTGAAAGTAAAATCAAAGGTGGAGCAATTCCAAAAGAATTCATTCCAGGTGTGGAAAAAGGTATCGAAACAATATCAGACGGTGGAATTTTAGCAGGATTTCCAATGATTGATTATAAAGTTACAATTTTAGATGGTTTACATCACGATGTTGACTCTAGCGTATTAGCTTTTGAACTTGCAAGTAGAGCATGTTTTAAAGACGCTTGCACAAAAGGTGGTTTAAAATTACTAGAGCCAGTCATGAGAGTTGAAGTAGTAACGCCTGAAGACTATATGGGTGATGTTATTGGAGACCTAAATAGTCGAAGAGGACAAATAAGCACTCAAGAACAAAGAGGTAATGCAACAGTAATTACTGCAATGGTGCCTTTAGCAAATATGTTTGGATATATTAATAGTTTAAGATCAATGTCACAAGGGCGAGCACAATATTCAATGTTTTTTGATCATTATGCAAAAGTCCCACAAAATGTTCAAGACGAAGTAACAAAAAAAATAGCAGGCTAAAATGGAAAAACAGAATATTAGAATTAAACTTAGAGCTTATGACAATAAGATTTTAGATGCTTCAACTGAAGAGATTGTTAATACAGTCAAAAGAACTGGGGCTACAATAAAAGGTCCAATTCCACTACCAACTAGAATTGAAAGATATACAGTCTTAAGATCTCCTCATATAGATAAAAAAAGTAGAGAACAATTTGAGTCACGAACCCATAAAAGATTAATTGATATAATTGAACCAACGCCACAGACTGTCGAAGCTTTAATGAAGTTAGATTTAGCATCAGGTGTCGACGTGGAGATTAAGATATAATTATGAGTGAGATTGCTTTATTAGGAAAAAAAATTGGAATGACCAGAGAATTTTATAAATCTGGTCAGTTGGTTCCAGTTACCGTATTAAAAATGGAAAAAGCTAGAGTAATCCAAGTAATAGACAAAGAAAAAAGAGGTTACACTGCAGTTCAGCTTGGATACGGTAAAATTAAAAGTTCAAAATTAACTAAGGCTATGAAGGGTTATTTTTCTAAAAGAAATACTGAAGCTAAAAGGAAACTTAAAGAATATAGGGTTCAAAACATTGAAAATTATAAAGAGGGAAATGAATTTGGATTGGAGATTTTTAAAGATGTTAAATTTGTAGATACTAGATCAAAAACGATTGGAAAAGGTTTTGCAGGAGCTATGAAAAGACACAATTTTGGTGGTTTGAGAGCTACACATGGTGTTTCAATTTCACATAGATCACATGGTTCAACGGGCCAAAGACAAGATCCTGGTAAAGTATTTAAAGGAAAAAAAATGGCTGGACATATGGGGGATAAATTAAGAACTATGCAAAATATCGAAATTATCAAAACGGATCTAGAAAACGAGCTTCTATATTTAAAAGGTTCTATTCCTGGAGCAAAAAACTCTGAAATTCTAGTAAAGGGATCTGTTAAAAATATAAAAAAAATGACTATCAGTGAGAAACACAAAGCTGCTGAATTAGCTAAGAAAACACCAGAGAAAAAGAAAAAATAATGAAAGTCGATAAAATTAATTTAGATGGTAAAAAAAGTTCTATTGAAGTCTTAGATAAGATTTTTTCAGCTAAGATTAACAAAAGATTAGTGAGTACAGTTTTATATAAGACTAATGCTAATTATAAAGGTAGACACGCAAAAACTAAGCAGCAAAACGAAGTTTCAGGTCCAACATCAAAAATTTATGCACAAAAAGGAACAGGTAATGCCAGACACGCAAGTAGAAAAGCTCCAATCTTTGTTGGTGGTGGTATAGCTCATGGTCCTAAAGGAGAGCTATCATATAAAAAAAGAAAATTGAATAAGAGTGAAAAAAAACAAAGTATAGCATCTTTAATCAGTGACAAAATAAAGAATAACAACCTTCTAATTTTTAGTGATTTTAGTTCTAAGATAAAAAAGACTAAAGAGATGAACTTAATTTTAAAGAAATTTCAGATATCAAATTCAATTATAATCCTAGACAAAACCTCAAAAGATAATGTTGAAAAATCAATTAGAAATATTCCAAATATAAAGGTAACAGACATTAATCATTTTAGTGCATTTGATATTGTCAAGTTTGAAAAGGTTGTCTTTACTGAAACATCCGTAAAAGAATTAGAAAAGAGGTATGCTTAAAATGGATAAGATACATTTATACGACAAAATTTTATCTCCATTAGTAACTGAAAAATCAACAAATTTATCAGAACAAAATAAGATTGTATTTAAAGTGCCGTCAAAAGCAAATAAAAAAAATATAAAAAGTAATATTGAAAAAATCTTTAAAGTAAATGTTACAAAGGTAAATATTATAAATAAACAAAGTAGAACTAAATTAACCAGAGGAAGAAAAGTTAAAGTCTCTGGTTTTAAAAAAGCAATTATAACACTTAAAAAAGGTCAAAGTATTGATTTAACAACTGGAATTTAAAATGGCACTAAAAACATTTAAACCATATACAAAATCTACTAGAGGAACAATTCTTGTTGATAGAACTGGTCTTTGGAAAGGTAAACCGTTTAAATCTTTAGTTTCACCAAAAAATGCAATGAAGGGGAGAAACAACAATGGTCATATTACATCAATCAATAGAGCTGGTGGACATAAAAAAATGTATCGACATGTCGACTTCTATAGAAAAAAATTTGATATGCCTGCAACAGTGGAAAGAATTGAATATGATCCAAACAGATCTTGTTACATTATGTTAGTAAAATTTGATGATAATTCACACGCATATTATCTTGCACCACAAAAAATAAAAGTAGGTGATAAAGTTGAAAATGGATCAAAAAAAGAAATAAAAGTTGGAAATTGCATGCCGTTACAGGACATCCCAGTTGGTATAGATATTCACAATGTTGAAATACAACCAGGTGGTGGAGGTAAAATTGCTAGATCTGCTGGAACTTCTGTTACGATTAGTGGATTAGATGGGAATTATAGTTTGATTAAATTAGCTTCAGGTGAAGTTAGAAAAATTGATTCAAGATCATTGGCAACTATTGGTGTATTAAGTAACCCTGATCAAAAAAATATCAAAATTGGTAAAGCAGGACGATCAAGATGGTTAGGAAGAAGACCTCACACTAGAGGTGTTGTTAAAAATCCAGTAGATCACCCACATGGTGGTGGAGAAGGTAAATCAGCAGGTGGAAGACATCCAGTTTCTCCTAAAGGACAATCAGCAAAAGGATTGAAAACAAGAGACAATAAGAGAACTGATAAATACATTGTTAAGAGAAGAAACAAAAGGAAGGATACAAAATAATGGCTAGAGCAGTATGGAAAGGACCATTTGTTGAAGAAAGTTTAATCAAAAAAGTTGATAAATATAAGACTGATCCAAAAAAAATTCCTATCAAGACTTGGTCAAGAAAATCAACAATAATTCCAGATTTTGTTGGAGTTAGTTTTTTGATTTATAACGGAAAAAAATTTATACCCATTACCATATCTGAAGACATGGTTGGTCATAAGTTAGGTGAATTTGCACCAACAAGAACTTTTTTTGGTCATACACCTGCAGATAAAAAAGCAAAACCTGCTGAGGCAGAGGCTAAGAAATAATTATGAGTAAAAAAAAGAAATTAGTGAAAAAAAAAGAAAAAATAGTTAAATCTATTAATAATAATATTAGATCAAGTGTCAGAAAACTTAATCCTATTTTAAAAGGTATAGTTGGCAAGAAAGTAGAGTTAGCTATCAGAGATCTTCAGTTTTCAGAAAAAAGAATTACTCGTGATATCAGAAAGACTATTTCATCTGCAGTTGCAAACGCAGAAAATAATTTTCAGTATGATATTGATAAACTTGTAGTTAAAGAAGCTTATTGTGGAAAGAAAATTACTATGAAGAGGTTTAGACCAAGAGCAAAAGGAAGAGCTGCACCAATTTTAAAACCTTATTCAAGTGTTACAATTATTTTATCAGAGGCAAAAAAAATGGAGAATCATGGGACAAAAAGTTAATCCAGTAGGTTTTAGATTAGGTGTTAACAGAGGTTGGGACTCTGTTTGGTACGCTAAAAAGAAAGATTTTGGTAATTACCTCATAGAAGATTTTAAAATAAGAGAATATATCAAAAAAAATGTAATTAATTCTGGAGTTTCAAAAGTGATGATCGAAAGAACAGCAAACAAATGTTATGTTACAATTTACACTTCTAGACCAGGTTTTGTTATTGGAAAAAAAGGTAGTGATATTGATAAGATAAAAAATAATTTATCCAAATTTACTTCTAATGAGGTTACTTTAAATATTAAAGAAGTTAAAAAACCTGAAACAAATGCTTATCTAGTTGCTGAGAATATTGCTCAACAATTAGTTAAAAGAATTTCTTATAGAAGAGCAATGAAAAGAGCAATGCAGTCTTGTTTAAGATTAGGCGCTAAAGGAATTAAAGTTTCAGTTAGCGGAAGATTGGGTGGAAATGAGATTGCTAGAACTGAATGGTTAAGAGATGGCAGCATTCCATCGCATACATTGAGAGCAGATATTGATTATGCAGAGGCTGAAGCACTTACTACTTATGGAATAATTGGAATAAAAGTTTGGATTTACAAAGGGGAAGTTTTTGCTAAAGAATTTAGTCAAGAAACAAATAAAGCATCACCTAAAGAGGGAAAACAATAAATGTTGCAGCCAGTCAGAACAAAATGGAGAAAAGCTCACAAAGGTAGAATTCATGGAACTGCTTCAAGAGCAAATTTTATTAATTATGGTGCCTACGCTTTAAAAGCACTATCTCCAGATAGGGTTACTGGTAAACAGATAGAGGCTGCTAGAGTTGCTCTAACAAGACACATGAAAAGACAAGGAAGAGTTTGGACAAGAATTTTTCCAAATATTCCAGTTTCTAAAAAACCCATTGAAGTACGTATGGGTAAAGGAAAAGGTTCTCCAGAATTCTATGCATGTCGTGTAAAACCAGGAAGAATTTTATTTGAAGTAGATGGTGTTTCAGAACAGATAGCTAAAGAAGCGTTATATAAAGCATCTGCAAAATTGCCAATTAAAACAAAAACTATAAAGAGATTTGCCTAATATGAAAAAACAAGAAATTAAAAAACTATCAAAAGATCAAATTATAAAAAACATCGATAAATTTAAAAAAGATTTATTCAATTTTAGATTTCAAAAGATGAATTCACAGATTACGAATCCAGCAAAAATTAGTGAAACAAAAAAAACAATTGCTAGATTAAAAACAATATTAAAAGGAAAATTAAATGCCTAAGAAAATATTAACAGGTGTGGTTGTAAGTGATAAACCTAACAAAACTATAACAGTTTTAGTTGAACGAAAATATTCTCATCCATTATTAAAAAAAGTAATAAAAGTGAGAAAAAAATACAATGCCCATGATGAAAATAACAAATTTAAAACAGGTGACAAAGTTTCAATCATTGAGAGCAAACCTTTCTCAAAAAACAAGAAATTTCAAGTAATGGAGAACACAAAATAATGATACAGGTCCAAACAGAATTAAATGTAGCCGATAACACCGGGGCAAAGAAAATTGAATGTATTAAAGTCTTAGGTGGATCGAAAAGAAGATATGCAAGCATAGGAGACACGATAGTGATTGCTGTAAAAGAGGCAATTCCTAAGGGAAAAGTAAAAAAAGGATCAGTTCATAAGGCTGTGGTAGTAAGAGTAAAAAAAGGAATTCATAGAGATGACGGATCAAAAGTAAAATTTGATAATAACGCTGCTGTTTTGGTTGATGATAAAGGTGAACCAGTTGGAACTAGAATTTTTGGTCCAGTGACTAGAGAATTAAGGAATAAAGGGCAAATGAAAATAATCTCATTAGCCCCAGAGGTTTTGTAATGATTAAAAAAGGTTTAAAAGTTCGAGTTTTATCTGGCAGAGATAAAAAAAAAGAAGGTGAAGTAATTGAAATTGATAGACCAAACAATAGAGCAAAAGTTAAAGATATTAATATGGTAAAGAGACACGTAAAAACAACTAAGGAGAAAAAAGGTGGAATTTTTTCAAAGGAAAGTTTTATTCATTTATCAAATTTAAAACTAATTGACGAAAAAACAAAAACAAAAAAAACTGAGGCTAAAAAATAATGACTCCGAGATTGAAAGAACTTTATTATAAAGAAATACAACCTGCATTAAAATCTCAATTTGGTTTTAAAAATCTGTACATGGGTCCAAAAATTGAAAAAATTGTTTTAAATATGGGCTTAGGTTTAGATGGAAATGACTCAAAAATATTAAAGTCTTGCGAGGAGGATTTAGCAAAAATAACAGGTCAAAAACCTGTGATTACCAAATTTAAAAAATCAGTTGCGAATTTTAAAACAAGAAAAGGGTCAAATGCTGGTCTGAAAGTAACACTTAGAAAAGATAAAATGTATGAATTTTTAGATAGACTTGTGAATATAGCTTTACCAAGAATTAAAGATTTTAGAGGCCTGTCTGCTAATGGTTTTGATAAATTTGGAAATTACACATTTGGTGTTAAAGAACATATCATATTTCCCGAGGTAAGTTTTGATCGTGCTGATAAGGTTCGTGGTATTGATATTGTGATTGTAATATCAGCTAAAAGTAAAGAGCATAGTTTTGCTCTTTTAGAAAAGTTAAATTTTCCATTTATTAAAAAAGGAGATAACTAAAATGGCTAAATTAAGCTCAATAAATAAGAACAATAAACGAATAAAATTATCGGACAGGCTATTTAAAAAAAGGCAAAAATTAAAAAAGATTGTTATGAATAAAAAACTCCCTTTAGAGGAAAGATTTAAAGCACAACAAAAATTATCAAAATTACCTAGAAACTCTGCGAAAGTAAGAGTGATGAACAGATGTCAGATTACCGGAAGACCTCACGGAGTTTATAGAAAATTGAAAATATCTAGAATTGCATTAAGACAATTAGGTCTGCAAGGAAAGATACCAGGTTTAGTTAAATCAAGTTGGTAGAAAGGAAAATATGAGTTTAAGTGATCCAATTGGAGATATGATAGCAAGAATAAAAAATGCTCAAGATAGAAGCCATAAGAAAGTTGAATTACCTTCTTCAAATTTTAAAACTAAGATTGCTGATATCTTAAAGAATGAAGGATTTATAAAAGACTTCAAAGTGAATAAAGAAAATAATAAATCTTTATTATCTTTAGAGCTTAAATATCATTCAGGAAATCCAGTTATAAGTACTTTTGAAAGAGTTTCAAAACCAGGGAGAAGAATATTTTCTAGTGCAGAAAGTTTACCCAAAATAAATAATGGTTTAGGTATAGCAATTGTATCAACCCCCAAAGGTGTCATGACCGATATTGATGCGAGAAAGCAAAGAGTGGGTGGAGAAATAATTTGTAAGGTGTTTTAATGTCTAAAATTGGTAAAATTAATATTTCAATCCCTGAAAAAGTCAAAGTTGCTTTGGCTGGTAATATCCTGAACATAGAGGGTCCTTCGGGAAAAAAATCAATTAATATTGACTTAGAAGTTTTTAATCTTGATATAAAAGATGGAAAAGAAATATCAATCAAACCAAAAAAAATCGATCAAGAAACCAAGCGATTATGGGGAATGAATAGAAGTTTAATTAATAATGCAGTTATTGGTTCAAGCACTGGATATGAGAAGATACTAGAATTAGTAGGTGTTGGATATCGTGCTGCTTTAAAAGGAAATCAACTTAATTTACAATTAGGTTATAGCCATGATATCAATTTTGATATTCCAGAAGGGATTAAAATCAATGTTGAAAAGCAAACAACTTTAAAAATAAGTGGTGCTGATAAACAACAAGTAGGTGCAATTGCATCAAAACTAAAAACTCTTAGAAAAATTGAACCATATAAAGGTAAAGGTGTGAGAGAAAAGGGTCAACATATTTTGAAAAAAGAAGGAAAGAAGAAGTAATGAAATTAGATACTAATAAAAGAAAAAGGTTTAGAGTTAGTAATAAGGTTAAAAATGTTGCTTCAAATGACAGATATAGACTAAGTATTTCTAGATCATCAAAGAATATTTCGGCACAAATAATTGATGATATGAAAAATGTTACTTTATTATCAGCATCATCAATTGAAAAAGATATTAAGTCTGGTCAAAAGGTAAATAAAACTGAATTATCTAAGATTGTAGCTGAAAAGTTAGCAAAAAAAGCACAAGAGAAAAAAATTACCAAGATTTATTTTGATAGAGGTATTTATAAATATCACGGAAGAGTGAAGGTTTTTGCTGAAACTTTACGTAAAAATGGAATGGAATTTTAATATGGATAATAATAAAGATAAAAAAACTGACGATATTTTAGAAAAATTAGTTCACATTAATCGTATAACAAAAGTAGTAAAAGGTGGACGTAGATTTGGTTTTTCAGCACTAGTTGTTGTTGGAAACCAGTCCGGTAAAATTGGAATAGCTCACGCTAAAGCTAAACAAGTGCCGGATGCTATAAAAAAAGCAAATGAAATGGCACGAAGAAAACTTATTCATATACCTCTTCGAGAAGGAAGAACGATTCATCATGATGTAAAAGCTAAAGATGGATCAGGCAGAATTGTATTAAGAGCTGCCTCAAAAGGAACAGGAATTATAGCTGGAGGCCCCGTGCGAGCTGTGTGTGAGGTTTTAGGAGTAAAAGATATTGTCGCAAAATCAATGGGTACATCAAATGCCCACAATGTGATTAGAGCTACAATGAAAGCACTATTGAAACAAAATTCGCCAAAACAAATATCTTCAATAAGAAATAAAAAAATTTCTGAGATAATAGAAAAAAGAGGATAATGATTAAATTAAATAATAGAAATAAGATTAATAAGAGTAAACTTAGAGTTGGCAGAGGTATCGGTTCTGGAAAAGGCAAAACATCTGGAAGAGGTGTAAAAGGTCAAAAATCCAGATCTGGTGTGGCGATTAAAAGTTTTGAGGGTGGACAAATGCCACTATACAGAAGACTTCCAAAAAGAGGATTCAACCCTATTAATAAAAAAACAATTGCTATATTAAACCTAGATAAAATCCAATCTTATATTGATAAAAAAAATATTAAAACTACAGATACGCTGAATTCAAATTTACTCAAAAAACTAAAATTAATAGATCAAAATTCAATTAAATTAAAAATTTTAGGTTCCGGAGCCATTAAAGATAAAATCAATATTGAGGCAGATCTTGCATCAAAGTCTGCTGTTGAAAAACTTGAAAAAATTGGTGGTTCAATACAATTAAAAAAATAGTTTAATTTAATGAGCGCATCATCATCAAATACTGATTTAAGAAATAGAATAATATTTACCCTTGCTATTTTAGTGGTCTATAGATTTGGAACTTTTGTGCCTTTGCCTGGGATAGATCCCGAACAACTCAAAATAATGATGGAAGGTAATCAAAAAGGTTTATTAGGAATGTTTAATGTTTTTGCTGGTGGTGCAGTGAGTAGAATGGCAATTTTTGCATTAGGTATCATGCCATATATTTCCTCATCAATTATTGTTCAACTATTGACTGGTGTTTCTGATTATTTCAAAAATTTAAAATCACAAGGAGAAACTGGTAGAGCAAAAATTACTCAGATAACTCGTTATGGAACAGTTTTACTTGCAACAGTTCAAGGTTATGGATTAGCAGTAGGTCTAGAATCCTCAGCTGGACTAGTAATTAATCCTGGTGTTTTTTTTAAGATTTCAACTGTCACCACGATTGTTTCTGGAACTATTTTTTTAATGTGGTTAGGAGAACAGATTACCCAAAGAGGAATTGGTAATGGTATATCTCTTATTATTTTTGCTGGTATCGTTGCAGAAATTCCAAGAGCTCTAGTCACCACTTTTGAACTTGGTAGAACAGGAGCAGTCTCCACATTAATGATCTTAGCTTTATTTGTTTTATTAATCTTAACAATATTATTTATTGTTTTTATGGAGAGAGCTTTAAGAAAAATACTAATAAATTACCCTAAAAGACAAGTTGGTAATAAAATGTATGGGGGAGAGTCATCTCATTTACCACTTAAGATTAATCAAGCTGGAGTAATTCCCGCAATTTTTGCATCGGCATTACTATTATTACCAGTAACTTTTTCAAATTTTAATTTTTCTGATAATGAAACTTTTTTAAATATAAGTTCATATTTTACTCAAGGACAACCTTTGTATATGTTGCTTTATGCATCAGGAATAATATTTTTTACTTTTTTTTACACTTCAATAACTTTTAATCCAACAGAAACAGCTGATAATTTGAGAAAATATGGTGGTTTTGTACCTGGAATAAGACCTGGAGAAAGCACAGCAATTTATATCGATAATATTTTAACAAAGTTGACAACAATCGGGGCTTTATATTTAACTTTAGTTTGTTTAATGCCCGAGTTTTTAATTGCTAATTATCCAATTCCTTTCTATCTGGGAGGTACATCAATTTTAATTGTAGTTGTTGTTGCAATAGACACTGTAACACAAATACAAACAAGATTAATGAGTTCCCAATACGAACAATTGATTAAAAAAACAAAATTCGGAAGATAATTCGTGAATATAATCCTATTTGGACCTCCCGGTGCTGGAAAAGGAACACAAGCAAAATATTTAGTTAAAAAGATAAATGGTTTTCAAGTTTCAACAGGTGATATGTTAAGGGATGAAATCAAGAAAAATTCTGAAATAGGAAAAAAAATAATTAATGACATGAACGATGGTAAATTTGTAAGTGATGAAATTGTAAACGAATTAATTAAAAAAGTAATTTTTGATGAAAAATATAAAAACAAACTTATTTTTGATGGATATCCTAGATCATTAGAGCAAGCTAAAAATTTAGAAACTATTTTAGAAAGTTCAAATCAAAAGATTGATTATATTTTTTTTCTTAATGTTCAAAAAGAAGTAATAATTAAACGAGTTGAAAAAAGAAAAACTTTAGAAAAAAGATCTGATGATGACTCAAATATTATTCTAAAAAGATATAATACCTATATGGATATGACACGCCCCGTTTTAGATTTCTATTCCAAAAATTCAAACTTTTATGAAATAGATGGTGCGCTTAAAATAGAACAAATAACCGCTAAAATAGATGCTTTTCTTAATGTTTAAGACATTGACTTTGAAATAACTTCTTATATAAAAGGCTAAATTTATCTCAAAATTATGGCTCGTATTGCAGGAATAAATATCCCACAAAATAAATTAGTTCAAGTAGGGCTAACTTATATTTATGGTATTGGTGATAAATTTTCAAAACAAATTTGCACATCATTAGCAATCCCTAAAGAAAAAAGAGTAAATCAACTTACTGATGATGAAATTTTGAAAATAAGAGAATACATTGATCAAAATTTTAAAGTTGAAGGAGATCTTAGAAGAGATTATTCACTGAGCATAAAAAGATTAATTGATTTAGCTTGCTATAGAGGTTCGAGACATAGAAAAAAATTACCTGTAAGAGGTCAAAGAACTAGATGTAATGCTCGAACGAGAAAAGGAAAAGCTATTGCGATAGCTGGAAAAAAATTAACACCACTTAAGAAATAAGCATGGCAAAAGCAGAAAAAAAAGATAATAAAGAACTGAGTCAAGATAAGTCGCCAAAAAAAGCTGTCAAAAGTTCTTATTCAAAAAAAAAGAAAACTAAAAAAAATATCTTAAATGGAATTGCATATGTTCAATCAACTTTTAATAATACAATTATTTCAATTGCTGACACTAATGGAAACGTAATTTCATGGGCATCAGCTGGACAAAAAGGTTTTAAAGGTTCTAGAAAATCAACTCCATATGCAGCACAAATAGCTGCTGATGCTGCTGCATCTAAAGCCTTAGAGTTTGGCATGAAAACTTTATCTGTGGAAGTTAAGGGTCCTGGTTCAGGCAGAGAAACAGCATTAAGAGCGCTACAAGCGAGAGGATTTAGAATTTTATCAATTAAAGATACAACACCGATGCCACATAATGGTACTAGGCCACCAAAAAAAAGGAGAGTTTAATGGATGTAGAAAATGTAAATGTGAAAAATTGGAAATCATTAATCAAACCTGCGAAACTTGATGTTAAAATAAGTGATGATTTAACTCACGCTACAATCATCGCTGAACCATTAGAAAAAGGTTATGGTTTAACACTTGGTAATTCACTTAGAAGAATTTTATTATCCTCAATCAGAGGAGCAGCAGTAACCTCAATTCAAATTGATGGTGTACTTCATGAGTTTACATCTATTAAAGGTGTAAGAGAAGATGTTACTGATATTGTATTAAATGTTAAATCTCTGGCATTAAAATGTGCTGCTGAGGGAACAAAAAAACTAGTATTAGATGCCAAAGGACCTGGTGAAATAAAAGCATCTGACATCGCATCAGTTCCTGATGTTGAAATTTTGAATCCTGACTTAGTTATTTGTAATTTAGATGAAAATACTCACTTCCATATGGAAATGAATGTTAATACTGGAAAAGGTTATGTTCCAGCTGATTTAAATAAACCTGAGGAACCACCTTTAGGTTTAATTGCCATTGACTCATTATATAGTCCCGTTAAAAAAGTTTCTTATTCAGTAAGTACCGCAAGAGAAGGTAAAGCTTTAGATTACGATAAATTAACGATGGAAGTTGAGACAAACGGATCAATTTCTGCTGAAGATGCAGTTGCTTATTCTGCTAGAATTTTTCAAGATCAATTAAAAATGTTTATTAATTTTGATGAACCAGTGGAAGCTCCGGTTAAAGAAGTTTCAACAGAGCCTGAATTTAATAAAAATTTATTAAGAAAAGTAGACGAGCTTGAATTATCTGTTAGATCAATGAATTGTCTTAAAAATGATAATATAATTTATATTGGTGATTTAGTTCAAAAATCTGAGGGCGAGATGTTAAGAACCCCAAATTTTGGAAGAAAATCGTTAAATGAAATTAAAGAAGTTTTAACTGGTATGTCTCTTTATTTAGGGATGGAAATTCCAAATTGGCCACCAGATAATATCGCAGAAATGTCTAAAAAATTAGAGGAAAGTATCTAATGAGACATGGGATGGCAAATAAGAAGTTAAACAGAACTTCTGAACACCGAAAAGCGCTGCTTAAAAATATGCTTAATTCCTTAATAAAGTATGAGCAAATTAAAACAACTTTACCAAAAGCAAAATTTTTAAAGCCACAGGCTGATAAAATAATCACATTAGGTAAAAAAGATAGTTTGCATAATACTAAAATTTTGATTTCTCAATTACAGGATATTAAGTCAGCAAATAAAGTTAAAAAAACCTTATCTAAAAGATACGAAAAAAGAGCTGGTGGTTATACAAGAATTATTAAAGCAGGTTTTAGATATGGAGATAATGCGCCTATGGCTATAATTGAATTTGTTGATAGAGACGTTCAAGCCAAAAGAGTTGATAAAAAAAAGAAAGATTCAGCAAAAGAAGTTGAAAAAAAAGAAGATAAGAAAGCTGCCACAGCATAAATATAAGCCTTAAATATTCATGATTAGAAGTTTTGTCGTTGAGTCAACGTGTAATAACATGCGTATTGATAGATGGTTAAGAAATAAATTAGGAAAAGTACCGCAAAGTCTTATTGAAAAAAGTTTAAGGTTAGGAAAAATTAAAATAAATAAAAAAAAAATAAAAAGCTCTTTTAAGATTAAAACAAATGATAAAATAGAACTCTTCAATATTGATTTTAAAGAAAAAATTAAACACGAGAAAAAACAATTCAATCCATCCATTGAGGTAATAAAATCTAACGAAGATCTGATTATAGATAACAATGAAGATTTTGTAGTTTTAAATAAAAGTGCAGGAATATCGGTTCAAGGTGGAACAAAGTCAAAAAAAAATCTAGTAGATATATTTGCAAAAAGTGAAATATTTCAAGGAACAAAACCATTCTCTGTTCATAGATTAGACAAAGATACCTCAGGTGTTTTTATTATTGCGAAAAATAGACAAACAGCTCAACTATTGACCTCTCTATTTAGATTAAGAAAAGTGCACAAAACTTACTTGGCAATATGTAATGGAGAAATTGAAAAAGACTCAGGTGAATGGAATGATAATTTAATAAGGTACGATAATGGAAAAAAAATTATTGAAAAAGCTAAAACAATTTTTAAAGTGATAGATAAAAATACCAACGCTAGTTTAGTAGAAATGAAACCAATCACAGGAAGAAAACATCAATTACGAAAACAATTATTTAACATTGGACATTCAATTTTTGGTGATAAAAAATATAATTCGTCTGTTTCATCGAAAGGTATAAATAAAGATTTAATGCTTCATTCCTATCAAATAAAATTTATGATTAATGAAAAAAAATATACTTACAAAGCATTATTACCAGATTATTTCAATAAGTTGTTGAGGACTAAAAGATTAAATTTTTCAAATTAGTTTTAAATATTTCTATTAACTTATTTTCTAAATCATCATAATTTTGATTTTTAATTTGTTTGAGATTAGTAATACCTTTGTCTTTAATCCCACAAGGAATAATCGCGTCATATTTTTTTAAATCGTTATTAATATTGATAGAAAAACCATGATAAGCTATCCATTTACTTACCCTGACCCCAATTGCAGCAACTTTTTTTATGGTTGAATTATCATTGTACCAAATACCAATATTTTCTTTATCAGCAAATGTTTCTATGTCATAGAGGCTCAGGGTTTCAATAATTGATTTTTCAATTACAGATATGAATTTTCTGATATCTTTCTTACCTTTCTTTAAATCAATTACAAAATAACAAATGAGTTGTCCTGGTCCATGATAAGTTATTTTACCACCTCTATTAGTTTTTATAATATTTATAGATTTATCTATTATCTCATTTTCTTTATAGCTTGTTCCCGATGTATAGATATGATCATGTTCTAAAACCCAAATCAAATCATCTACTTTTTTTAGATTAATATCTTTAAGTCGATCTTCCATATATGATATTGCGTCTTCATATTTTACTGGATTTTGGGACTTTTTAATTTCTATAGGCATTTAAAAATTGTATTCTTTTCATTTTGTATTAAAAGATCCGTCTAAATAATAGGTGTATTTATGACTTTAATAAAAAAAATTAAAGATAAAAAAGTCAATTTTGAATTCAATAAGGAATATATAAAAGTTGTAACAGACAAAATTACCTCAAATGATGCATCTTTTATAACTAGATCTTTTGAGGAAATGCATCCCGCTGATGCTGCTGATATTATTGAGCATTTAAGTGAAAATGACAGAGAAAGTTTAATAAAATTAAATAATTTTAAGATTGATCCAGAAGTATTTGTTGAATTAAATGAGTCTGTTAAATCAGAAATCATTAAATATCTTTCCTCAGATGCAATTGTTAGGATTTTAAAAAATTTAGAGTCTGATGACGCCATAGCTATTTTAGAAAATGTTGAAGAAAAAGATAAAAATTCAATATTAAGTTTATTACCCCCAAAAGATCGATTTGCTTTATTAGAAGGTCTTAGTTATCCAGAGGATAGTGCTGCTAGGATAATGCAAAGAGAATTTACAGCAATCCCAAGTAACTGGTCTGTAGGACAAACTATTGATTATTTAAGAGAGAATAAAGACTTACCAGAAGAGTTTTTAGAAATTTACATTGTTGATGAAAATTTTAAACCTATTGGTGCTGTACCATCCTCTAAAGTATTAAGAACACCTAGAGAAACAAAAATGTCCTCAATTATGGATGATTCAATTTTTTTAGTTCCAGTGGATATGGATAGAGAAGAAGTTGGTAATTCATTTGAAAATTACAATTTAAACTCAGCTTGTGTTGTAGATAAGAATAATAAACTTGTAGGAATGATAACTTCCGATGATGTATTAACAGTTTTAAAGGAAGAGGCTGAGGAAGATGCTTTAAGATTAGCTGGTGTTGGTGACGAAGAAATTACAGATGGTGTTATCACAAAAACTAAAAGACGATTTAACTGGTTACTATTAAACTTATTCACAGCATTTCTAGCTACTTATTGTATAAGTTTGTTTGGTGCAACAATTGAACAAATGGTTGTCTTGGCATTTTTAATGCCAATAGTTGCATCGATGGGTGGTAATGCAGGTATGCAAACTTTAGCAGTTACTGTTAGAACTTTAGCAACAAATGATTTAACAAAAAATAACTTTAATCAAAACATTATAAAGGAATTTAATATTGGTATTCTCAATGGAATAATTTTTGCTGTTATAAGTTCTTTTATCGTTCAAGTCTGGTTTCAAGATTACCAATTATCATTAATAATATCGATCTCAATGATTTTGACAATGGTAGTGGCAGGTTTATTTGGAATACTTGTTCCAGTCACGTTAAAAAAAATGAAAATTGATCCAGCAATTGCCTCTAGTGTTTTCGTAACAACAATAACTGATGTAATAGGTTTTGTTTCTTTTTTAGGTGTTGGGGCTTATTTTTTATAGAATTTTAAAAATTATCAATCAACCTTATATTATTAATATAAAAAGATACGAAAATTTTTGAATTTTTTAATTTATTTGAAATTTTAAGATTTTTAATATTTCTTAATTCGAGATATTCAATCTTAACATTTTGTAATTTATTTATTTCATTTCCAGTTTTATTGAGTACTTTTTTAATATTTGATTCCTTATTTAACTTTCTTTTAAGTTTCATAATATTGGTAATTAATTTTGCAGCCAAATTTTTTTCACGTTTTTGTAATAATGAATTTCTGGAAGATAATGCTAATTTATTTTTTTCTCTAATTGTTCTACATTCTATTATTTTCGAAGAGTGTTTTCTTAAATATTTTTTTAAAAAATATAATTGTTGAAAATCTTTCTCCCCCATAAAAATTTTTTGAGGTTTGATGTATTCAATAAGGCGTTCCATTACATCAATTACACCCTCGAAATGTCCTTTTCTGTACTTAGCACATAATATCTTGTCTTTTTTTGAAATTGTAATCTTAGAGGATCTCTTTACTTTATAAATTTCTTTAACACTTGGTAAATATACATAATTAACTTTAAGTCTTTTCAAAATCGATAAGTCCTTTTTTCTATTTCTTGGATATTTCTTAAAATCATTTTTATTATTAAATTGTTTTGGATTCACAAATATACTTACAATAGTTTTATTACATTTTTTTTTGGATTTTTTAATTAACGATATATGGCCTTTATGAAGACTTCCCATGGTAGGTACAAAACCTAGATTAGACACATTTTCTAATGCCTCATTTAAATCACTATTATTCAATAAAATTTTCATTTGTATAAAACTTTTTAATAAGTAAAACATTTAAATGATTAAACAAGCAATTATTCCTTTAGCTGGTTTGGGTACACGTTTACTTCCATTAACCAGTGTATTTCCAAAAGAACTTTTACCTATTAATGGTAAACCAGGAATTGAATACATTCTAGATGAATGCATTGATGCAGGTATTAAAGAGGTTATTTTTATAATTTCAAATAAAAAGAAAATGATAAAGACTTATTTTTATAATGATAATTTTTATAAAAAAATTATTAAAAAAAAGAAAGATAAAAGAATTAAGGAAGAATATAAAAAAATTTTAAAATATAAAAAAATGATAAAATTTGTTTATCAAAACAAACCACTTGGCACTGGAGATGCCGTTTTAAAAACAAAAAAATTTATAAAACATAATTTTTTTTTAATGTTGTTACCAGATGATCTTATTATTAAAAGAAATTGTTCTAAATCAATGATAAAGATTCATAAAAAATACAACGCGTCTGTTATGGCTAGTATGAATGTTAAAAAAAATAATGTTTCGAGATGGGGAATTTATAAGTTAAAAACTAAAATAAATAAGAATAATTATTTGATCTCAAATGTTATTGAAAAACCTTCTGTAAAAAAAGCACCATCTAATAAAGCAGTGATTGGAAGATATATTTTACCTAGAGAAATTTTTTCAAAATTACTTAAACAAAAACCAGGTAAAGGAGGAGAAATACATATTACAGATGCTATCCAAACATTGATTCAAAATGATAAAAAATTCATTGCTCATAATTTTTCTGGAAAATATCTTGATTGTGGAAGCATGAGTGGTTACATCAAATCAACTTTAGAGATAGCTAAATCATGAAATTGTGTATGATTGGTACTGGTTATGTAGGTTTAGTAAGCGGAGTATGTTTTGCTGATTTAGGAAATGATGTAATTTGTGTAGATAATAATGTTGACAAAATAAATTTACTAAAAAAAGGTAAGATT
This sequence comes from uncultured Pelagibacteraceae bacterium, assembly GCA_902555965.1. GTDB lineage: Bacteria > Pseudomonadota > Alphaproteobacteria > Pelagibacterales > Pelagibacteraceae > Pelagibacter. The sequence continues at coordinate 11,692 of CACDUM010000007.1, read as the reverse complement.
CCAATTTATGAACCTGGTTTATCAGAATTAGTAATAAAGAATTTTAAGAATAAAAAATTAAATTTTTCTACAGATTTAAAAAAATCAATTAAAGACTCAGACATAATTTTTATTTGTGTTGGTACACCAACAAAAAAAGGCGGCAGTTCAGCAGATTTAAGTCAAATTTACAAAGTTTCTAAAGAAATAAGTTCTTCAATTAATAAATTTAAAATTATCATAACAAAATCAACAGTTCCCGTGATGACAGGAGATGAAATTGAAAAAATATTATCTAAAAGAAATAGCAAAAAGAAATTTTCTGTTGTTTCAAATCCTGAATTCCTAAGAGAAGGAGAAGCAATAAGAGATTTTGTTTATCCTGATCGCGTCGTCATCGGAACTAATGATAAAAAAGCAGGTAGAATTTTAAAAAATCTTTATAGCCCACTTATTTCTAAGGGTGCTTCTTATTTACAAACTTCTAGAAGAGCCGCAGAATTGATTAAATATGCCTCTAATGCTTTTTTGGCAACAAAGATTACTTTTATTAATGAAATAGCTAATTTATGTGAAAAAACCAACATTAATGTTGAGGATATATCAATAGGTATGGGATTGGATAAAAGAATAGGCAGTCGATTTCTTAGAGCAGGACCTGCTTATGGTGGATCTTGTTTTCCTAAAGATACAAAAGCCATTATTACAACAGCAGATAAATTTAAAACAAATTTATCAGTGGTTAAATCAGTGATTAAATCAAATGAAAATAGATCTAAAATTTTACTAGATAGAATTAATAGAATCTTAAATAGGAAAATTAAAAATAAAATAATTACTTTTTTAGGTGTTACATTTAAAGCTAATACAGATGATATGAGAGATTCCTCAAGTTTAAAAATGATACCATGGTTATCAAAAAAAGGAGCAACTATAAAATATTTTGATCCAACTGGTTATAAAACTGAATTTATGAAGTTTAAAAATGTAATTAATAAGACTTCAATAAAAGATGCTGTTCATGGGGCTGATCTTGTAATTATTCATACTGAATGGAATGATTTTAAATCAATTAATTTTAAAAGTTTAGTTAAAGGTAAGAAGTTCAAGATTTTTGATATGAGAAATATATATTCTTCATCAAAGATTAAAGACCAAGGATTTAAATATTACAGCGTTGGAAAGTAATAATCTAATTTAACTCAAATATTGCATCTACTTCAACCGAAACACCTAATGGTAAACTATTTGTGCTTACAGCAGCTCTAGTATGCATACCTGCGTCTCCAAAAATTGAAGCTATCAAATCAGATGCGCCATTTATTACTTTAGGTTGATCAATAAAGTCATCTGTTGAATTTACAAATCCTGTTAATTTCACACATGATTTTATTTTTGATAAATCATTGTCGCAGGCTTTTTTAACTTGGGCAATAATACTTAAAGCGCATCTCTTAGCAGCATTGTAACCAGCCGTGACATCCAATTCTTTACCAACTTTTCCTTTAATTAATTCACCATTATCATCAATAGAAATTTGTCCTGATATGAATAACATTTTTCCCGTAATTTTTGTTGCAACATAATTACCAACTGGTGCTTTCGCTTCAGGAAGCTGTATATTAAGTTCTTTAATTTTATCTTCAAAGTTCATAATCAATTAATTTTTTTTGATTTTAGTTTTAACTTTATTAAATATTTTCTTTGTACCCTCTTTAATTTGATTTGTTTTTTTTATAGATCCTTCCTTAACTTGATTTTTCTTTTTGACAGCACCTTCTTTAATATTTTTGGCTGTACACGCTAAATACTCTTTCGAAAGTTTTTTCATCCCAGAACATTTATGTTCATCAGCAATTAGTATATTTGTGGAAAATAAATAAAATATTGAAATTATAAATATTTTTTTCATTTTTTTTTCTTACCTTTTGATTTTTTACTCTTATCGTATTCTTTTCTTTTCTCAATCAATATTAAAGCTTCTTCCATCGTTAATTCAGTGGGGTCTTTTTCCTCAGGAATAGTTGCATTGAGTGATTTATATTTTATATAAGGCCCATACTGACCCTTCATGACTCTAACAGGTTTTTTATCCTCAGGATGTTCTCCCAAATCTTTTATCATAGAAGAGGACATTCGACCAGGTTTAGCCTCAGCTATTAGTGTTATTGCTCTATTTAAACCTATGGAAAATATTTCCTCTACATTTTCTATTCTTGCTGATTTATTTTCACATTTTAAGTAAGGACCAAATCTTCCAACGTTTAAAGTAATGTCTTTTTGATTATCTGGATTTATTCCCAAAGATTTAGGTAGCGAACATAAAAATTGAGCTTTTTCCAAATTAATACTCTCTAATTCTAATCCTTTTGGTATTGAAACATTTTTTAAAAGTTCATTTACATCTGACTTTAATTTTTTAGTTTTTTTCTTTTTCTTACTATTTTTTTCAACTTCTAAATCAGAGGGGATTTTCTCGTATTGAAGGTAGGGGCCGAATCTTCCATTTTTCAAATATATATCATTTCCATTTTCATGTTTTCCTATAAATTTTGGTTCAGCTAATTGTGCTTGAGCAGCAGCTTTTGCTTTAGATAAGGGTCTTGTAAATTTACATTCTGGATAATTTGAACACCCTATAAAAGCGCCACCTCTGAAACTATTCTTTAAACTAAGTGTTCCAGAACTACATAATTGACATTTTCTTACTACATTACCCTCATTATCCTTATCAAAAATTAATTCACCTAGACTATCATTGAGTAAATCCAACACCTCTCTAGTTCTTTTTTCTTTTACTTCCGAAACATTATTATTGAAGTCTTTCCAAAAAAGTTCCAAAACTTTAATCCAACTTTCTTTGCCAGTAGTGATCTCATCAAGTTGATCTTCTAATCCTGCTGTAAAATTGTAATCTACATATTTTGAGAATAATTTTTCTAAAAAGGCTGAAATTAATTTACCTCTATCTGTAGGAAAAAATCTTTTATTCAATATTTCTGCATAACCTCGATTAGCAATAGTAGAAATAATACTTGCATACGTAGAAGGCCTTCCGATACCAAGCTCTTCAAGCTTTTTAACTAAACTAGCTTCAGAATATCTTGGTGGTGGTTGTGTATAATGCTGTTCATCTATTAGCGCCTCAATATTAATAGGTCCTTTAGACACAGCAGGTAAAATATTTTCATCATCATCTTTGCTTTGATTATTATAAATCTTTAAGAAACCATCAAATTTTAAAACTGATCCACTGGCTTTACAAATTGTATCATTATTATCTGACGTTATTGTGATAGTATTTCTATCAAATTTGGCTGACTCCATCTGAGAAGATAAAGCTCTACTCCAGATAAGATCATAAAGTTTATTTTGATCTGTACTTAGATATTTTTTAACACTTTCAGGAGTTCTTATAATATCAGTAGGTCTGATTGCTTCGTGAGCTTCTTGCGCATTTTTAGCTTTTTTGCCTGAATAATTCAAAACATCTTTAGGCAAGTATTCATTACCAATTTCTTTTTGGATATAATTTCTGAAACTTGTAACAGCATCTTTAGATAAATTAGTTCCATCAGTTCTCATATAAGTAATTAAGCCAATTGTTTCACCTTCCATTTCTATACCTTGATAAAGTTTTTGGGCAATTTGCATTGTTCTAGATGCACCAAAACCTAGTCGACTTGATGCGGTTTGTTGAAGAGTTGAAGTTGTAAATGGTCCAGAGGGATTACGATTTACTATTTTGCTAGAAATGTCAGTTATACTAAATTTTTTTTTATTAATACTTGATATGGCTTTATTTATCTCTTCTTTATTTCTAAATGAAAATTTTTCAATTTTATTGTTGTCAAGTTGACTAATACTAGCAGTGAAATTTTGATTTGCAGTATCAGCAAATTTAATACTTAAAGTCCAAAATTCCTCAGGTTTAAAAGACTCAATTGCATGTTCTCTCTCAGTAATTAATTTTAAAGCAACAGATTGAACTCTTCCTGCAGATTTTGAACCTGGGAGTTTCGTCCAGAGGATCGGGGATATATTAAAACCAACCAAGTAGTCCAAGGCTCTTCTAGCCATATACGCATCGACTAGTAATGGCTCAATTTGCCTAGGATTTTCAATTCCTTGAATAACAGCTTTTTTGGTTATTTCATTAAATACAACTCGTTCAATTTCTTTATCTTTTAAAAGTTTTTTTTCATTCAAATATTCTTTGACATGCCAAGCAATTGCCTCACCTTCACGATCAGGGTCAGTTGCTAATATAATTTTAGATGAGTCTTTAGCCGCATCAGTTATTTCTTTTAAATATTTTTTTGAAAAACTATCAACTTCCCATTCCATTTTAAAATCTTGATCTGGATTGACAGAACCATTTTTTGACGGCAAATCTCTTATATGACCATAACTTGCTAAAACTTTATAATTATCACCTAGGTATTTATTTATAGTTTTTGCTTTAGCAGGACTTTCTACAATGACCAAATTCATAAACTACAAACTACTCAAAAGCTTTAGATAGTCAATTTAATAAATTTTTGTCTTAGTTTCTTCTTTATTTATCAATCTTTTAATATTTTCTCTGTGAGTAAAAAAAATCAAGATAAACATGATCATAAAAAAAATTGCCTGATTAAACTGAATAGAAATTAATAGATAGATTGGTATAGATATTGAAGCTACTAAAGATGATAGAGATGAAAATTTAGAAATAAAAAAAGTTACAAACCAACATATAGAAAATATAATTCCAAAATATAAATTTATAGCAAATAAAATACCGACATAGGTAGCAACGCCTTTGCCACCTTTAAACTTAAGCCAAATAGGAAATACATGACCTAAAAAGGCACATAAAGATGCAATATATAAAAAATCTTGGTAGAAAATTTTTACATAAATAACTGGAATAATTGCTTTTAAAATATCTAATGCTAATGTGAAATAACCAATACTTTTGTTACCAGTTCTTAAAGCATTAGTAGCTCCAATATTACCAGATCCGATTTCTCTTATATCTTTTTTTAAAAATATCTTTGTAAGTATATATCCAAAAGGTATCGAGCCCATGAGGTATGAAATGATACCTATCAAAAAAATATCCATACTAAAGCTTAAATAATTCTTTTCCTTTTACAAATGTATTCGTAACCTTACCTTGAAGTTTTTTGTCTTCAATTGAGGTATTTTTTGATTTTGAAACCAATTTTTCTTTTTTTACAATCCATGGTTTACTTATATCTACAACACAAAAATCTGCATCATTGCCAATGGAGAGGTTACCTTTATCTATTTTGAGAATTTTTGCAGGATTTGAAGTAAGCGCTTTAATTAATGTTTCTAATTTTAAAGATCCATTGTGATATAACTCTAAACTTAAAGATAATAGAGTTTCTATACCTGATGCGCCTGTTGCAGCTTGAGAAAATGTTAATCTCTTTGACTCTTCATCTTCAGGTTTGTGATCTGAAACAATCACATCTATTAATCCATCCTTTAATCCTTCCACTAGAGCAATTCTATCTTCCTCACGCCTCAAGGGTGGAGATAGTTTTAAAAAAGTTCTAAAATCACCAATATCATTTTCATTTAAAGAGAGATTATTTATCGAAACACCGGATGTGAATTTTACAATTTCTTTCCTATGTTTGATCACTTCAATAGATTTTTGCGATGATAATTGAGAAATATGATATCTGCATTTTACTTTTTCAAGTAAAGTAAGATCTCTTTCAATCAAAATTCTTTCTGCGATCTCAGGAATACCTGATAATCCTAATTTAGATGCGATAATGCCTGAATTTATCATCCCATTTTTTGCAAGTTCATAATCTTCTGCATGTTGCATTATTAAACAGCCAATATCTTTTGCAGAATTCATTATCCGAGACATTAATCTGGGATTTTGAATAGTTTTAATACCATCAGTAAATGCTATTATACCTTTACTTTGCAGAAGACCAAATTCTGTCATATTGCTTCCTTCAATATTTTTTGTAAGTGATGCACACGGAAAAATGTTTATTCGAGATTTATCTCTTCCTCTTCTTTTTAGAAAATCGACTATAGATACGTTGTCTATTATCGGATCAGTATTTGGCATTGTTACCACAGAAGTTACGCCACCAGCTAAAGCAGCATTACTTAAGGTTCTAAAATTTTCTTTATATTCATAGCCTGGTTCACCTACAAATACTCTCATGTCAACTAAACCTGGAAATATATATTTCCCCTTTAAGTCAATTGGTTTTTCTCTAGTAGGAAGATTATTTGTATTAACCTTTTTTCCTACCGCTTCTATTTTTCCTTCTTCAGAGATTATAAGACCACCTGTCTCGTTAATTGAATTATGTGGGTCAATTATATTTGCGTTTATAAAATATTGTTTTTTCATTTAAGTACAAAAAATCTTTAAACAGGCCATTCTTACTGCAACTCCTAGTTCTACTTGTTCTTTAATTACGCTTTTATTGATATCATCAGCTAAATTAGTATCTATCTCAATACCTCTATTCATTGGACCTGGGTGCATGATTAATGCATCAGCTTTTGCATGTTCTAATTTATCTGGTGTAAGGCCATAATATTCATAATACTCTCTGTTAGATGAGAGATAAGAACTTGTCATTCTTTCATTTTGTAATCTTAACATCATTACAATATCACAATCTTTTAATCCTTTTTTCATATCGGTGAATGTATTGACACCAAATTTTTCTATTTCCTTCGGCATCAAATTTGTGGGAGCAATTATATTTACTTCTGCTCCTAACATATTCAGTAAATAAATATTAGATCGTGCAACTCTTGAATGTAGGATATCTCCACAGATGGCAATTCTTAAACCTTCAATTTTTTTTTTTCGATTTATAATTGTCAGAGCATCCAATAAAGCTTGAGTAGGGTGCTCTCTTCTTCCATCTCCAGCATTTAAAACTGCACAATTAACTTTTTGAGAAAGTAGATTACATGCGCCAGAGTCTTGGTGTCTTATTACAATAATGTCAGGATGCATAGCATTTAGTGTCATTGCTGTATCAATAAGAGTTTCACCTTTTTTAATTGCAGAATTACTTATATTCATTGACATCACATCAGCTCCAAGTCTTTTTCCTGCTAATTCAAATGAACTTTGCGTTCTTGTTGAGGGCTCAAAAAATAAATTGATCTGTGTTTTTCCTCTTAGTGCATCAATTTTTTTATTTTTGCTTTGGTTTACTTTTATAAAATCGTGAGCTTCATCAAGTATAAGATTAACATCATTTATAGATAAATCTTGGATACCTAACAGATGTTTTTGGGAAATTTTAATAGCTTTATTTGTTTTAATTGCCATTAAAACCAACTCTATAGCTATAAAGTTGTATAATAGCAAGTATTAATTGTTCAAAAAATCTATTGCTCCTTGCAATATAAAGGCAGCAGCATTTTCATCAATTTTTTTTTCTCTTTTACTCACATTAACATCTAATTGACTGGAAAGATTAAATGCACCAACAGTTGATAGTCTCTCATCCCATAAACAAATTGGAATATCAATGTTTTTTTCAATATACGTAGAAACATCTTTTACTGATTGAGAAGATTTGCCAGAAGAGCCATCCATATTTAAGGGGTTCCCTATTATGATTCCCTTTATGTTGTTTTCGATGATTATTGATTTAAGTTGATCTATGAGGTTTTGAGAGGATTTTTTTTCTATAGTTATAAATGGTGTGGCAATTAATTGTTTTTCGTCACAAATTGAAACTCCTATTCTTTTTGAACCAAGGTCTAAGCCTATCAATCTGCACTTATCTAAGTGATTTTTTTTAAATTCCTCTAACGTGATCATATTGTATATTTTTAACTTAAATGATAGTTTGCGTCATACCTAAATAGCATATGAGTATAGATCTTAAAACAATAAAACATATATCTAAATTATCAAGAATTTCTGTTGATGAAAAAAGGGCAGAAAAATTAGCTGATGATTTGAATTCAATTTTTGAATTTATTGAAAAGCTCAATGAATTAAAAACAGATGATGTAAAACCATTAACGTCAATAGCCGAAACAACTTTAAAATTCAGATCTGATGAGATCAAAAGTAAAAATATTAGAGAACAAATAATTAAAAACTCTCCTGAAGATAATGAGGATTATTTTGTTGTACCAAAGGTTATTGAATAATGTCAGACATTACAAAACAATCTTTAACAGAATTAGTAGAGAATATTAAAAATAAGAAACTTTCTTCAACAGATGTGACCAAAGCATTTATTCAAAGGTCTGAAAAGTCTAGTGAGTTAAATGCTTATATCACAGATGATTTTGCACCTGCTTTAGATAAAGCAAAAAAATTTGATCAGAACCCAAATTTAGATTTAAAATTACCCGGTATACCTATGGCAGTTAAGGATTTATTCTGTACAAAAAATGTTAAAACAACTGCTGGTAGTAAAATTTTAAATAATTTTGTACCAACTTATGAGTCTACAGTTACTGAAAATATTTGGAATGAAGGTGCAATACTTCTGGGTAAATTAAATTGTGATGAGTTTGCAATGGGTTCATCTAATGAGACAAGTCATTTTGGAAACGTACAAAATCCTATTGATAAGAATTTAGTCCCCGGTGGTTCATCGGGTGGTTCAGCATCAGCAGTTGCTGGACAATTAACTCCAATCACAATTGGTACTGATACTGGAGGATCAATTAGACAGCCAGCTTCATTTACTGGAATTGTAGGTTTAAAACCAACATATGGAAGTTGCTCACGATATGGGATAGTTGCTTTTGCTTCCTCATTAGATCAGGCAGGACCAATGGCCCAAAATGTAAAAGATTGTGCTTTATTGCAAGAAGTAATCAGTACATATGATACAAAAGATTCTACTTCAATTAATTTTAAAAGAAATCATTATAGCAAGGAACTTACAAAAAATATAAAAGGAAAAAAAATTGGAATTCCAAAAGAATACAGAGTTGATGGTATGCCTAAAGAAATAGAGGACCTTTGGCAAAAAGGTATTCAGTACGTAAAAGATTGTGGTGCTGAAACAATCGACATATCACTTCCACATACAAGTTATGCTTTACCAACGTATTATATTGTTGCTCCAGCAGAGGCATCTTCTAATTTAGCAAGATATGATGGTGTAAAGTATGGATACAGAGCCAAAGGTGAAAATTTAATTGATATGTATGAAAAAACTAGATCTGAAGGCTTTGGTGCAGAAGTTCAAAGAAGAATTATGATTGGAACTTATGTATTATCATCTGGTTATTATGATGCATACTATCTTAAAGCTCAAAAAGTGAGAAAACTAATCAAAAATGATTTTGATGAAGCATATAAGAAAGTTGATGCAATTTTAACTCCATCAACACCTAGCTCAGCTTTTAAAATAGGTGAAAAAACAAATGATCCAGTTTCGATGTATTTAAATGATATATTTACAGTACCAGTAAATTTGGCAGGTCTACCTGGTATATCAATTCCTGCAGGACACGATACTAAAGGTTATCCTCTGGGTTTACAAATAATCGGTAAAGCTTTTGATGAACAAAATATATTAAACATAGCTTTTGCTATGGAGGAGAAAATAAATTTTAAAAATAAAATCACTGATTGGTGGATTAAATGAATAAGAAAAACACAGAATATTTGATTAATCGGAAAGATAATCAATATGAAGTTGTAATTGGATTAGAGGTACATGCTCAAGTATTATCTGAGTCAAAACTATTTTCTTCCTCATCAACTAAATTTGGTGCTGAACCAAATACACAAGTAAGTTTAGTTGACGCTGCGTTTCCAGGAATGCTACCTGTAATAAATGAATTTTGTATTAAACAAGCTATTAAAACTGGCATTGGTCTTAATGCAAAAATTAATAAACGCTCTGTATTTGATAGAAAAAATTATTTTTATGCTGATTTACCTCAGGGATATCAAATATCACAATTTAAAGATCCAATAGTAGGTGAGGGCAAAGTTATTTTGGATATGCCTAATGGTCAAAAAGAAGTAGGTATAGAAAGATTACATCTAGAACAAGATGCTGGAAAAAGTATTCATGATCTTGACCCACAAAATACTTTTGTAGATTTAAATAGATCAGGGGTAGCTTTAATGGAAATAGTGAGCAAGCCTGATTTAAGATCCCCAGATGAGGTTAATGCTTACATTAAAAAATTACGATCTATAATGAGGTACCTAGGAACTTGTGACGGAAATATGCAAGAAGGCTCTTTAAGAGCGGATGTGAATGTTTCTGTAAGACCTAAAGGGTCAAAAGAATTTGGCACTCGATGTGAAATTAAAAATGTTAATTCAATTAAGTTTATGCAAATGGCAATAGAATATGAGGCTAATCGGCAAGTTGATTTAATAGAAGAGGGCAAAACTATTGATCAAGAAACCAGACTTTTTGATACGAAGAAAAATGAGACAAGATCAATGAGATCAAAAGAAGATGCTCATGATTACAGATATTTTCCTGATCCTGATTTATTACCTTTAGAGGTATCGGAAAAATTTATTGAAGAACTTAAAAATGATATTCCAGAGCTTCCAGATGATAAAAAGAAAAGATTTATTGAAGAGTTTAAATTGTCTCCCTATGAAGCTAATATTTTAGTGTCTGATATTGATATTGCAAAATACTTTGAAGAAGTTGTAGCTAAAATGGGCAAGAACAAAGATATTAAGTTAGCAGTCAATTGGATTACAGGAGAACTATTTGCTATTTTAAATAGCAAAGGTTTAGAAATTTCTCAAAGTCCAGTGAGTGCCAAGAACTTCGCCATATTGATAAATCTAATTAAGAATGGAACTATTTCTGGAAAAATAGCAAAAACTGTTTTTGAATTAATGATTGATGGAGACAAAGATCCACAAAAAATTGTTGAGGAAAAAGGATTAAAGCAACAAAGTGATCCAAAAGCTTTAGAAGCTTTAATTGACAAAATAATTAATGAGAACAGAGAAAAAGCTATTGAATATAAACAAGGTAAAGAAAAATTATTTGGTTTTTTTGTTGGTCAGGCAATGAAAGCATCTGGTGGAAAAGCAAATCCTCAATTGATCAATGAGATCTTGAAGAAAAAATTATAAGGTTATGGGTTCAGACCTTAATATCACAAAACATTTGCAAGATTACATACTAAAGAATGGTTTGAAACTACATCCAATTCAAAAAGAAATAATAGACTATAATTTATCACTTGGTGATATTAAAAGAATGCAAATATCTATTTCCCAATGTCAATTTCTACATTTGATTATAAAGATCTCAAAAATTACAAAAGTATTAGAGATAGGAACTTTTACAGGTTTAAGCACGTTGTCTATGGCTTTAGCATTACCAGATGAGGGTAGTATAATTGCTTTAGATAAAAATGAGGAAACAAATAAAATTGCTCAAAATTTTTTTAAAAAAGCTAATCAAAATCACAAAATTAAAACAATAATTAAACCAGCTTTAGAAAGTTTGATGAGTATTAGAAATGAAAAATTTGATTTAGTTTTTATTGATGCTGATAAAATGAATTACCAAAAATATTATGAAATTTCACTAAATCTATTGAATAAAGAGGGTTTAGTTATTATTGATAATGTTTTATGGCATGGAGAAGTTGTTAACAAAGATACTAATGACAAATATACGAAAAGTATTAGAGATTTAAATAATTTAATTTCAAAGGACAAAAGAATTGAAAAGGT
>CACDUM010000006.1:0-50141 GCA_902555965.1 uncultured Pelagibacteraceae bacterium | reverse complement strand
ATTGAAATTAATACAACGAGATAGAAGTGTTGGAATTATTTTCTTATTACTATTTATTAAAATAAAAAATATATTCTCATTAGGTTCCTCTAACGTTTTTAACAGCGCATTTACTGAATTTAAATTCAAATATTCAATATTATCAATTAAAACAAATCTTGGCTTATTGTTGAATGAAGACTTATTGAGTTGAATTATTAATTCTCTAATTTGTTCTATATCTATGTTTTTTTTATCAGGATTAATATCTATTAAATTAAAATTTGGACATGAACCATTTTGAATTAACTTAAATGAGCGATTATCTAAATTTATTTTAAATTTAGCTAAATCATAAGGCATTTCTTCATCTTTTGATAAAACAAAATTAATTAAATGATAAGCAAGAGTACATTTGCCAATACCTTTTTGACCAGTTAATAAAATCTTTGGTGGTAATCTTTTTTGGTCAAATAATTTAGCAAAAACTAAAAGATTATCCTGTAATCCATAAAGATTTGTTTGGCTGTTAGGATAAAAATTCATTTTACTAATTTTTCAATTTTTTCAATTATTTTTTTTTTGTTTAATTCGATAGGAAGATTTGAATTAATTATTTTATATCTTTTTTTATTTTTAGATATTCTTAAAAAACCATTTTGTACTTTTTTGTAAAATTTTTCTTTGAACTCATCGTAACGATTAAGTTTTTTTCGTTGTTTCAATCTTTTTTGCATATTGTTTGTATTAACAATACTTAAAAACGTAAAATCTACTTTAAATGATTTTAAAATATGATTATTAATCTTTTTAATAATATCTAAATTTACACCCATTCCAAAATGTTGATAAGCAATGGTAGAGTCGGTAAACCTATCTAGCAAAATTATCTTTTTTCTAAAATTTTTTTTCAAATTATCCATGTTTTCACTTCTGGCCGCTAAATAAAGTAATAAATCAGTATTTTTATTAAAATTAGATTTCTTATCTAGAATTAATTTTCTTATCTTTTCTGAGTTCTTATTCCCTCCAGGCTCTCTTATCTTAATATGAGGTATCTTTTTTCTTTTTAAATATTTAGAAACATTGTCAATATGAAAAGTTTTTCCACTACCCTCAATACCTTCAAAGGCTATAACAATTTTTTTAGACATCACCCCAAATCAAATAATTTAAGGATTTCATTAATCTTGAAAAAATATTTACTTTATTAACTTGTTCTTTTGCTAAAAGATCATATTCATCAATTAATTCATCATCGTAAATGATCTTTAATTTGGCTAAAACTTGATCTTTACTAATTGGCGCTTCCACAGGTCCTTCATATAACATTTTAACTTTTAATAGTTTTTTCTTACCTTTTTTTATAATTTTATAGATATCTTCTTTAGTATAAACTCTAACAGAATCCTTTTTTCCTAACCAAACATCAACGCTATCAAATTCTTCTCCCGATTTGTTTATTTCTACTAAATCAAAATTCGTTAAACCATATGTCAATAGTTTTGAGCTTTCTCTAGATCTAGAATTTTTAGTTTCAAAGCCACTAGCTACTGCAATTAACCGTCTACCTTTTCTTTCTAATGATGATGCTAAAGAATATTTTTCCACTGCAAGATATCCAGTTTTAATTCCATCTGCACCCATATTTTTATATAAAAGTGGATTTCTATTTCCTTGAGTAATTGGATCGCCACCAGTTCTATCCCAAGTAAATTCTTTTTCACTGAACCACTCGTAATATTCTGGATAGTTTTTAATTAAATAATGAGACATTATCATTATGTCTTTTACTGTTGAATAATTGTCAGGATCATTAATTCCAGATGAGTTTGCAAAATTTGTATTACTCATACCAATTTCTTGTGCTTTGGAAGTCATCATAATTGCAAATTCCTCTTCAGTTCCTGCTATTCCTTCAGCTAATGCAACACAAGCATCATTTCCTGAGGCAACAATAATACCTCTAAGTAAATTTTCTACACTCACCTCATCATTGACCATAACAAACATTGAAGAATATCCAGAAGTTGATAGCCGCCAAGCTTTCTCTGAAATAATAAATTTTTCATCTAAAGTTAAATCGCCTGATTTAATTAAATCAAAAGCAATAATGGAGGTCATTATTTTTGTCATTGAAGCAGGATAAATTGATCTGTCTGGTTCTTTTTCATATAAAATTTCACCCGACAAAAAATCTTGTAAGATTGCTGTTCTTGCTTTTATCTCAATATTAGAATGCGCAATGTTAGAAATAAAAAAAGTTACAAGAATTGTAATTAGAAAATTTTTAAACATTTTTTAGCACTTCTAAGTTTTCGAAATTAAGAGATTTTAACTTCTCAAATGACTCTTTCAAACTTTTTATATCATTAAAAGGACCTATTAATACTCTAAATTTAGTTTGAGATAATTTTTTTATCCTAGAGTTTTTTATAGAAGTTTCATCTTTGATTCTAGAAATCATCATTTTAGCAGTAGATTTATAGTAAAAATCAGCAATCTTTATTGAGTAAGAAAATTTTTCTTTAGTTGTTTTTTTTTCTTTTTTCTTAGTTTTGCTTAAATCATTAATTTGAATACCATCAATTGGCGCCTTTTCTGCAACGTTTTTTTCCTCATCGAAAGTTTTACTTTTTTTTGCAATAAAAGTAGAATTTCTAGATATTAACACTATTTCCAATAAGGGTTCATTAAAATCAAGATCTAAATCTTCAGCAATTCTTCTAGATATAACAGAATTGTAAAAATCTGAAAATTTTTGGTTATTAGATTTTACTTCTGCAATTAAAGACTTTCCGTTTTTTGGATTTGTAATCTTAACAGCAGATTTTCTTTTAAGTGATTTGTGATGAATCATTAATGATCTATCATCTAATTTTTTAATTTTTTTTACATTTTCGTCAAAGATTAAAGCAAAGCCACTATTACTATATTTTTTCTCTATTTTTGTTTCAATCTTATCTGGCTTCATTGCTACTTGTTCACAACCTATCAAAAATATTGATAACAAAAATATTAATAAAATTTTATAATTCATTTTTAAATTTATCTTTTAAGGTACAAACAGCTAAAGCAAATCTTAGAGATCTATTCCATTGGAGAATTATTTCGTAGTTATCAAATACAATATATGCAGGATTTAAAGTATCTGCACCAGGAATAATATCTTTGTCTGGAGTGATTATTGCAACATTATGATTTGGTTTTAGAAAGCTTATATCATCATAATTATCAATATATTTCTTAAAAAATCCTAATTTTTTTTTATTTTGGAGTTTTTTTGCAGAAACATTCAAATATTTTTTTGGAATATCTTCTTTAAGATCTATTCTATAAAAACAAGGTGAGTCTTTTTTCCAACCAATTTTTTTAAGATAATTAGCTGCTGAAGCATAAGCATCATGAGAATTTTTTAAATCAATATAATTATCTGTATTAAAATCAATTGCGTGATTTTTTATGGTTGAGGGCATGAATTGAAAAAAACCAAATGCACCTGCCCATGAACCATACAATGATTTATAATCTATCTGATTTTCATCAATTAATTTTAATAAGATTAAAAGCTCTTTAGTAAAAAATTCAGATCTTCTTTTATCATAACTTAAAGTTGCTAGTGAGGAAAGGATATCCATTTTTCCAACATAAGTTCCATAATTTGTTTCAATTCCCATCAATGACAATAGAAGTTCCTTCTCAATTTTAAACTTATTTTCAACAATATTAATCAAATCTTTATTATTTAAATAGAAGTCGATACCTTTATTTAATTTTTTTGTAGAAGATCTCTTTGATATATAAGTTTTGGTGTCTTCATAAAATTCAGGCTGGTATCTGTCATATTTTATAACATTTGCTAAGAACTTAGTATCTGTCATTACCAGATCAAAAGTTTTCTCAGAAATATTATTTGCTAAAGCTCTTTGTTTGAAATCTTTTTTCCACTTTTCAAAATCTGTATTCTCATCTGCAAATAAGTTGGAATTTAGAAAAAATAGAATTAAAAAAAAAATTTTAATTTTTTTCATATAAGTCATTTAAATATATAATTACAGCAATCCAAATAATAATAAAACTTAGAAATTTAACTAATGAAAAATCCTCTCCGTAATAAAAATAACCTAAAATGAACTGTAATGTTGGCGTTATATAAAATATCATTCCGGTAGGTCCTAATCCAATTAACTCAACCCCTCTTACATATAGAAACAAAGGTATCACAGTCATCGGACCAGCTAAAAGTAAGTATAGACTTAATCCTGGATTACTTAAGTTAAAGTCGTTTAGACCATTATTTGCAATTATATAAAATGCAACTAAAGCAAAAGGGAAAATATATAAACTTTCAATTAACAACCCAATATCGGTATCAATTTCGATTTTTTTTCGAACTAAATTATAAAAGGCCCAACTAAAAGCTACAATGAGACCGACCCATGGTAATGATTTAAGATTAAAAAAAATTAAAATCAATATTGAGACAAAAACTAGAATAATTGAAAAAATCCTTTTTTTGTTTAGTTCCTCTTTAAAAAAAATATACCCCAAAAGAACACTAATTATTGGCATTATAAAATAACCAAAACTAGCATCAATAATCCTTTCAGATGCAACAGCATATATCCATATAGACCAATTAACAAAAATTAAAAAACCAGACAAAAATAATGCAATTAATTTTTTTTTATCTTTTATTTCTTTTAAAAAAATTTTCCATTTAGACAGAAATGTTGTAGTAAAAATTAACATTACTGCTGTCCACAGACATCTGTGAACAACTAATTCAGTATGACCAATAAAAGAAACTGACTCAAAATATATAACTCCAATAAATCCCCACCAAAAAGAACCTAAAGAAGTTAATATTAAACCTTTGTTAAAATCATTTTTCATACTAATTAAATGAATAAAATACCATGAGTAATTAGACTATTTTATTGTTGAATTAAATATTTTTAATTATAAAAGTTTCTACACGGAGAGATGGCTGAGCGGTTGAAAGCACCGGTCTTGAAAACCGGCAAAGGGGCAACTCTTTCCTGGGTTCGAATCCCAGTCTCTCCGCCATATAATTGTTAATATTTAAAATTTTTAAATAAATTATTAATTTTGTTATCTTCAAATTCAATGTTGGTTTTTAAACCATTATAAAAATTGTAAAGATTATTATCATCTATTTCTAAGAATTTTATTAACTCATTTAAATCTTTAACATCTAATTGATCTATGTATTTATTAGTGAATGCTCCTAAAAGTTTATCCATTTCTTTGGTACCGCGATAATTTGATCTGTATATAATTTTTTTTTTTATTTGTTCTATATCAGCGTTCATATTAGGAATATAATATTAGTTTATGGATATTAAAAGAAATTATGAATATTTATTATCTGACCTAAAATCTATAAAAGGTGTTGGTTTAAAAACATCAAATTTATTAAAAAGAAAAAAAATTAATAGCATTTTTGATCTGTTATGGAAATTACCAAAATCTTATACAGATCGAAGTTTATCTTCGAAAATTAAAGATTTAAAAATCGATGAGATACAAACTATAACTATAATTCCTCAAAAATATTCATTTCCAAGAGTAAGAAATTTACCAAATCGAGTTTTATGCAAAGATGAAACTGGTGAAATAGATTGTGTTTTTTTTAATAGTTACGAAGGATATATTAGAAAAATATTACCTATTGGAAAAGAAGTAACAATTAGTGGTAGAATTAAATACTTTCGAAATAAATATCAATTAACAAATCCTAAATATATTTCAGAAGACTCATCTATAATAAAACAAAAGCATAATACCTATTCATTAACTGAGGGAATTAGTGAAAAGGTTTATAATAAAATAATATTTCAAATTATTAAAAATTTACCTCAGATTGATGAGTGGCACTCAAAAGATATATTAAAAAATTTTGGTAATATTGGTTGGAATGACTCAATCAAAAAATTACACGATCCAGAAAACATTGGTAAATTCAAGGAAAATTTCTATCAAAGACTTGCTTTTGATGAAATTTTTTCAACTTTTTTAGTTAATTCAGAAATTAGAAAAAAGATCAAAAAAATAAAAAAAACAAAGAAAAAATTCGATATTAAAAAACAAGGTGAAATAATATCAAAATTAGATTTTTTCTTAACCAATGATCAAGCTAAAACATTAAATGAGATTAACAAAGATTTGTGCTCAGATAACAAGATGTTTAGATTGCTTCAGGGTGATGTTGGTAGTGGTAAAACAATCGTAGCGTTATTATCTGCATTCAATACCATCAGTTCTGATTTTCAAGTAGCAGTAATGGCTCCTACAGAAATATTAGCAAGACAGCATTTTTTATTAGCAAAAAAAATATATCCAAAAAATATTAAGATAGAATTACTTTCTGGAAAATCATCATACAAAGATAAGAAAAAAATTTTAAATAAACTTATTAAAAAAGAAATTGATATTATTTTTGGAACACATGCCTTATTTCAAAAAAAAGTGGAATTCAAAAAACTAGGTTTAATAATAATTGATGAACAACACAAATTTGGAGTTAGTCAGAGAAAGAAATTATCTGATAAAGCTGGGAAAGATTGTGATATTCTTTTAATGACAGCAACACCAATTCCACGTACTTTAACAATGACTATTTACGGAGATATGGATCTTTCAATTATACGAGAAAAACCGAATAACCGAAAACCTGTAAAAACTTATAGTAAAATTGAAAGTAAGATTGAGGATGTAATTAAATTCATCAAGAAAGAGATACAACTTGGAAATCAAATTTTTTGGGTATGCCCTCTTATAGAAGAGTCAAAAAAAATTGATCATTCTTCAGCCATTAAAAAGTCTGAATATCTAAAAAAAATTTTTCCAAATGAGGTTTATTTACTCCATGGAAAAACAACCATTGAGGAAAAAGAGGAAATCTTAAACAAATTTTTAAGAAATGAATTTAAGATATTAGTTTCTACTACTATCATTGAAGTTGGTATAGATTTTCCTAATGCAAATGTGATTATAATAGAAAATGCAAATAAGTTTGGTTTGTCTCAATTACATCAACTTAGAGGTAGAGTTGGAAGAGGCAACAAAGAGTCTTCATGTGTATTAATGTTTAAGTCAAATCTAAGTGAAAATGCTAAAAAAAGAATTAATATATTAAAAGACTCTAATGATGGATTTAAAATATCTGAAGAAGATATGAAATTAAGAGGTTTTGGAGATATTCTTGGTTTTAAACAAAGTGGAATAAAAAACTTTAAATTGGCAGATCCAATACATAATCATAATCTTTTTATTTTAGCTGAAAAAGAAATTAAAAGAATTGAAAATGAAAAAGAGGATATAGGGAGATTTAAACCATTAATTAAATTATATGATCGTGCAGATATAATTAACGATATAGCTTAATTCTTACCTGTGGATGTTCCTGCAGAAACAATAAATTTAGATGCCTCTTCAAATGTCATATTCAGATATATAACTTCATCTATAGGAAACATTAGTAAAAAACCACTTGTAGGATTTGGTGTAGTTGGAACAAATACATTTATTAATTTTTTATTTGTTTTTTCAGCCATTTCACCTTTATTTTCTTTTGTTGCAAATCCAACAGCCCAAACACCTTTTCTTGGATATTCAACTAAAACAACACTTTTTTTATCATTGTCATCTTTATTAGAAAATGTCTCGGTCATTTGTACTATTGCTGAATAAATAGTTCTTAAAACAGGAATTCTTTTAAATAAATCATCAATAAGTTTGAGAATTCGTTTACCTAAAAAGGATAAAGATAAACCTCCAACAATTGTTATAAAAACTACAGAAATGATTATCTCTATTCCCGGTATTGCAAATGGTAGGTAGCTATTAGGATTTATATTTTCTGGAATTATTTTAGAAGAAATGCCTATTAAAATTTTACTTAAATATAAAGTAAAACCAATAGGAATTAATACCACTACACCGGTTATAAAATAGTTTCTAAGAATAAGAGTAAGTGATCGTTTTTTTTTATTCTTTTTCATAAAATTTATTTAAAACTAGAGTAAACTACAAAAGAAATCGCAATAATAAATAAAAATACTAATATTTTATTATTTAGATTCATTTTAAAATATATTATCAATGATAATTAAAAATGAATAGAAGAAAATTCTTAACTTATGTTGGTTGTACTTGTTGTAGTTTAGCTCTTAATTCATGTGCTACTGCACCAATCACTGATCGAAAACAATTAAAACTAATCCCTGAAGCTAAATTAAATGCTCAGGCAGCTCAAATTTTTGAAAAAATTAAGAAAAAAGAAAAATTAATTACAGGACCAAAACTTAATCAAATAAAAGAAATCGGCAAAAGAATGGAAAATTCCATAGGAGAATATTTTTATCAATCAAAACTTGATGATCCGACAGTTGGTTTTGATTGGGAATATATATTAATCGATAAAAAAAATATGAGAAATGCATTTTGTATGCCAGGAGGTAAAATAGCAGTTTTTTCAGGCATATTAGAAGTAACCAAAAATACTGATGGCTTAGCTGCTGTCATGGGTCATGAAATTGCACATGCTGTAGCAAAACACTCAGTAGAACGAGCGAGCAGAGGTGTTGTTTTAAACGTAGGGACAAATGTTATTGATATATTATCTGGTGGAAAATTATCTCAAGTTAATAGAACAACAGGTATGAATACTATTGGTATGGTCTCTCAACTAGGTATAATGAATCCTTTCAATAGAAAGCAAGAAACTGAAGCCGACTATTTGGGTATGATTTTTGCCTCTTTGTCTGGTTACGATATAAGAGAAACGCCTAAAATTTGGGAAAGAATGAAAAAATTTAGTAAGGGTAAAAAACAATCTGAATTTCTTAGCACACACCCCTCACCTGACAATCGAATAAAAAAAATAAACGAGTGGACAAATAGTATAATTTTGGATTACCCACCAATTAAAATATAAGTATTAATTGATGGTGAGCCGTGATGGACTCGAACCATCGACCCATTCCTTAAAAGGGAATTGCTCTACCAACTGAGCTAACGGCCCAAAATTACTTCGTATATACATATTTATTTTAATATTTCAAATAGGAATTGATGAGACATATAGTTTCTTTATCACAACTTATCTATGTATTTATCATGAAATTCATTAAAAGTGCCTTTTTGAATATTTTTTCTTATTTCGCTCATTAATTCTTGATAAAAGTTGATATTATTTAACGTTAAAAGCATCGACCCTAAAATTTCATTAGTATTGAATAAATGATTCAAATAATTTTTTGAATATTTGTTTAAATTTAAATTTTTACACTTTTCATCAAGAGGTGAATTGTCATTTTGATATTTATTATTTTTAATATTTATTCTTCCATTCCATGTAAAAGCCAGACCTGTTCTCCCTGATCTAGTCGGCATTACACAATCAAACATGTCTATTCCTCTTTTAACTGCACCTAAAATATCAGAAGGTGTGCCCACACCCATTAAATAATGTGGTTTATTTTCTGGAAGATTTTCCTTGATGTCATCCAAAACTTTAAACATTTCCTCTTGTGTTTCACCAACTGCAAGACCACCAATGGCATATCCATCAAAATTTAGATTTAACAAACCTTTTAGAGACAAAAGTCTCAAATCTTTAAAAAGACCTCCTTGGACTATGCCAAAAAGAGCTTTATGAGGATTTTTTCCAAAGGCTTTTTTGGATCTATCAGCCCAATATAATGATAGTTCCATTGATTTTTTAATCAGTTCATAGTCATTTGTTTTCTTAGGACATTCATCCATGATCATTACAATATCTGAGTTCAAGCCAAGTTGAATTTTTATACTTTCTTCAGGGCTCAAATAAAATTTTTTTCCATCAACATGAGAGTTAAAAATTGCACCTTTTTCTCGGTCTATTTTATTTAATTTTGAAAGAGACATTACTTGAAAACCACCTGAGTCAGTAAGTATTGGCAAATCACAATTCATAAAGGAATGTAATCCACCAGCGTTTTGAATTCGTTCAACTCCTGGACGGATCATTAAATGATATGTATTAGCTAAAATTATATCTGAGCCAGTTTTTTTGATATCTTCAATCGTACAAGCTTTTACAGTTGCCTGAGTTCCAACTGGCATAAAAGCAGGAGTTCTAATAATACCTCTATGCGTTTCTATAATTCCTTCTCTTGCATAGCCATCTTTGTTCAATAATTTAAAGGCAAATTCTTTTAATGCCATTAAATATTATAATGATTTAAAACTAATTATTTTATCTGGGTCTGTGACAGCACCATTATTGTTTTCATCACCACGTTTAATTTTATCAACAAATTCCATTCCTTCGATCACTTTTCCAAAAACTGTATATTGGTTATCTAGAAAAGGAGCAGGTTTAAAACAAATGAAAAATTGACTATTTGCACTATTTGGATCTTGTGATCTTGCCATAGATAAAGTTCCTCTATCATGAGGTAAATTATTAAATTCTTGTTTTAGGTCTGGTAAATCTGATCCTCCCATTCCTGCCATTCTTAAATTAAAATCATTTGATGATGA
The DNA here is from genome assembly GCA_902555965.1 of uncultured Pelagibacteraceae bacterium. Classification (GTDB taxonomy): domain Bacteria; phylum Pseudomonadota; class Alphaproteobacteria; order Pelagibacterales; family Pelagibacteraceae; genus Pelagibacter. Next base: position 39,611 of record CACDUM010000006.1, on the reverse strand, counting down.
ATTTCCAAATTTTACATCACCAGTTTGTGCCATGAAACCATCAATTACTCTGTGAAAAACAACATTATCATATTTACCGCTGTTGGCTAAATCTTTAATTCTTTTAACATGATTAGGTGCTACATCTTCAAATAATTCAATTTTAACATCTCCATCTTTAAGTTTTAAAATCATAATATTCTCCTCTGACATTACTTGGTTTATGGTTAAAAAAAAGAAAATAAATATATTTATTAAAATTTTATTCATATTTTCTTTTTAGTAATTTAATTGTACTTTTGGTAGTAAATTTTTTGATATCACCTTTTAAATTTACTATTTCTTTAACAAATCTTGATGAAATAATCTGATTTTCAACATCAGACATTAAAAAAAGAGTTTCAATATTTTTATTTAATTTTCTATTCATCCCTGCTAGTTGAAATTCATATTCAAAATCTGAAACTGCTCTTAATCCTCTTAAAATAATATTTGATTTATATTTTTTGCATAATTCAGTGGTTAAAGAGCTAAAAGAAATTACGACAACTTTTTTTTTGTTCAGTTTCAAATCATAAAATAAAGCTTTTTTTACAATTTCAATTCGTTCATCAGAATCGAATAAATAATCCTTATTTTCAACGTTAGATACTGCAACAACAATCTTATCAAAAAGTTTTAAACCTTTTTTAATAACATCAATATGACCAAACGTAATTGGATCAAATGTTCCAGGATAGATTGCAACTTTATTCATTAAACTAAGTTATCATCTATTTTATCAGCTGAAACAACTTTTTCTTCTCCAGTTAATTTAATAATCCTAACACCCTGAGTATTTCTACCCGCAGTTCTAATTTCTTTTACCGCTACACGTATTACTCTTCCTTTGTTAGTAGATATAAGTATTTCATCACCATCATATACAGGGAAAGAGGATGAAATATTACCATTTCTTGGTGAATTTATAATTCCGATAATTCCCTTCCCACCTCTATTAGTTACTCTATATTCCGTATGACTGGTTTTTTTGCCAAAACCATTTTCTGTTATTGATAATATAAACTTTTCTTTAGCTTTTAATTCTGATTGCTCATCTTTTGATTTCTTCCCATTTTTTTTTGATTTATCATTATCTATAATTGAAAGAGAGACAATTTGATCGTTTGGAGACAAAACAATACCTTTAATCCCTTTAGAGGATCTGCCCTTAAAAACTCTTAATTTTTTAGACTCAAAACGTATGCATTTTCCTAATTTGGTACTTAAAATTATATCTTGATCATCCTTGCAAATTTTAACTCCCACAATTTTATCATTATTGTCTAATTTCATTGCAATTTTTCCAGATGTATTGATTGAAGAAAAATCCTCTAAACTATTTTTTCTGATTTTCCCTTGAGCAGTAGCAAATACAATTTGATAATTTTTCATTTCAGATTCATTATCGGGAAAAGGCATAATAGAACTTATTGACTGATGGTTTTTTAGTGGAAGAATATTAAACAACGATTTTCCCTTAGAAACTGAAGATCCCTCAGGTATTTTCCAAGCTTTTATTCTATAAACCAAACCTTCTGTAGAGAAAAACAAAACTGAGGTATGTGTATTGACTGATAGAGTTTGGACTACAGAGTCTTCGTTTCTCGTAGTCATACCAGTTTTTCCTTTACCTCCTCTTTTTTGTGTCTTAACACTATTCAAAGATCCACGTTTGATGTAACCCTGCAATGTAACTGTAATCAACACAGATTGTTTTTGAATGGTTTCTTCTATATCGTAATTTAGTACAGCATCAATTATTTTAGTTCTTCGAGGTGATGAATATTTATCTTTTATATTCTTTAACTCTTCACTTATTACTTTTAACAATTCTTTTTTAGATGAAATTATCTTTTTATATTTTGTAATTAATTCAGCTAACTTCTTAATTTCTATTTCAATTTCATTAATTCCTAACGCCGTCAGTTTTTGTAATCTTAATTCTAAAATAGCATTTACTTGTAAAGTTGATAAGGAGTATAAAGTTTTTGATTTTGAACTTTCTACAAGTGAAATTAATTTTTTTGACTTATTAATTTTCCATTTAGTTTGTAAAAGAGATTTCTTTGCATCTTCTGGATTTTTTGATGATCTGATTATTTTGATAACTTTGTCTAAATTTTCAACTGATACCGATAAACCTATTAAGATATGTGCTCGCTCTTCTGCTTTTTGTAAATCAAATTTTGTTTTTTTGACTACAACGTCCTCTCTAAAGGATAAAAAATTTGATAAGAAATCTTTTAAGTTACAAGTTTCAGGTTTGCCATCAACTATTGCAAGTGTATTGAATCCAAATGAACTTTCAATTTGTGTATTCTTGTAAAGTTGTCTTTTTACTGTTTCGGGTTCTACCCCACTTCTCAAATCTATTGAAACTCTGATTCCTTCTCGATTAGACTCATCTCTTATATCTCTTATACCCTCAATTTTTTTTTCTCTTACAAGCTGAGCAATTCTCTCATTCAAAACAGATTTATTAACTTGATAAGGAATTGATGTGATAACCAATCTTTCTCTTCCATTTTTTAAACTTTCTATTGAAATTTCACCTCTAATTTTAAAAGAACCTCTGCCTTTGTTATAACCTTGTTTGATCATGTCTTTTCCAATAATTACTCCTCCAGTTGGAAAATCAGGCCCAGGTATGTGCTTCATAAGATCTTTAATTTTAATATCTTTATTTTCAATTAAAGCTAATGTTCCGTTAATTATTTCACCTAGATTATGTGGTGGTATGCTAGTTGCCATTCCAACTGCAATACCACCTGCACCATTTACTAATAAATTAGGAAATTGAGCTGGTAAAACTGTTGGTTCTTTCTCTGTTTCGTCGTAATTATTTTTGAATGAAATTGTATTCTTTTCGATATCATCAATTAAAAATTGTGAAACTTTAGATAATCTAGTTTCTGTATATCTCATCGCAGCAGCAGGATCGCCATCAATAGATCCAAAATTTCCTTGTCCATCAACTAAAGGTAAGCTCATTGAAAAATCCTGAACCATTCTTACTAGAGCATCATAAACTGACTGATCTCCATGCGGGTGATACTTACCAATAACATCTCCAACAATTCTTGCAGATTTTCTAAATTGTTTTGACCAATCATATCCACCTTTGTACATTGCATACAAAATTCTTCTATGAACTGGTTTTAAACCATCCCGTATATCAGGAAGTGCTCTACTGACTATAACACTCATTGCATACGATAGATAAGATGAGCTCATCTCATCATGCATCGAGATTAATTTTATATTCTTATCCTCAGGAATTTCAGTTTTTTGCATAAATATTAAAATGGAATTTCATCATCCATGTCATTTGAAATTTGTGACATGTCATCATTATTAGATTGAGTATTATCATTTGAAATACTTCCACCTGAATTACCTCCACCTAACATAGTCAAAGATGAGTTATATCCTTGAATAACAATTTCAGTTGAGTATTTGTCTTGACCAGACTGCTCATCTTTCCATTTTCGAGTTGTTAATTGTCCTTCAACATATATTTGGGCTCCCTTTTTTAAATATTGTTGAACAACATTTACTAATCCCTCATTGAATACAACTATACGGTGCCATTCTGTTTTTTCTTTTTTTTCACCAGTATTCTTATCTTTCCAAGATTGACTTGTTGCCAGACTTAATCGTGCAACACTTTTGCCATTTACCATTTGTTTGATCTCTGGATCTGCGCCCAAACGACCAATTAAAAGTACTTTATTTAAACTTCCAGCCATAATATTTTAATATTTGTTAAATTTGTTAATTAGAACTATACCACAATTTACTCTGAATATTAATTTTATTAAGTCAAAGCAACAAAAATTATGATGAAAAAGATAGTTATTAAGGGAGCTAAAGAACACAATTTAAAAAATGTTTCTTTAGAGATACCCAAAGATAAATTTGTTGTCATAACTGGTCTATCAGGATCAGGAAAGTCGTCTTTAGCTTTTGATACAGTCTATGCAGAAGGTCAAAGAAGGTATGTTGAGAGTTTATCCGCTTATGCAAGACAATTTTTAGATAAAATGAAAAAGCCAAATGTTGATTTAATTGAGGGGTTGAGCCCAGCAATATCGATAGAGCAAAAAAATACTTCTAAAAATCCAAGATCAACTGTTGCTACAGTAACTGAAATATATGATTACATGCGTGTTTTATATGCGAGAGCCGGTATACCCTATTCTCCTTTTACAGGTAAACCAATAACATCACAGACGATTACACAGATTGTGGATAAAATTAAAGAGCTTCCAAAAAAGTCAACAATATATATCTACGCTCCAGTAGTCAGGGGGAGAAAGGGAGAATATAAAAAAGAAATCCTAAATTATAAAAAAAGAGGGTTTCGAAAAATAAAAGTGGACGATGTAATTTATGATATTGATAAAGTTCCTGAATTAAATAAGAAAATTAAGCATGACATATATATTTTGGTCGATAGGATAGTTCTAAATTCATCTTTAGGAAACAGATTAGCTGAAAGTATTGAGTCTTCTGTAAACTTAGCGAATGGATTAGTATTCGTTGAATATGAAGATGAAACCTTACCAAAAAAATATAGAAAAGTAGAAAAATTAATATTTTCGACTAAGTTTGCATGTCCTGAAAGTGGCTTTACAATCGAGGAAATTGAACCAAGACTTTTCTCATTTAATAGTCCTTTTGGTGCTTGTGAGGAATGTGAGGGAATTGGAATTAAACTAAATGTTGATCCAAATTTAGTAGTACCAAATCATAAAAAAAGTATTGCCGATGGTGCTATTGAACCCTGGGCTAAAACAACCACTCTATATTATGCACAAACATTATCTTCTTTAGCAAAACATTATGACTTTTCATTAGATGAAAAATGGTCAAAACTCTCAAAAAAAATAAAGGATATCATTCTTTATGGATCTGATGATGAAGAAATCAAGTTTTCATATGACGATGGTTATGAAAAATACTCACATAAAAAGACATTTGAAGGGGTAATAAATAATTTAGAGAGAAGATATTTAGAAACTGATAGTGATTGGAAAAGAGAAGAAATAGCCCAATATCAGTCAGATACTAAATGTGAGAGATGTAATGGTCATAGATTAAAAGATGAGGCATTGTGTGTAAAAATTGACGGCTTGCACATTAGTGAAGTGACTGAAAAATCAATTTTAGATGCTGCAAAATGGTTTGAAAATTTAAAGTTCAATTTAGATAAAAGACAAGTCAAAATTGCCGAACATATCCTCAAAGAGATTAATGAAAGATTAAATTTTCTTTTAAATGTTGGTCTTGATTATCTAACATTATCAAGAGAGTCTGGTACTTTATCAGGAGGAGAAGCACAAAGAATACGTTTAGCATCTCAAATTGGCTCTGGTTTAACTGGAGTGCTATATGTTTTAGATGAACCATCTATTGGTTTGCATCAAAAAGATAATGTAAAACTGATCAATGCTCTTAAAAGATTACGAGATTTGGGAAATACAGTAATAGTAGTTGAGCATGATACTGAAACAATGGAAAATGCAGATCATATTATTGATCTTGGTCCTGAAGCGGGAAACAAAGGTGGTGAAGTTGTTGCGCAAGGAACTTTTGATGAGATAACAAAAAATAAAATTAGTATCACAGGAAAATATCTTTCAAACAAATTAAGAATTGATGTTCCCAAGAAAAGAAGATTGGCAAAGAATGGAAGGTTTCTCGAAATAACAGGTGCGACTGGTAATAATTTGAATAATGTTAATTTAAAAATACCTTTAGGTAGTTTGACTTGTGTCACTGGTGTATCAGGAAGTGGTAAGTCAACATTAATCTTACAGACATTATATAACGCATTAAACTTAACTTTGAATAATAATAAATCTAGAAAAATTCCAAAACCATTCAAAGGTTTCAAAGGCACAGAATTAATCGATAAGATAATTGATATTGATCAATCACCAATTGGTCGTACCCCAAGATCAAATCCAGCAACTTATACTGGAGCATTCGGGCCAATTAGAGATTGGTTTACAGGATTACCCGAGTCAAAAACAAGAGGATACAAACCAGGAAGATTCTCTTTTAATGTCAAAGGAGGTAGGTGTGAAGCTTGTGAGGGAGATGGAGTTATAACTTATGAAATGCATTTTCTCCCAGACGTCTATATACAATGTGATGAATGTAAAGGAACCAGATATAATCGGGAAACCTTAGAGATAAAATTCAAAGATAAAAGTATTGCGGATGTTTTAAACATGACAGTTGATGAGGGTTGCGAATATTTTGAAAATATTTCAAATATAAAAACTAAATTGCTAACTTTAAAAAAAGTTGGTCTAGGCTATATAAAAATTGGTCAACAAGCTACAACTCTATCAGGGGGGGAAGCACAAAGAATTAAATTAGCTAAAGAATTATCAAAAAGATCGACAGGAAGAACAATGTACATTTTAGATGAACCGACTACTGGTCTTCACCAACACGACATCAAAAAATTATTAGAAATTTTACATACATTTGTTTCATTAGGTAACACAGTGGTTGTGATAGAACACAACTTAGATGTTATAAAAACCGCAGATTATATTGTCGATATGGGTCCTGAGGGTGGTGTAAAAGGTGGAAAAATTATCGCTGAAGGAAAACCTGAGGAAATTTGTAAAGTTAATGGAAGTTATACGGGTAAGTTTTTAAAAAATCTTTTACAATAAATACCATTGTCATCTCACTCTAAATCAGTATAAAATTAAGTATGGGTAATTTACTTTCATCTTTATCGAAAACTATTCACGTTTCTTTAGCCATTGCAGTTCTGTTATTTTTAGGTTTATTTTATCAAAATGATGGTTTTAGTTTTGATGCACTTTTTTGGAGTTGGTTTGCGAGATTTGTGCATGTAGTAGTTGGTATAATGTGGATTGGCTTGTTATGGTATTTTAATTTTGTTCAAATCCCAAACATGGCAAAAATTCCAGATGAACAGAAACCAGCTATTGGTAAAGTAATTGCGCCAGCTGCATTATTTTATTTTAGATGGGGTGCAGCATTTACAGTTCTATCAGGTTTAGCACTTGCAGGTCTTAATGGATATTTGCATGATGCAATGACTTTAAGTATAGGATCTGGCATTCCAAAACACACAGCCATTGGAATTGGTATGTGGTTGGGCTTGGTTATGGCATTTAACGTGTGGTTTGTAATATGGCCTAATCAAAAAAGAGCTTTAGGTATTGTTGAGTGTGAACCTGATCTAAAAGCCAAGTCAGCAAGAACAGCTATGTTATTTTCGAGAACTAATACTTTGTTGTCAATACCAATGCTGCTTACTATGGTAGCTGCTCAAAACCTTTATTAACTACTTTCGTCTTCTCTTAAAACAGTTTTTTGTGAAACTCTTAGTCTAACTAAAACGGTATTAGCAATATAGATAGATGAATAAGTTCCAAAAATTACACCAAATATCATAGCCAAAGAAAAACCTTTTAGTATCTCGCCACCAAAGAAAAATATTGAAAGTAAAGCTAATAAAGTCGTTATTGATGTAATTAAAGTTCTAGATAATGTTTCATTGATTGAGATATTGGTTAAATCGTAAATTTTAATATCAGAATATTTTCTTAAATTTTCCCTTACTCTATCAAAAATAACGACTGTATCATTCATGGAGTAACCAACGATAGTTAATACAGCTGCAATAATAGATAAATTGATTTCAAGACCAAGCAATGAAAATAAACCTAGGGTTACCAACACGTCATGAAACAAAGCTAATATAGCTCCTAAACTAAATTGCCATTCAAATCTGATCCAAATGTAAATTAACATTAAAGTTAATGCCACTGCGATAGCTATTACTCCAGATTTAAGCAACTCAGCACTTACTTTCGGTCCTACGTTTTCAACTCTTCTAAAATCAAAAGTATTGCCAAATGATTTATCTAAATTTGATTTAATTTCCTCAATAATATTTTTGTTATTATTAATTTCAAATTTAATAAGAAAGTCTGTCTCATTGCCAAAATTTTTTACTGAAACATCACCTAAATTCATAGAATTTAAATTATCTCTTAGAGATGACACATTAATTTTACTGTCAGTTGATCTTAATTCAATTAACGTCCCACCCTTAAAATCTATTCCAAAGTTAAGACCTTTGAAAGTCAGTAAAAATAACGAGATAACAACTAAGGATATAGAGAGTATGTTAAATTGATTATAGTATTTATTAAAAGCAATCATCTAAATTAAGCCCTCTTTTTCTTTGTTTCTGTACACATATAAAACAGTCAATAACCTTGCTATGAAATAAACTGAAAATAATGTTGTAAAAATTCCAATCCCAAGTGTAAGTGAAAAACCTTTGATTGGACCTGAGCCCATAAAAAATAAAATAATAGCAGCTAATAATGTTGTTATATTTGCATCAAGTATAGCGGTTCTAGATTTTGTGTAACCACTATCAAAGGCTATTAAATTATTTTTTTCATTTTTTAGCTCTTCTTTAATTCTCTCAAAGATTAAAACATTTGCATCGACTGCCATACCAACTGTCAAAATTATTCCAGCGATCCCTGGAAGAGTTAAGGTCGCCTCGAATATGGTCAATATTCCAATGAGTAAGAAAAGATTAACTATTAACGTTATATTGGTAATTAAACCAAATACCTTATATTTAACAAAGATAAATACTATTACTAATACAAAACCAATTGCTAATGCAATCATTCCTGCATTAATTGAGTCTTGTCCTAAGTCAGGACCAACTGTTCGTTCCTCGATAATATTTAAAGGAGCAGGTAATGCACCAGATCTTAATAAAAGAGCTAAATCTGTTGCTGATTGAAAAGTGAATCCACCACTGATTTGACCTGATCCACTTGCAATTGTATCTCTTATAACCGGTGCGCTTATAATCTTACCATCCAATACTATTGCTAATTGTTTACCAATACCAGTCGATGTGGCCTTACCAAATCTTTTAGCTCCAACTCTATCAAGTGTAAATGTAACCACTGTTTCATTCGTCTCACTATCCATTCTTGGTTGAGCATCTAGCAGATTGTCTCCGCTTAAAATAATTCTTTTACTTACAAGAGCATCTTCTTCAGACTCATCTTCATAACTAAGTTTTTCCGCTCCAAAAGAGTCTTGATCGTTATTAGTTACAAATCTAAATGTAAGATTTGCAGTTTTACCAAGCAATGATTTAATTCTCATTGGATCATCTAATCCAGGTAATTCAACAAGAATTCTGTCGTTTCCTCTTTTTAAAATATTGGGCTCATTAGTTCCTATCTCATCAATTCTTCTTCTTACAATTTCTAATGCTTGATCTTGGGAAGATGTTTTTAATTTAACAATACCTTGGGTTGAATAATTGACAAAAAAAATATTATTTTCCTCAGTGATATCTAATTGATGAGATTTAAATCTTGGATAATAAGGATTTAATTCACTTTCCTCATCATTAAACGTATCTAGAATAGTTTGTTTAAAGTTTTCATCTACAGAAAAAGATAATTTTTGTCCTAAAATTTTTAAATTTTTAATTCTTATATTTTTGTCTTTGAAATAATTTCTAATGGTAATTGAAAGATTTTGTATTTTTTGCTCAATAACTGGATTATTATCAATTTCGAGTAGGAGGTAAGAACCTCCCTGAAGATCTAATCCAAGATTAATTTTCTTATTTAGTAAGTTATTTTCAAACTTAAATAAATTTGATGAGGCAATTAAAATAAAAAATAGAGAAATTAATATTACTGATATTATTCTGAATTTTGAAAAATATAACACTTTACTTTAACAAAATTACTTTTTAACTTCTTGAGAGTTCATCAGACTTTGTACACCTGTACCTCTGATAACTTCAACAGTCACATTTTCAGCAACCTCAACTTCTATTTTATCGTTGTCTACAACTCTGGTTATGGTTCCTGTAATACCGCCTGAAGTTACAATCTTATCACCTTTTTTTAAACCCTCGACCATAGCTTTATGCTCTTTGACTTTTTTTTGCTGTGGTCTTATCAAGAAAAAATAAAAAATAACAAAAATTAGTATTAGTGGTATAAATTGACCTATTCCTGAACTTTCCATAAAACTCCTTAATTAAAAATGAATTTTTATACTATCTCATAAGTTAAAACAACTTTAATTCAGACTAATTTTTTCTAGATTATTCATATAAGGTCTAAGCACTTTTGGAATATTTATAGACCCATCCTTTTGCTGGAAATTTTCTAAAATAGCAATAAGAGTTCTACCCACTGCTAAACCACTTCCATTAAGCGTTCCAACAAATACTGTTTCTTTATTTAAATTTTTATATCTAGCTTTCATCCGTGTTGCCTGGAAAGTTGAACATGATGAACATGAAGATATTTCTCTATACTTGTTTTCTGAAGGTAACCATACTTCTATATCGTAAGTTTTTTCTGCACTAAATCCCATATCACCACTACATAAAATCATTTTTCTATATGGTAACTCTAACAAATCCAAAATTCCTGTGGCACAATTTGTCATTCTCTCTAATTCTTCAAGACATTTATTTTGTTCCACAATACTAACTAATTCAACTTTATAAAATTGATGTTGTCTAATCATTCCTTTTGTATCTTTACCATAACTACCAGCCTCTTTTCTAAAACATGGTGTAGATGCAACAAATCTCATCGGTAATGTTTTATGATCTAAAATTTTATCTTTTACAATATTGGTTAAAATAACTTCTGCTGTAGGAATTAAAAATTTTCTACCACTTCCCTCTTCTAATTTTACTTCGAATTGATCATTTTCAAATTTAGGTAATTGACCAGTTCCGAACATTGTATTTTCTGATGCTAATAAAGGTGGTGAAATTTCCTCATATCCATTTTTTGAAGTATGTATATCAAGCATAAAATTTGAAATTGCTCTTTCAAGTAATGCTAATTTATTCTTAACAAAAACAAATCGTGAGCCAGTGGTTTTTGTGGCAAGATCAAAATCTAACATGCCAAGTTTTTCACCTAATTCAAAATGTGATTTTGGAGTAAATTCAAAATTAGGAATCTGACCCGATTTATTTAATTCAACATTTTCATTTTCATTAGATCCTATAGGCACATCATCATGAGGTATATTTGGAATATTTGATAAAATTTCATCTAAATCTGATTTAATTTTTGACTGTTGATCAGAAATTTCATCAATAGATTGGGTAATTTCTTTTGACCTAGAAAATAAAGCCTTATCTTTTGTTTTTGAAATATCTTTCTTTTCTTTTTCTAATGTTTCTTTTTTTTGAATTAAATCTCTATTATCTATATCTAATTTTTTGAGTTTATTAAGATCTATATTGATTGATCTTTTTTTTAATGCTTTTGAAAATGCATCAAAATCTTTTCTAATTTCTTTAATGTTATGCATCAGAATTTTTTAAATTTTTATTCTCAATAAGTTTTACTGAAAATATTGATAATTCATATAGAATTAATAATGGTATCGCTAAACCAATTTGTGTGATGGGATCTGGGGGTGTGAGTAAAGCTGCGGCTGCAAATATAATAACCACAACATATTTTCTTCGTTTCTTTAAAAAATCAGAATCAACTAACCCTACCCTCGCTAATAAACTCAACACAACAGGTAATTGAAAGCTTATGCCAAACGCAAATATAAGTTTCATTACCAATGAAAGATATTCGTTTACTTTTGCTTCTAGTTGAATTGGTAAATTTGTTGAAAGACCAGAACTTTCAAAAGATAAAAAGAATTTTATCGCTAAGGGCATTATTAAATAATAAACCAACATGCCCCCTAGTAAGAATAAGATTGGGGTTAAAACTAAATAAGGTAAAATTGCAATTTTTTCATGTTTATAAAGACCAGGAGCAATAAATTTCCAAACTTGCATCAAAATAAATGGACAAGTAACAAAAAAAGCTGTGAAAAAAGATACTTTCAAATAGGTGAGGAAAGTTTCTTGTAAAGCTGTGAAAATAAGTCGTCTATCAGTTCCATCATCTTTAACTGCTTGTGCATATGGTTCTACTAAAAAACCATAAAGATGTTCAGCAAAAAAATAACATCCTATAAAAAAGATTATTAGAAAAATAAAACTATGAATTAGTCTTTTTCTTAACTCAGCTAAATGACTTACAAAGCCACCTTCATTTTCGTCATGACTCATCTTTTTTTTCTTCTTTTTTTTCTATCTTATTATCTTCAAGATCAATATTTGAGACTTCATTTTGAATATTATTGACATATTTTTTTGCAGAGCCGATCCATGAACCAACTTTTTTGAGCATTATCGGAAAGTCCTTAGGTCCCAAGACTACAATAGCTATTGCAACTACAATTAAAATCTCAAACCAACCAATAGTAGGCATGTGATTTATTCTTTTTTGTTCGAATCTTGATTATCGTCAGAAATATTTTTAGGTTCATTGTCATCAGTCACATCTGATGCCATACCCTTTTTAAAACTTTTTATTCCTTTTGCTACATCGCCCATAAGGCTGGAAATTTTTCCTCTACCAAATAATAATACCACAAGTATTACAACGATTGCTATTTGCCAAATTCCAATGCTCATAGAAAACTTATAACCTTTTTATCAATAATTGAAAAGTCTAATTTGTAGGCTTAGTTCTTATAATCCGAGTCAAGAGTGCTACTTAACATTTCATCAATATTTGAATAAATGTCCTCTTTTTTATCATCTTGTTTTTCTTTATAGAATTTTCCAGTACCAAAAATAGCGTTATCAATATTGGTACTATCAATTAAACCTGCAGCTCCAAGTTCATCTACTGTTGGTAAATCAGATAATTTTTGCAAGTTAAAATGGCTTAAAAAGTCATCCGTCGTAACATATTGAATAGGTCGACCAGGGACATTTTTTCGTCCACCAGGTTTAACCCAATTTAATTCCATTAAAATTTCCAAGGTGTTAGTTCCAAAAGCTACTCCTCTTATTTCTTCTATCTCTGCCCGAGTAACTGGTTGATGATAAACAATTATAGCAAGAGTTTCAATTGCAGCTTTTGATAGTTTTTTTTCAACAGTTTTTTCTTGGGTCATTAGATTTGAAAGATTAGGTGAAGTTCTAAAAGACCATTTTTTAGAAATGCAAACTAAGTTAATACCCCGATTTGAATATTCAGCTTGTAATTTTAACAAAATTTTTTCGACATCCGTTTTTTTAGATATCTTATTTTCAATAGTTTCAATATCTAATGGTTCTGCAGCAGCAAAAACAATTCCTTCAATTTCCTTTTCGATTGAAGATAATTTAGTTGGAAAATTAATAATATTGTCTTTTTTCTTAATCTTTTTTTTTATCATTTGTTTTCTTTTATATAAATATCATCAAAAAGGTTTTCTTGCTTTATGCTTAGGTTGCCCTCCTTGACCAACTCAAGAGACCCTGCAAATATTCCTGCTTTACCGGTTCGTTTGTATTTTGATCCACTTTTAAAACTTTTCGGTATTAAATCATCTAATTTTTTCCAATCCATTAATTTTCCAAAAAAATCTTTTATAGTTTTTATACCTTCTTCTGTTGTGAAAACTGGTAATTTTGGAATGTTAATTCTCTGAAAATCTTTAGTCATAATTATAGTAGAATAGGTTTTCATGAGGTCAAATAAATTTAATTTATACTCACTATTGTAGATGGGCCTTATGCCTGCTCTCATACCTCTAGTTCTAATTTCTCTTCCTAATCTTTTTCTTTTAAGCATCTGTTCAGATAATAACCTTATTAATTCAAGTTTCTTAAGTTGAAGTTTTAATTTTTCAGCTACTTCTTGAACTTTAAATTCTTCTTCGGGGGTGCCTGGTAATAATAATTTTGATTTTAAATATGCTAACCATGTTGCCATTAATAAGTATTCTGAAGCAATCTCTAAATTTAATTTTTTTTCTTGAGTAATAAAATCATGAAACTGATCTGCTAATTTTGTAATAGATATATCCTCAAGATTAACTTTTTGAGCTTTTGCAAGATCTAAAAGAACGTCTAATGGTCCATTATAATTTTCAACATCTACTTTAAAAAGTTCAGAATCATTTTCAATCATCAATCAATATTAACTTAAAATTTTGTAAAATTGTGATGTTTTTTTAACGAGAAAAGGATTTATCAATGGTGAATTATTTCCTACAATTTTCATTTCATTTAAATTTCCATTACAATGTAAGGCTAAATTACAACCTGCACTAAACGTTTTGATTGTATTTTCCTTTAAATTACCCTTAAGACTTTTCATGGATAAATCATCAGAAATCAAAATATCTTTAAAACCAATTTTATTGCGAATTAATTTAATAAATTTTTTTGAGTGAGTAACACAATTTTCTTTGTCAATTTGAGTAAAAATTATGTGAGCGGTCATAGCAAAAAAAGTTTTTTTATTTTTAAATGGAAGAAAATCTTTCTTGGTTAAATAAGTCAATTTTTTATTCACCATCGGAGTAAAATGGTGACTGTCTACCTTTGCAAGACCATGTCCTGGAATATGCTTTATGACTGTTCCAATACCATTTTGATGGAAATAATTGATACAATAATCTCCTATTTTAGATACAATTTTGGGATTATTGGAAAAAGATCTATTCCCAATGACATTTGAGGCACCTTTAATTCTTAAATCTAAGACAGGGGAAGTATTAATATTAATACCAAGAGATTTTAATAAATATGAAGTTTTATCAACAAACAATTTATAATAAAATTTAAATTCATCTACATTTTTAACATATTTTTTTCCAAAAAATTCTGAAGTCAAATTATCGAATGATATAATATTTTTTAACCGATTAACTTTACCCCCTTCTTGATCAATTAAAATGGGATATTTTTTATCTTTGAATAATTTTCTTATTGACGTGGTGAGTTTTAAAGTTTGATCAATATTTTTAATATTTCTTGTAAATAAGATAACTCCCCAGGGTTTATATTTTTTAAGAAATGACTTTTCTTTTACTGAAAGTTTTGTTGATTTAATACCAACAATAAATGATCGACGTTTATTCATTATTTTCTAATAATTTCCAAAAATTAAATTTTTTCTTTTTTTTATTGTTTGTTTGCTCAACGTATTCAATAATATTTTTCGTATCATCTTCTAAAATTGGTAATTTTTCTGAGTAAGTATTTATCTTATTTTCAATATTGTTAAGAGATCTATAAGATTTTTTTTTATAGGCATCAGAAAAATAATATTTTGCTGTAAAAAAAATAAAAAGACCAATAATAAAGACGAAAATGATATATTTGATTTCTTTAAACATTACATTTTTTCAGGAGCAGATACACCTACGATATTCATTCCAGATTTAACAACATTTGATATAAGTTTTAATAAAACTAATTTGTCATTCGATATCTTCTTATTCTCATTTATAAATCTTTTTTCAGGATTATCTTTTCCCAAGTTCCAGTAAGAGTGAAATAGAGAGGCTAGTTCATAAAGATATACTGGAATTCTATGTGGTTCTAGCTTCTTACTTGATATTTCGATGCACTTTGGCCACTCGGATATTTTTTTTAAGATGTTTATTTCATGGTCAGAATATTCAAAATTATATTCATCAATCTTTAAATCTTTTTTTAAATCTATTTCCAGATGTCTAAAAACAGATGAAATTCGAGCATAACAATATTGTACATAATACAAAGGATTGTCTTTTGATTTTTCAATTACATTATCAAAATCAAAGTCAAGTTCGACATCATTACTTCTGTTCAACATGATAAAACGTGTAGCATCTTTTCCAACTTCATTAATTAAATCATCAACAGTTATATAATCACCTTTACGTTTTGACATTTTGAATGGTTTTTTATCTTTTATAAGTTTTACAAGTTGACTAACTTTGCAAATAAGTTTTCCTTTAGAGTTCGACAAAGCATCGACAGAGGATGTAATTCTTTTAATATACCCCGCATGATCTGCACCTAAAATATTTATCAAGTAGTCAAACTTTCTGTCCAATTTATTTTTGTGGTAAGCAACATCACTAGCAAAATAAGTCCAGGCACCATCAGATTTTTGTAATGCTCTATCTTTGTCATCACCAAAATCAGTTGATTTAAAAAGTAATTGTTCTCTCTCAACCCAATTATCATCGTTCTCAACAGCTGGAGCCTTAATTTTACCTTTATAAACAAATTTATTCTTTTGAAGATTTTCTACTACTTTTTCAACTTCTTGATTGAGCACTAATTTTTTTTCACTGACGAAATTATCGTGAATTATACCAAGGCTACTAAGATTTTTTTTTATTAATTTTATTGCCTCGTCTATAGACAGGCTAGTTAATTCTTCAGATATTGCATCGTAATTAGTAAAATCTATTTTTGGATTTGAAGAAATAATATTATTTGCAAACTCAATCAAATATTCACCAGGATAAAGATCTTCATTATCTGTTGGAAAAGTTTCATTAAATTTGATTTCTCTTATTCTAAAATATACTGATTTTGTGAAATTAATTATCTGATTGCCATAGTCATTTACATAATATTCTTTAGTAACTTTATGATTATTAAATGATAAAACATTTGAAATTACATCTCCTAAAATAGCACCTCGGCAATGTCCCACATGTAAAGGCCCTGTTGGATTAGCAGAAACAAATTCAATTAAATAATTTTTCTTTTGCTCATTTGAATTTATTCCAAATGTTTTAGCGTTCTTAATAATTTCTTTTGAAAAATTTGTCCAAAACACAGGTTGAAATTTAATATTTATAAATCCAGGTTTTACGATTGATACCTCTTTTATTGACTTGTCCTCATTTTCAAGACTCTTTGCTAAGGTTTCAGCTAATTCCAAAGGGGGCTTTTGATTTATTTTTGACAAAACCATCGCAACATTTGTAGAAATGTCACAATTAAATTTCTCAGGTGGAATTTCGGTGTTTATTCCATCTAAATTATCTGGCAAAATTATTTTACCCTTTTTCGATAAATCTAGAATAATCTTTTTTATTTTATCTAAGTATTGATCAAAAATGTTCATTTGATATCGTTATAAAGGTTGATAGCATATCTATCAGTCATACCAGAAATAAAATCAGAAACTGATCGATATTTGTTTTTAGATAAATGTTCTTTTGAAATAAACTTTGCCGGATTTTTACTTATTTTGGCAAACAATTTTTTAATTATTAATTTACCTTTGTTATTTTTATTTAGCACATTCTTGTTATTGTACATTTTGGACCTTAAAAAATACCGAATTTCATTATCAGAATTTTTAATTTTATCAGAGAAATCAACCATAAGAAAATCAGTTTTATTCAAATCATTTCTACTCTTAATTTTATTTTGATTAAGATTTTTAATGGTATTACTTATTAAATCTTTGATCATTAAGTCAATTGAGTCTCTTATGATCTGGTAAGTTGCAATCTTGTAATTTTTTTTGTTAACTTTTTTTTTATATTTTCTATAAATATTTTTAAAAAAATCTATTTCTACTAACTCTTCTAATCTAAATAAGTTTGCTTTTATGCCATCTTGTATGTCATGGTTATTATAAGCAATATCATCAGATATAGATGAAATTTGAGCCTCTAGTGATGGAAAGGTTTTAAAATTAATCATGTTTTTAAATTTTTTAACACCTATCAATTCATCAACTAAATGAAAATCTTCAACTGGACCATTGTGTTTTAAAAGTCCCTCTAATGTTTCAACAGAAAGATTTAAGCCACTAAATTTCAAATACTTATTCTCTAAAAACATAACAATTCTTAATGTTTGTAAATTGTGATCAAACCCTCCATGAATGCTCATACATTCATTTAAAGCATCTTCACCTGCATGACCGAAAGGAGTGTGGCCCAAATCATGCGCTAAACTGAGTGTTTCTGCTAAGTCCTCATTCAAACTGAAGTATCTAGCGATGGATCTTGCTATTTGAGCAACCTCCATAGAATGAGTAATTCGAGTTCTATAATGATCCCCTTCAGTATTAACAAATACCTGTGTTTTATGTTTCAATCTTCTAAATGAAGCGCTGTGAATAATACGATCTCTATCTCTTTGATAAGGTGATCTATATTTTGACAAAGATTCCTTAAATATCCTACCTTTACTTTTGAATTGACCTATCTTTGAGTATTTTTTCATCCTTTAAAATAAAATATTAAGTATTATATTACTAATACCAGTGATCAATTATGATTAAAGAAATTAAATTTACTGATAAAGCACTAAAACAGATCAATGTTTTGCTGTCTAAAAAAGATAAAGGGTCTTTTTTTAGAATCGCTATTAAAGGTGGTGGTTGTTCAGGATTTCAATACGAATTCACTTTTGATAAAGAAAAATCAAAAGATGATTTAAACTTTGAAAATATTTTAATTGATAAAACTTCAGCAGATTTATTAAAAGGCTCTGAAGTTGATTATGTTTCAGAATTAATTGGTGAACAATTTAAGATAACAAATCCACAAACTAAGTCATCTTGTGGTTGTGGTGTTTCTTTTTCTCTTTAATGATTATTTCTTCATGGAATGTAAATTCTGTGAGAGCTCGTATTGATAATATTAAAAGTTATCTCTTAAAATATAAACCAGATATCCTAATGATGCAGGAAATCAAAACAGAGGATGTAAACTTTCCCTATGATGATTTTTCAGCAATGGATTATGAAAGTCATGTATTTGGTCAAAAAAGTTATAATGGGGTTGCTATTATATCTAAAGGTAAATTAAAAAATATTAAAACTAACTTAATTAAAGATAAATTAAAGCAATCAAGAATAATTTCAGCTGAACTGGAGTATAAAAAGAAAAATATTCAATTAATAAACATTTATACACCTAATGGAAATCCTGTAGATACAGATAAATATAAATACAAAAAACAATGGTTGGATGATTTAATTAAACAGTTAAAGAGTTTAAGTAAAAAAAATTCAAATATTATTCTTGCTGGAGATTTTAATATTATTCCAGCAGCTGAAGATGTTTATAATCCAAAAAGTTTTGAGGATGATGCTTTATTTAGATTGGAAATCAGAAAAAAATTAAGAGAAATGATCAACCTTGGTTTTAGTGATGTCTATAGACATTTTAATGAAACTAAGGAAGGTTATACCTTTTGGGACTACATGAGAGGTGCTTGGCAAAAAAATAATGGGATGCGAATTGATCACTTCTTAGTTTCAAATTCTTTAATTGATCAAATTAAAGGTATAAATATTAATAAAGATCCAAGAGGTCGTGAAAAACCTTCAGATCATACACCGATTGAGATAACTTTAGCTTAGAGATTTTATTTTATTAACCAATTCTTCATTAATATTTCGAGGGCCTTTATCTAATCTATTCTTATGTCTTCTTTCACCTGGAAGTCTAACCCCATCAAAAGATTTCATTTTATCAAAAAATTCATCTGCATGTTTTTGCCAATTTGTTCCTGAAGTTTTGTCAGGTGAAATTGCAATGATAAATTCTCCCCCGCTTGGTGGTCCACCATCATTATTATCTTTAGCTGCTGTTTCAAAACTAAAATTATCACCAACCAAAGCACCAGCCATTAACTCAACCATCATTGCTATTGCTGAACCTTTGTAACCACCAAAAGGAAGTAATACACCACCATCTGCAATTGCGCCTGGATCAGTAGTCTCTTTACCATCTTTAGTTAAACCAGTTCCAAGTGGAACTTTGTGCCCTTCTCTTTTAGCGACTTGGACTTCTCCCATTGCCATTGATGCTGTGGCCATATCATAAACGACTGGAGTTTTACCAGGTCGCGGCCAAGCAAATGAAATCGGATTTGTTCCAAACAATGGTTTGATTGCACCAGCAGGTGCTACAGCAGGTTTGTATGATGTGCATGCAAAAGCAACTAAACCTTCTTCTGCTAACTTTTCTGTTTCGGGCCACATCGCTGCCATGTGATGAGAATTATTTATTGCAAGCACTGCTACACCATTTTCTTTTGTAGCTTTAGCTAATTCAGGCAACCCTTTATTTAAAACTACTGGCGCTAAACAATTATTCCCTTGAACTTTTATAACTGATGAAGAAATTTTTTTAATTTCAGGCTTTCCTTTACCATTAATTTTTCCGCTTTTTAAACCACTCACATATGCAGGTAATCTAAACAAACCATGTGATAAAGATCCATCCCTTTCGGCATTTCTAATCAGGTCAGACAGAATAGAAGCTGTTTCATCATCACAACCATTAGCTAGTAAAGTTTTTTTAGCTAAATCAAAAATTTCATCTAATGTCAGGGAAACTGTACCCATCCCATTATTAGATATTATTTATAACTAAAGATCAATTTCTAATTAACAACCTTTGAAAGATTTTGACATATTACCTATTAAATCAAAATACAAATCCTTACCTGGATCAAGTGTAGCTCCTAATGGATCGATTACACCTGTTGCAACATTAGTATCTTTTGCTACAGCTTTAATAATATCGGGATTAAATTGAGGCTCTGAAAATATACAACTAACTTTATCATGCTCAATTACCTCTCTGATTTCAGCTAATTGTTCAGCACCTGGCATAACATCAGTGTTCACTGTAAATGCCCCAAGAATATTTATCCCAAATCTTTTTTCAAAGTATTGATAGGCATCGTGAAAAACTATTGATTTGAATTCTTTGTTTAATTCAGATTTAACTTTCTTAGTTAGTTTATCTAAATCTTTATGAGCGTTTTTTAAATTTGCTTTATATTTTGCCTCATTTTTTGGATCATTTTCAATTAAGTGTTCTGCCATTTCACTTAAAATTATTTTTGCATTCATCGGATCAAGCCATATGTGTGGATCAAACTCTCCGTGAGCATGTCCCTCGTGTCCATGGTCATCGTGATCATCTTTTTTATGACCTTTTTTATCATGATCGTGTTCATCATGACCATGTTCCTTCTCTTTTTTATCATGGTCGTGGTCATCATGATCATCTTCTTTCTTAGCATGATCGTCATGATCATCTTCCTTATGCCCATGATCGTCATGACCTTCAAAAATATTTCTTTCTCTAAATTTAAGTTTAGTTAAACCTTTAATTTCCATTAATTCGATTTTTTCAGCATCTTTTGCAATTGTTTTTAATGGTTTCTCTAAAAAGGTTTCGATATCCTCACCAACCCAAAATATAATATCAGCATTTTGTATCATTTTTGCGTGTGATGGCTTAAGTGCAAATCCATGTGGGGAAGCATAACCATCAACAATTAAATCTGGTTTAGCAACACCATCCATTAAATAACTTGCAAGAGAATGGATTGGTTTTATTGCTGCAACTACTTTAATTTCAGCGTTAGCTGGTACAAAAATTGTTAAGAATGATAATAGTGATAGAATTAATGGTAATTTTTTTAAGTTTTTCATATGTTTTATATTTAGATTGTTATAATATAACATGATGTAATAATATAACACTTATTAGTCAAGAAAAAAAATGAGCACTGATCAAAATATATTGGTAAAATTAAATAACGCTGGTTTACAATTGAATAACAAATGGCTAGTTAAAGGTGTTTCACTACAAGTTGAAAAAGGAAAAATAGTTACTCTTATAGGTCCAAATGGATCAGGAAAAAGCACAACAGCTAAAATTGCTTTAGGTATTTACAAAAAGATTGATGGTTCGGTTGAAAAATACACCAATAAAGTTGGATATGTTCCACAGAAAATCTCCATTGATTGGACTTTACCGCTAAGGGTAAGTGATTTCATGGTATTAACTGAAAATCTAAATAATGAAATAATAGATGAAGCTTTGTCTTTAACCGGTGTAATTCATTTAAAAGAT
Source organism: uncultured Pelagibacteraceae bacterium (assembly GCA_902555965.1). Taxonomy (GTDB): domain Bacteria; phylum Pseudomonadota; class Alphaproteobacteria; order Pelagibacterales; family Pelagibacteraceae; genus Pelagibacter. Next base: position 17,813 of record CACDUM010000006.1, on the reverse strand, counting down.
AAAAATTTAGGAGATTTATCTGGTGGTGAATTTCAAAGAGTGCTGCTCGCTAGAGCTATATCAAAAAAACCTGATCTATTAGTGCTTGATGAACCAGTGCAAGGAGTAGATTTTACTGGTGAAATTGCTTTATATGAACTAATTAAGAAAATTTCTGATGAATTGGATTGTGGCATTCTATTAATTTCTCATGATTTACATACTGTGATGAGTGCAACAGACCATGTTGTTTGTTTAAACGGCCATGTCTGTTGCTCAGGATCTCCATTAGATGTTGCGAAAAACAATGAGTATAAAGCTTTATTCGGTGAACAAGCTTCACAAATATTGTCAAGATATGAACATAAGCACGACCATATTCATACAGATGAGGGTGAAATTAAAAAAAATTAAATGTTTGATGATTTTTTTATAAGAGCTTTGGTAGCTGGAATTGGAGTTGCTTTAGTAACGGGACCTCTTGGTTGTTTTGTGATTTGGAGAAGATTATCTTATTTTGGTGATACATTGGCTCACTCCGCATTATTAGGTGTCACATTAGCTTTTACAATGGAATTTAATATTGCATTATCAGTATTTATTATTTCCTCAATGATAGCTTTAATTTTGATTCAACTACAAAAAAAAACCAATCTACCAGGTGATGCTTTGTTGGGCCTTCTGGCTCATTCATCTCTAGCCGTTGGACTTGTTGTTATAGGTTTTTTAACATTTATCAGATTTGATATTATGGGATTATTATTTGGAGATATTTTAGCAGTTTCAGTAAACGACTTATTAATTATCTGGATAGGAGGTGCATTGATTTTATTAACTTTAAAATTCATTTGGAAACCTTTATTTGCCTCAACGGTAAATTATGAACTAGCAGAGGCTGAAGGTCTAAACCCTGATAGAGCTAAAGCAATATTTACAATTCTAATGGCAGCGATCATTGCGATTTCAATAAAAATGGTAGGATTGTTATTAATAACAGGGATGTTAATTATACCAGCTGCAATGGCTAGAAATATCTCAACTAGTCCGCAGAAAATGGTTATCTACTCAATTATAGGAGGATTATTATCTGTCATTATAGGTTTGTTCACATCTTTAGAATTTAATACATCCTCAGGTCCATCAATTATAACTGCAGCCTTATTATTATTTATACTTTCATTATTCAAAATTAAACAATCAATTAAATTGAAAAATTAGTGAGGAATTGGTAAAATGGGAAATATGCAAACCCTTTCAAAAAATCAGCAAATTATTTTTGATTTGATTAACAAATCACCTGAGCCACTTAAAGCTTACACGATACTTTATAATGTTCAAAAAAAAGGTATTAAAGCTCCTCTACAAGTTTATCGAGCGTTAGATAAGTTGGTTGAAATAGGAAAAATCCACAAAATTGAAAGTCGCAATGCCTTTATCGCATGTCATAATTCGAGTTGTCAGGTAGCTAAAGCTACTGCATTTTCAATTTGTGAGATTTGTGAGAAAGTAACAGAAATAAGTAGTGATAGTCTCTCAAAATATTTAGCTAATTTTAAGGATAAAGATGGCATGAAGTACATTAAATATAATCTTGAATTTTTTGGATTATGTAAAAAATGTAAAGTTAAATAAAATACTTCTATTCAACAATCAAAGTGTCTTTTGAACCACCACCTTGGGAACTATTAACAATAGTACTTCCTTTTCTGAGTGCAACTCTAGTCAGTCCACCAGTAGTAACATAATTAGTTTTACCACTTAAAACAAATGGTCTTAAGTCTAAATGCCTTGGTTCTATATCTTTATCAGTAATTGTTGGAGCAGTAGACAAAGTTTCTAGAGGTTGCGCAATATATTCTCGAGGACACTTTTTAATTTTTTCTGCGACTTCCTCTCTTTCTTTAGTTGAGGCTTTAGGACCTATCATAATTCCATAACCACCTGAAGCATTTGCAGGTTTAACTACTAGTTTAGATAAATTTTCTAAAACATACTTTTTTTGACTTTCGTCATGACACAAATATGTCTCAACTTGATTTAAAATAGGTTGTTCGCCTAAATAATAAACTATCATCTTATTTACATATGAATAAACTACCTTATCGTCAGCAACACCTGTACCAATAGCATTAATTATACCTACATTCTTTTTTAACCAGCATTTGAATAATCCAGGAACACCAATGAGAGAGTCTTTATTAAAAGCTTTGGGATCTAAGAAATTATCGTCTAATCTTCTGTATATGCAATCAACTTTCAAAGGACCTTTTACAGTTTTCATATAAACATTATCATTTTCAACAAATAAATCTTTTCCCTCTACCAAAGCAATTCCCATTTGCTCTGCTAAAAAAGAATGTTCAAAGTAAGCAGAATTATAAATTCCTGGTGTTAAAACTACCATATGTGGATGAGCAGTTTTTTTAGGAATACATTCATTCATACAATTAAAAAGTTTGTTGGTGTATTGATGTATTGATGCAACTTTATATCTCGTAAATAGTTCAGGAAAAACATCTCTCATTACCATTCTGTTCTCAAGCATATAAGAAACACCAGATGGCACTCTTAAATTATCCTCTAAAACTAAATAATCTCCATTTTTATTCCTGATTAAATCTACTCCAGATATATTTGCCCAAGATTTATATTTAGGTGAAAATCCTTCACATTCCTTTACATAGTAAGGTGAATTAAAAATAATTTCTCGAGGAATAACATTATCTTTAAAAATTTTCTTTTGATTATACACGTCATCAATAAATAAATTCAAAGCTTTTACTCTTTGCTTTAAACCTTTAGTTACTTTATTCCATTGTGATTTAGGAATTATTCTTGGAATAATATCTAATGGCCATTTCTTCTCCTCTGCTCTGTTATTAGCAGCATAAACTCTAAAATTTATTCCTCTAGCGCTGATAGTACTTTGACAATTTTTTTCAATTTCTTGAAGTTTTTCTTTTCCATATCTTTCTAATATACTTGAAATTATAACGGCATGTTTTCTTAATTTGTTCTCATTAGTAAAATAGCCGTCGTATGCTTTTGTTGCATTATAATTATCCCAGAGTTTACCGCTCATTAAAAGATTGTTTAATAATTAAGATAAACAATCAATTGCGATATAGTTATATCAGCTATGCTTGAATTTAATTATATGTTAATTAATTAATAAATATTAATAGTACTTATGACTTATTGTGTTGGCATTAAAGCTCAAGACGGAATAGTTTTTGCCTCAGACTCTAGAACAAATGCAGGGTTAGATAATGTCAATATATACTCAAAAATGTTTGTTCATGATGTTGGTGATAGAAGTGTCATAATAGTTACCTCTGGAAACTTAGGTACATCTCAAGCAGTATACAAGTCTATTGAAAAAGACCTTAAAGGCGAAAGTGGAATAATGAATTTAAATACCTGTAAAGATTTTGATCAAATTGCATCCTACATTGGATCATTAAATATTGAACATTCAGCACCTAGGGGAATAAACACAGATACTGTTTTATTAGGTTCGTCATTTTTAGTTGGTGGTCAGATCAAAGGTCAACCTTTAGAATTGTATTTAGTGTACTCTCAAGGAAATTATATTAAACCAGCTGATAGCAAACCTTATCTAGTTATTGGAGAAGTAAAATACGGTAAACCTATTTTAGATAGAGTTATAAAACCTAGCGTATCTATTGGTGATGCATCACGTTGTGCTCTAATTTCAATGGACTCAACATTAAAAAGTGATTTAACCGTAGGCCCTCCTATTGATTTTGCTGTCTATAAAAAAGATGAATATAAAATTGCCTCACAAAAATGCTTAAATATCACTGATACTGAATATTCTAAGGTCTGTGATCAATGGTCGGATGGCATATTTAAAATTTTTGATTCTTTTCCAAGATTTGATTGGGAAGACACAAAATAAAATTATTTTTCCTATAAACTGTAATAAATTCTTAACATAACTGAAATAATAACAACGGAAGGGGATTTTATGTTTATAAAAAAATATCTAAAGTGGATCAGTACGTTTCTAGTTTTAGTAGGAATACTTCTTACAAATTTAAATATATATCCATTAAATATATATTTTCATGGATTAGGAGTTGTTGGATGGACTATAGCTGGATTTATGAGCAAAGATAAAGCGATACTAACAAACTTCGGATTACAGATTCCATTATTTGTTATTGGGATTTATAAGATTATTTTTTAAATGAAGAATATATTGTTTGTATGCACAGGTAATTCAGCAAGAAGTATTATTGCTGAAAGTATTATAAATAATGAGTATGACGATTTGTATAAAGGTTTTAGTGCCGGGAGTAATCCAACAGGAAAAGTAAATGAAGATGTGAAGAATTATTTATTATCAAAACATTATGATCTTTCAAATTATAGATCTAAAAATTTTAATGAGTTTATTAATGGTCAAATTAAAATGGATTATGTGATTACAGTTTGTAATAATGCCAATAACGAAGTCTGCCCTATTTGGCCAAATAAAGATCAGATAATTCATTGGGATATAGAGGATCCTGTTAAATTACTTAATGAAACAAACGACTTAAATAAAAAAGATGAAATAATAGAAAAAGTTTACAATAATATTCATAAAAGAATAAAGGAACTGCTTTATGAAAAATAAAAGCCGCTATTTTCTTGCTGAATTATTAGGCAGTTGTTTTTTAGTAATGATTATTGTTGGTTCAGGTTTAATGGCTGAAAACTTAACTAATGATGTTGCTGTGATGTTAATAGCTAATACTATAGCAACAGGAGCAGGTTTATTTGTGCTCATTACAATATTTGCAGATGTATCAGGAGCTCACTTTAATCCATTTGTAAGTATCGCAATGACAATAACAGGTAAATTAAAAAAGAAACTATTACCCTTTTATATTATTGCTCAATTAGTTGGTTGCTTAATTGGTGTTGGTTTAGCTAATTTCTTTTTTGAACATGAGATTTATGAATTATCTACTAAGTCAAGAGATGGGATTTACATATTCACATCTGAGGTAATAGCAACATTAGGGCTTATAACAATAATTTTTGGTTCAATGAAGTCAGGTAAAATTGCTGTTGCTGCTAGTGTTGGTCTTTATATTACTGCTGGTTATTGGTTTACTTCCTCAACTTCATTTGCAAATCCAGCTGTTGCTATTGCTAGAACATTTACAGAGTCTTTTACTGGTATTAGTTATTTAAATACTCCTTATTATATTTTAGCTGAGCTTATTGGAATGTTAATTGCTGTACTTATTGTTAAAAAGTTATTTTTAGAAAAAAATTGAAAAATATAAAACTTACCAATCGAATAAGTTTAATTAACAAAAAATTTAAAAAAAAAGAGTTTTATCATTATCTTAAAACTTCTAATCTTTCATTAGTAATACCTAAGATTAAAGACAAATATGTAGTAGTTTCCCAAAAAAGAGTTCCAATTAATAAAATTAATTACGAGTTTCCTTCTGGCATAGTGGAAAAAAAGGAAACAACTCTGCAATCAGCATATAAGGAATTAAGAGAAGAAACAGGATATAGATCAAGATCAAAATTGAGTAAAATAATAACTTTTTATACTGAACCTGGAAGACTAACTACTAAAATTACTGGTTATTACACAGAAGACTTAATTAAAATTTCGAAACCAGAACAAGGTATTAGAATTCATCTTTTTAATCAAAGAGAGATATTTAAATTAATATTAAATCAAAAATTCAATAATAGTTCTCATATAGCAATGTTTTTTTATTTAATAACAGGTCTTAAAAAACTATAAACTATAGGTTGTAACAAAATATCCTTTTTATTTTAGGATTATATGATTAAATTAAGTATCAAATAATTCGGAGGCAGTAATGAGAAAAAAACTAAAAAAGAATGAAAAGAAAAAAACAAAAATATTAAAATCAATTGATAAACTTAAAAATAAAATTACAGCTAAAGAAAAAAAATTATCAAGCCTTAATATTAAAATTGCTGGTCTAGAAAAAAAGGTTGCTGAAAAAAAAGCAAAAAAACTTGCTAAGAAGAATGCAGAGCAGTCTCCTGCATCTATAAATAATTAATTCCAAATTGTCTTTCTTCCTTCTCTTAAATGAGAAGGAAGAAAGAAGCTAATTAACAAAATTTAAACAGGGGAAAAAATAATGAATATTTAAATTTTGTAAATTATCTTAAAAAGATTAAGTTACAGAAATATTTACTTATTATTAAAGTTTAATTAATTTAAGTTTATTTTGAATTATTTGAATAAATTACTCTTGGCTCTAAAAATAATTCTCTAGCAAGAGCTTTAAATCTTTTGGTAACTTGTTTTGAGAGTATTTCTTGATGTTGTGATGGAATTTTTAAAAATACAGCATTACCTCTTTTATACAATTTAAACTCTTCAAGAAATATCGTAGATATCGAGGTCAATGATTGTGAAAATCTCAATGCTGCACCAACTTGTTTGCTTGAAAAAATTTCATTATTATTCAAAAAAGTTAAATACTCGATCTTTGGATTATACTTGATACTACAGTACCGCCAATAGCATGACAAAGCTAATTGTATTCTTTCTTTATGAGTCAATCTAAGTAAAGGAGTATTTATCGTTTCTTGAAATACCAATTCAGCTTTTTGAAATGCTCCCAATCCCCAATCCATATGACTTAATACACATGCCAGATATAATAATTTCTTATTAAAGTGCTCATTACCTTCAAAAACTGGATGAATAAAATCATAATATTTTTTATAATTTGACCCTAAATCACCTCTTTTTTGCGCAACCTTCTCAATTGCTTTGTAAAAAATTTCAGATTCTTTTACATCTTTAAAATGGTCAATTGATAAAGATCCTTCACGCAAACCACTGATAGAACAAATAATTTTTTTTGGATTTGAAACTTTCATAATTTCATCAAGTATAATACAGCTATAAGGTAAATATGGTGTTCTAGATTTTGAAATATACTCAACTGTTTTAAGTTTGGATTTATTAAAAGAAGAAATTTTTTCAACAAACTTAGATAAAACATTATTATCAATACTATATTGATGAATTATGTGTACTGGATGATTATTTTGAAAAAGATGTAATTTAAATAATGCACGCCAAGTACCTCCAACTAAATATAAATTATTAAATTTCTTTTTTGAGAGCCATTTTTCATCTCTTAATAATTTTTTAATATATTTTGCTAAATTTCTTTTTTTAACTATAGGATTATTCATTAATCTTAAAACACCAACAGGTAATGAGGTTTTATTGGTTACTATATTGTTTTCAACTCGGGCTAACTCCAAACTACCACCGCCAAGGTCAGCAACTAATCCATCAACATTTTCAAAACCTATTTTTACTCCCTCAGCTGTGTATTTAGCTTCTTCTTCGCCTGATAATATATTAATCTTAGTTTTAAAAAGTTTTTCAACTTCATCAATAAAAGGTTTTGTATCAGTTGCTTCTCTTATAACTGCTGTTGCAATAATCTTTAGATTTGTGATTTTTGAAACATTTAAAATTTCAGAAAATCTTTTTAAAACTTTTAAAGCATATTCAGTACCAGATCTGTGAAGTTTTTTCGATTTATCTAAATTTTTTCCAAGTTCACAAACTGCTTTTTCATTAAAAAAAGGCACACGAGAAGAACTGAAATCTTCATAAATTAGCATTCTTATAGAGTTTGATCCAATGTCTATTATAGCTAATTTAGCCTGATTTAATTTTAAACTATTTTTACTTTTAATTACTTCCACTTTTAATCAATCTTAAGTGCAGTTGTTTAGGTTGCATTCTTAGTTTAGCTTTACCTCTTCCAGATAAGCTCGGATTATTCATAAAATATTCATGAGCTGAAAAGGAATCGCTCTTACTATATTTAATTTTTTTATAATTACCATCAGCTTCAAGTTCCCAGCTCTGATTAGTATCAAGATAATTTGCCAACATTATTTGATCTAAGATCTGTTCATGAACAGTCTCATTTTCAATTGGGACTAGAAGTTCTACCCTTCGATTTAAATTTCTCGGCATTAAATCAGCTGACGAAATATATACTTTTGCATTTCTATTAGGCATTTTTTTTGTACCATTACTAAAACAATAAATTCTAGAATGCTCTAAAAATCTTCCTATGATACTTTTTACAAATATGTTTTCTGATCTATCTTTTACTCCTGGTCTTAAACAACAAACACCCCTTACAAATAAATGAATTTTTACACCAGCATTCGAAGCTTCATAAAATTTATCAATAATTTCTGGATCTACTAAAGAGTTCATTTTTGCCCAAATAGCTGCAAATTTTCCATTTTTAGAATTTTTAATTTCAGCATCAATATTTTCATTTAAGGTTTGCCTCATATTTACTGGCGAAATAGAAATTTTATTTAAATTTTTTGGTTTTGCGTATCCTGTTACATAATTGAAAAACTTTTCAACATCTGATGCCATTTTCTTATCACAACTAAATAAAGACAAATCAGTATAAATTTTAGCATTTACTGGATGATAATTGCCAGTTCCTAAATGAAAATAAGTTTGTATTTTACCCTGTTCTCTTCTTAAAACTAATGATGATTTTGCATGAGTTTTATATTTAGCAAAACCATAAACAATTTGAACACCTACTTTTTCTAAACTTCTTGATAGTTGAATATTAGCTTCCTCATCAAATCTAGCTTTAATTTCAATTAAAGCGGTAACTGTTTTTCCGTTTTCTGCAGCTGTTATTAAAGCTTTAACAATTGGTGAGTCTAGAGTTGTTCTATATAGAGTTTGTTTTATAGCTATAACTTTTTTATCATTTGCTGCTTGGTTTAAAAATTCAATTACTGAGTCAAATGTTTCAAAAGGATGATGAACAACTAAATCTTTCTTTTTAATAGTTTCAAAAAAATTATCATTATATTCTTTTAATCTTTCAACTTCTCTAGGTGTAAAATGTTTAAATCTTAATTTTGGATTTTTTACTTTACATATTTGATCTATATCTTGAATTCCAACAAGGCCAGCAACATCATAAATATAGTCAGGATTTATATCTAATTTATTAATTATAAATCTTATCAATTCGTTATCACTATTTTCAAGAACCTCTAAACGAACAATATCACCCGTTCTACGTCTTTTTAAAGCCAATTCAAAAGATCTAACCAAATCTTCTGCTTCCTCTTGAATCTCTACATCGCTGTCTCTTATTACTCTAAAAATCATTTTCTTTTCTAAATCATGATCTGGAAAAATTTCATTAGCAAAAAAACTTATTACATCATCTAGAATCACAAATTTCTTATGATTTTTTGAAAACTCAATTTCAATAAATCTAGATAATGCTTTTGGTATTACTATTATTGAGTTTAAAATCCTTTTTTTATTTTTTTTTCTTAACTTCATTACAATTGCTCTTCCTTGATTGATTATAAATGGAAATGGATGTGCAGGATCAATTGCTGATGGTGTTAATAAAGGGTAAATCTCTTCTTTAAATATTTCTAAAAGTTTTTTTTTATCCTTAGTATTTAAATTAACTGGTTTAACTAAATTGATATTATTTTTTTTTAATTCCATAATCAGTTGAATAAAAATTTTGTTCTGTTTTTTTAATAGATTCTTAGTTTCAAGCACTACCTCATCCATTTGCTCTTCAGGTGTCAAACCATCAGAGCTTAGTGAGTCAACTTCTTGTTTTATTTGACTATATAACCCAGCTACACGGACCATAAAAAATTCATCTAGATTAGACCCAGCAATTGATAAAAACTTTACTCTTTCATAAAGAGGATTTTCGATATTTTGCGCCTCTAAAAGTACTCTATCGTTGAATTTTAACCAAGAAAGCTCTCTATTTATATATTTAGATTTCAACTCTTCTTTATGTTGTTTTTTTAAAGCAGTCATATATTTAGATTTTATGTATCAATTATACGTCATGAGACACGCAAAATCTAGTTGGGATGATTTAAGTATTAATGATTTTGATAGACCACTTACTAAAAGAGGCAAGAAAAATGCAAAAATGATTTGTGAATTTTTTGTTAAAAAAAAATTTGAATTTGATTATGCATTAATTTCATCATCGAAAAGAACAAAAAAAACTTTTCAAATTTTATCCAAGAAAATTAATAAGCCAAAAAAAGTTAATTTTTCAAAAGATTTATATTTAGTTGATGAGAATGCAATTGTAAAAAAAATTAAAGAAATATCCAGTGAATATAAATCAATTTTGATTATAAACCATGAACCATCAGTGAAAAATTTAGTACGAAATCTTACAAAAAATCATAATACGAATAATTTTAAACTAATGAATTATAAATTCCCAACAGCAGCATTTGCAAAAATTGAGTTTGATATTAAATCCTGGAATGAAGTTGAGAAAAAGGGAGTATTAAAAAAATTTATAAGACCCAAAGATCTTCAAGATTCTAAAGAATAACCAGCTGATCTTACTGTTCTAATTAAAGGTTTTGTATTTTGTATGTTAATTGCTTGTCTTAATCTTCTAATATGAACATCAACTGTTCTAGACTCAACATATATATTTTCTCCCCAAACATTGTTTAAGAGTTGTTCTCTTGAATAAACTCTTTTTGGATTTTTGATAAAAAAATCTAAGAGTTTAAATTCAGTTGGACCCAAAGTAATTTCTTTATCTTTTCTATAAACTCTTTTTGTAATCCGATCTATTTTTAAATCAGTAAATTCTACAATGTCTGATGATGATTGAGGTTTAGATCTTCTCAATAAAGATTTAATTCTAGCATTCAATTCTTTTTGACTAAAAGGTTTAGTTACATAATCATCTGCACCTGTATCAAATGCTTTTAATTTGTCTTCTTCCTCCCCTTTTGCAGTTAACATAATGACAGGAATATCATTAAACTTATTATCTTTTTTTAAGTTTTTACAAATTTCAACACCAGATAATTCTGGTAACATCCAATCCATTAATATTAAATCTGGCTGTTTTAATTTTATTTGTTTAAGAGCATCTTCTCCATTTTCTGAATGACTGACTTTATAACCTTCTTTTTCAAGATTGTACTTTAACAAACTAACAATTGATGCTTCATCTTCAGCTATGAAAACATGAGCTGACATAAATCATTTTTCTCCGGTTACAATTGGCTCTGTTCCCTTGGGTCTATCACCTTCTAAATATTCGCCTTTAACTAAATAATAAACTTGTTCTGCAACATTTGTAGTATGATCACCAATACGCTCTATGTTTTTAGTTACAAACAATAAATGGGTTCCATCTTCTAAATTTTTTTCATTTTCTTTAAGATATTTTATAACTTCTTGCATACAAAGATTTGTTAGATCATCTATTTGCTCATCACCTTCCCAAACATTTACTGCCATTGGCGCAGATCTTTCTAGATAAGCATCTAATGTTGATTTTAATTGTTTTTGAACATTGGTAGATACTCTATTCAATGAGTCTACCAAGTTCTTTGGAAGATTTTCGTTAAGCAAAAGTGTTCTCTTGGATATATTTTTTGCTAAATCACCTATTCTTTCTAAATCTGAAGACATTTTCAAAGCCGTTACTGTCTCTCTTAAATCAATTGCCATAGGTTGTCTTAAAGCAATTAAATTCACAACTTGCTGTTCAATTAAAGTCTCATATTTATCTATTTTTTCATCTTCTTGAATAACAGCTTCTGCAATATTGTTATCTCTTGTTGTGATGGCTTGAATTGCTTTACCTAAAGAATCTTCACATGCACTTCCCATTTTAATTATATTAGCATTAAGATTTTTTAGTTCTTCTTCGTAAGATTTGACTGTATGTGGTGCTTCAGACATTATCCAAACCTCCCTGTTATATAATCTTGCGTTTTTTTATTATCAGGATTCTTAAATATTTTATCAGTAGATCCATGTTCAATCAATTGTCCTAAATGAAAAAAACCTGTATTTTGAGAAACACGTGCTGCTTGAGCCATAGAATGAGTTACAATTATTATTGTGTGCTCTTTTTTTAACTCATCAATCAATTCTTCAATTTGTGCTGTTGCTATTGGATCTAATGCTGAACAAGGTTCATCCATTAATATAACTTCAGGTCTTACAGAAATCGCTCTAGCAATACAAAGTCTTTGCTGTTGTCCTCCAGATAATCCAGTTCCAGGTTCATGCAACCTATCTTTTACCTCTTCCCATAATGCAGCCTTTTTCAAACTAGTTTCAACAATTTCATCCATTTCTTGTTTTGATTGAGCCATACCATGAATTGTTGGACCGTAAGATACATTTTCATATAAAGTTTTTGGGAAAGGATTGGGTTTTTGAAAAACCATACCAATTTTTTCTCTTAGTCTTACGACATCACAACTTTTATCATTGATATTAAAATCATTAATTAAAATTTCTCCTTTAACACTACAGATATCAATTACATCATTCATTCTATTAAGACATCTTAGGAAAGTTGATTTACCACAACCAGATGGACCAATTAATGCCGTTACTTGATTTTCCTCAATATCTAAACTTATATTAAAGAGCGCTTGTTTTTTTCCATAAAAAACATCAACATCTTTTGCTTTAATCTTTATCATTTTAGCTCCATTTTTTCTCAAACTTATGTCTTATTATTTGGGCAAATAAATTCATTATTATTAAAAAGCCAAGTAAGACCATTATACATGCCGAAACTTTTTCTACAAATCCCCTTTCAGCACTTTCAGCCCAAATATAAATTTGAACTGGTAAGCTTGCAGCAGGATCCATGGGTGATCCAGGTATCGTGTTAACAAAAGCAACCATTCCAATTAAAATTAAGGGTGCAGTTTCTCCTAAAGCTTGAGCTAAACCAATTATTGTTCCTGATAACGTGCCAGGCATAGAAAGAGGAACTGTATGATGCATTGTGGTTTGCATTCGACTTGCTCCCATAGCAAGTGCTGCCTCTCTTATACTTGGTGGAACTGCTTTTAAAGATGCTCTAGCAGCTATAATTATTGTTGGTAGGGTCATTAAGGACAAAGTGATACCTCCAACTAATGGGGTAGACCTTGGTAATTGAAATATAGCCAATAAAACTCCTAACCCTAATAGACCAAAAACTATAGATGGAACCGCTGCTAAGTTGTTTATATTAACTTCAATAAAATCAGTAAATCTATTTTTAGGGGCAAATTCTTCAAGATAGATTGCAGCTAGAACCGCAACAGGAAAAGCTATCATTAAACAAACAAGTATAGAAAAAATTGAGCCCATAAATGAACTTGCTATTCCAGCTAGCTCAGCTTCTCTTGAGTCAGCATTTGTAAAAAAACTTATATTAAATTTACTTTCAACCTTACCATTTGCAACAAGTTGATCAAAAATTTTTAATTGATAATCGCTTACTCTTCTTTGGTCTTCAGGTAAATCTCTTGGATAATTTCCTTTAAAGACTTGGTCTAAATCATCTGAAGCAGTTAGATAAACTTCCTTTGTTTTTCCTATTAAATTAGGGTCATTTAAAAGTTCATTTTTAATTTCTTTTTCAAAAAAATAAGACACCATTCTCTTCAATTCATTTTCTTGATCTTCATTGGCGTTTGGATCTAAATCAGCCATTGATTTTAATGCTATATCGTAATAATCAGCGTCCTGTAAATCTTCTTTAGAAGGATTTTGGTCTAACATCATTAATTCAGCATCGAAAGTTACTGGAACAATAAGCCATGTTTTTTGAAAAGCTGAATAGCCAGTTGAAAAAATTTTAAAAATAAAGATTGTTAAAAATAAAAGTGCCATAAAAATTGCACTCAGACCGTATAAGCGAAATCGCTGTTCAGCTTTATATCTTTTATTTAATAATTGTTCTTTATTTTTATTCATATTTTTCTCTATATTTTTTAACTACTCTCAAGGCCACAATATTTAAACAAAGTGTTACTAAAAATAATGACATACCTAAAGCAAAAGCAGCTTGCGTTTTTGGGTCGCCAAAAGCTTGGTCACCAATTAGAATAACCACAATTTGAGCTGTAATCGTTGAAGTAGACTCTAAAGGATTTAAAGTTAAATTAGCAGCTAAACCAGAGGCCATAACAACTATCATTGTTTCTCCAATAGCTCTTGAAACACCAAGTAAAATAGATCCAACTATCCCCGGCAATGCCGCGGGAAAAATAACTCTCTTAATTGTTTCTGATTTAGTTGCTCCCATAGCGTAACTTCCATCTCTTAAACTTTGAGGCACACTTGTAATTACATCGTCACTTAAACTTGAAATAAATGGTATAATCATAATACCCATTACCCCTCCTGCTGCTAAAGCACTTTCAGCTGAAACTTCAAGACCCATTGAAGTTCCTAATTCTTTCAAAAATGGTCCAACAGTTAGGGCAGCAAAAAAACCATAAACAACTGTTGGTATACCAGCTAAAATTTCAATTAATGGTTTTGCATATTGTCTAACTTTAGTTGATGCATATTCAGCTAAATAAATTCCACTCATTAATCCAATTGGGATAGCAACGCACATAGCAATAAATGCAATAAAAAAAGTACCTGCAAAAATAGGGACTGCTCCAAAAGTATCTGAATACATTGTCGGATCTAAAGCCTCAGAAGAATCTCTAACAAAAGCTTTTGCTGGATACCAGTGAGTTCCAAAGACAAAATCAAATAATGGAATTACTTTAAAAAAATCTATAGTTTGAAATATAAGTGAGAAAACTATTCCAACAGTAGTTAATATTGCAGCTAAAGAAGCTGTAAATAAGACTGCGTTCAAAAATTTTTCAACTGGTTCTCTTGTTCTAGAATTAGATGAAATTCTTTTATACGCATAAGCAACAGAGGCAATAATTGCAGATAATACTATAACAACTTTTGAACTTTGAGCTATTGATCGAAGACTTAAATATTTTTCAGCTGAAGCTTCAATAAAAGGTGTAATTTCTCCAGTGAATTGCCCTCGAGACAATGCTTTTGATTTTTCGTATAATAAATTTAATTCATCATCAAGATAACCTTGATTTGAATAATCACTTAAGATTAATAGTTTTACAATTGTGGGCTCAAAAATTGCCCATAATGAAAAAATTATAAAGGCTGGTATTGCACACCAGATTGCAAGATAATAACCATAAAATTGTGGTAATGCGGTTAATCTTTTTTTTGTAGATTGAATTGTATATGCTTTTTTGCGTCCAAAATAATAGCTTGTGAAACCTAGAAGAACAATAAATGTAAATAATATTAAGTTCACAGAATCTCCTTAAGTGAGGACTTTACTCTTTTTTTAAAAAAAAGGGGTCTAAAAAGACCCCCTTTTTAATCATTTGTTAACTGAGGAATAATTAATTACCCATAGCAACTAGCTTCGTAGCATTAGTTCTAGTAGTTTTATACAACTTAGAGTCTAATGGCACTAAACCAATGTCTGCTAAGTAACCACCTTTTCCAATAGCTTTCTTAGTTGTGAATTCTTTCACAAACTCATGTAAGCCTGGAATCACTCCAACGTGTGCTTTTTTCACGTAGAAGAATAAAGGTCTAGCAACAGCATAACTGTAGTCTTGAATAGACTTTAATGACGGTTGTCCACCATCAATACTTGCTGCTTGCAATTTATCTTTTGCAGCTAAGAAATAACTGAAACCAAAGAAACCAAACATTTCTTTATCTTGAGTTAACTTTTGGATGATTAAACTATCGTTTTCTCCAACTTCAATAGCAGCACCATCTTCTCTGTAAAGTTTTTGAGGTTTTTTGTATTTTTTATTTCCAGCTTCAAAACCAGCTTTATAAAGAGCTTTAGCTTCTTTAGTCATACCTTTTTTCATTACTAAAGAATTCCAAGCATCTCTAGTTCCTGATGTTCCTGGTGGGATCATCACTGAAATTTTTTGTTTTGGTAAGCTAGGGTCAATTTGGTCCCAAGTTTTATAAATATTTGGAACTAATTTACCATCAACAACTGTATGAGCAGCAAGTGCTAAATATAATTGTTCTTTAGTAAAGTTTACTGGTTTTGCATCTTTGCTGTAAGCTAATGTAATACCATCGTTACCAATTACTATTTCAACGATATCATTAACACCATTTTTCTTACATAGAGCTTTTTCTTTATCTTTCATAGCTCTTGATGCATTTGTAATATCTGGATGTTGTTCACCTACACCAGCACAGAATAGTTTAGCTCCACCACCAGTACCAGTAGACTCGATTACAGGAGTTTTAAATCCTGAACCACCAAATCTTTCAGCAACAACTGTTGCATAAGGGAATACTGTAGAAGAACCAACTATCTTAATTTGATCTCTTGCTTGTGCAACAGTTGCAATTGAAAGTGCAACTAAAGAAGCAATTACTATAGTTAGTTTTTTCATTATCTTTAATCCTTTCGTTATTTATTAATTAAAAGATGATTGACTCGTATAAATTTATTGAATCTTTAATATTACAGAATTGTTACACTTTTATTAAAAAGGTAACTTTTTAGTTGTATTTTTTTGATATAATTATTTGATCAATATCAGTTTCTAAGCCACCAATACATGAAACAGGGTTTACCTGTTCATTAAGAGCTAGTTCTTTGGTTGGACGTAAAGTTATTTCTAGTTTTACTAAGTTTACTAATTCCTCTCTAATTTCTTCATCATATCTCCAGCTTGGCCATGAACTTGGGGTTGAAAATATAGAGGTTAAATAGCTTGTAGCCATAGTATATCTATAATTACTCAAATTTTCATTCCTCAATAAAAAATCTCTTACAGAATTAAAAATATTCCTACATCTAAAAGAATCTGAAAAATAATTTTCCTTCTTGAGATTTCTATTCATAGGAACAGAAACAATTAAATCAATTGAATTTTTAGAATACGAGGTAACTACGTCTGTATAAAATTCAGCTTCAGTAACTTCTAAATGATCTTTAATAGAAGGATATGAAGTTTTCAAATCTGCCTCTAATCTAAAAATTCCAATATCAAAAACTGTAAGTTGCTGATTTCTTAATAATGTTGTGATATCTTTAGAAAAAACACTTGTTGTTATAGAGCTTAATAAAAAAGCAAAAATCAAAATATTTTTGAATATTTTAACCATATAAAAAAATTAATTAAAAGATTAACATTAATCAAGTAAAGAATTGTTAAAAAAACCTTCTAAAACTATTACAATATAATATTTTTTAAATTTAAGTTTTCGCTGGTAAATAAATTTGAATTTCAGTTCCTTGGTTTTCCTCACTTAGAATCTCATAGTGTCCACGATGTTGAGTAACTATATGTTTAACAATAGCTAATCCTAAACCGGTTCCACCAACCTTGTTACTTTGTTCAAGATCTACCCTAAAAAATCTTTCTGTAATTCTAGAAATATATCTTTGAGGAATGCCAACACCTTCGTCTTTAATACTGATCATAAAATTTTTTTCTAACAATTTACCATCGCTAATTTTGCTTGATATATAAATAGACTTATTTTCCTTTGAATACTTAATTGCATTATCTAAAAGATTAGAAAAAACAGTTTGTAATTTTTTTTCATCTCCAATAACAACTGTTGGATTGGCGAGAGATAAATTAATATTTAATTTCTTTCTTTTTAAAACAATCTCAAAATTACTGATGATTGTTTTGAAAAGATCATTTATATCAACTAAAGAGTTTGGCCTTATGTGTTCTTCTAATTCAATTCTTGTTAGTATTAAAAGATCATTAATTAAATTTTCCATTCTATTTGATTGATCAGTCATTATTTTCATAAATTTTTTTTTAGCCTTTTCATCATCAGACGCTGGGCCCTCAATTGTTTCTAGTGATCCTTTGATTGCCATTAAAGGTGTTCTTAATTCATGGCTTACATTTGCTACAAAATCAGTTTTAAA